>JBAWXR010000027.1:0-16260 GCA_037143955.1 Actinomycetes bacterium
GGCGTACAGGTCGCGAAGTCAGCCGCGAGCACGATCAAGAAGGTGGCACTCGAACTTGGCGGCAAGTCGGCGTTCCTGATCGCCGAAGGCGCCGATCTTGATGCCGCCATCGCGGCCGCGGTTCGCGGCTGTTTCGTCAACAACGGCCAGACCTGCTCGGCGACAACCCGCTTGATCGTGCCACGCGCACTTCTGTCGCAGGTCGAAGAACGCGTCGCCGCACTGGTCAACGCCTTCCGCATCGGCAACCCGCTCGATCCCAACACCGATCTGGGTCCGGTGGCGTCGGCCGGCCAGTTCGCCACCGTCAAGAACTACATCGACATCGGGATGAACGAGGGAACGATCATTGCTGGCGGACCCGGCGCGGTCGATGGCCTCGCGGCCGGTCTGGAGCGCGGCTACTTCGTCAAGCCCACCGTCTTCAGTCGCCTCGATCCCGGTGCGAAGGTGGTGCAGGAGGAGATCTTCGGCCCGGTACTGGCGATCGTGGCGTACGACGGCATCGAGCAGGGCATCGCGATCGCCAATGACAGCGAGTTCGGACTGTCCGGTGCCGTGTGGGCTGCTGACATTCCCGAGGCGGTCCGCATCGCGTCACGCCTGCGCACCGGCCAGGTGGCCATCAACGGTGGGCGCTTCAACCCCAAGGCACCCTTCGGTGGGTTCAAGACCTCGGGCGTGGGTCGCGAGCTTGGCCACCACGGCCTGATGGAGTACTTCGAGATGACCAGCCTGCAGTTCCCGTCGGCCGATGAGATGCCGGGGTCGACCGCCGCGGTCTGACGCTCTCCGGGGGCGCGGCCGTTGACACCTGCCCCCGGCAGGGCGATAGTTGTCTAGACAACTCGTCGGGTACCTGCCCGGCGCGGCAAAGGAGTCAGTCGTGACCGAGGTCGCCGAGCAGCCCGTGGCCGTTCCGCAGTACCTGCCCAGCACCGTTCTCAACGGCGCTGCGCGCGAGGAAGCCATCTCGATGATGCGTCGACTGGTGGCGCACACCAAGAACAAGACGACCGACCAGGCGCCCGAGCCATGGCAGGAGCCGGTCGACAACTATCTCGACGAGGAACTCTTCCAGGCCGAGATCGATCTCATCTTCAAGCGCATCCCGCTCCCACTCGCACTGTCGTGCGAGCTGCCGGAGAAGAACAGTTACAAGGCCATCGAGGTCGTGGGCGTCCCGGTGCTCATCACGCGCGATGCCAAGGGCGAAGTTCACGCGATGCTCAACGTGTGCCGTCATCGAGGCGCATTGATCTGCGAAGCCGGTCACGGTCAGTCGCGCGCCCTCGTGTGTCCGTACCACGCATGGTCGTATGGCATGGACGGAAAGCTCAACGGTCTTTACGGCGAGCAGACGTTCGGCGAATTCGACAAGTCCCAGCGCAACCTCATCGAGCTTGCCTGTGTGGAAACTGCCGGCGTCATCTTCGTGTGTCTCACACCGGGTCTCACGATCGACATTGACTCGTGGCTCGGCGAGTTCCGGCCCGTGCTCGAGGCGCTCAAGCTCGACGAGTGCTACCTGTTCTCGTCGCGCATGATGCCCGGACCCAACTGGAAGGTGGCGATCGAGGGTTACCTCGAGGGCTACCACTTCGCATCGCTTCACAAGAACACGGTTTTCAAGACCAACCTGTCGAACACGGCGATCTTCGATGGATTCGGTCCGCACGAGCGCGTGGCCTTTGCACTTCGCGCTATCGAGGAGCACCTCGACGACCCGGAAGACACCTGGGATCCGTCGGCCAATGTCGGCTCGATCATCTGGTTGTTCCCCGGCTTTTCCATCGCCGGCGGCTGGCGTCAGCGCATGGCAATCGGTTTCCCGCTGCCTACGACCAAGCGTGATGAGTCGATGACCGAGCAGCGCATCCTGATTCGCAAGCAGGTCGACGGGGATCAGGAGCAGCACGACCTTGAGGTCATGCGCGACTGGTTCTACGACGTCACCTACGGCGAGGACTACATCACCGGCTACGGCGTCCAGAAGGGCGTCTCGGTCACCGGGGGGCGCACTCAGCTCTTTGGGCGAAATGAGCCGGGCGTGCAGTACGTGCACCAGACCATCAACCGGCTCATGGAGGAGAACGCGGGCCCCGGGGATCCGCGACCTCGCAAGGCGAACTAGCTCAAGCGAGTTTGAAGTTTCGATTGACGGACTCAAGTAAGTGGTGTGGGATGTCAGTTCACAGCGCAGGCCGTCTGGTCTGGCGAACAAGGAGTGGTCATGGGTCAGCTTGACGGTCGCGTAGCAGTGATCACCGCCGGCAGCACCGGCATCGGTTTCGGCATCGCCCAGGCGTTTGTCGCCGAGGGCGCGTCCGTCGTCCTGGGCAACCGCTCCGAGGAGAAGGGTGCCCACGCGCTCGAGCGCCTCAACGCTGGCGATCGCGCGAAGTTCAAGAAGACCGACGCCCTTGTGCGCGACGACGTCGATGCGCTGATCGACTACACGGTCGAGACCTACGGTCGCATCGACATCCTCGTCAACTGCGCCGGCGGCTCCGACGGCTGGGCCATGATCGACTCGCTCAGCGATGAGGCATGGGACAAGGGCATGGTGTGGAACTGCACCTCGGCGTTCTGGGCCACTCGTCATGCACTGAAGTTCATGATGGCGCAGAAGTACGGTCGCATCCTCAACATCGCCTCCATCGAGGGCAAGCTCGCTTCCAAGGTTGCGGTCAGCCACTACATCACCGGCAAGCACGCCATGATCGGCCTCACCAAGGCGACGGCGGTCGAGTACGCCCAGATGGGAATCACCGCCAATGCCATCTGCCCGGGACCGATTGAGACCGAGTTGATGAAGGACGCGGGTGCGCAGGTCGCCGAGGCATCCGGCATCACCTACGAGCAGTTCCTGCAGGAGTTCGCCAACGACACCCTGACCAAGGAACTGCAGACCGTCGAGCAGGTGGCCGGTATGGCCCTGCTGCTCGCTGGTCCTCTGGGCAACGGCATGACCGGTGCGACGTACAACGTCGACGGCGGAACCTCGCCGTTCTAATCGCGGCACCCACACCTGTGATCGATACCTGGATCGTCGACTGGCAGCGCGACGAGCGACTGCCGTATTACACGCGCGCCAACGCAGGCGAGGTTCTGCAGGACCCGGCGAGTCCTCTGGGCTGGTCGCTTGTGTTCGAAGAGGGCTTGCTGCCCGGGTGGTTCCGCGGCTTCGTGGAGTTCGGCATTTATGCCGAGGACGAGATGTCGGGGCCGAAGTATCCGGTCGTGGGTGTGTTCGGCGGGTTCTTCTACCTCAACCTGTCGCATATGCGGCTGCTCGGCTTGCGTTTGGGTGCGGAGCTCGAGAAGTTCGATGCTGAACTTCTCGGTTCCCACCCGGATACACCTCCTTATGAGCCTCGCGAAGGTGACATTCGCCCCGACCTCACCGAGAAGGCCATGGGCACGATTGGCGAGATCCTGGGGTCGACATCGTTCCCGCTGATCGACGCCGATCGGGTGCGCACCTCGAAGTTCCGCTCACAGCGCCCTGACCTGCGCACGCTGTCCGACGTCGAGTTGGTCGCTCGGGCGCGCTCGTTTATTCCTGAGCTCGACAATGCATTCGCCCGCCACGACTACTCCAGCCTTGCGTCGACCATTGCACCGGCAATGCTGGTCGGGATCTGCGCGTCGGTGGATCGCCCTGACCTGCACCTGCAGTTGATCTCCGGGCTGGGTGATGTGGAATCGGCGTCTCCTGCGTCGGGGCTGTGGGTCCTGTCGCGCGAGGTCAACGCGTCGGCTGAACTAACCGCACTGTTCGATCAAGGGCCGCAGGCAGCGCTTGATGCAGTGACGGCACCCTCCACCGATGCGCAGCGCACGTTCGCGGCATCGTTCGATGGGTTCTTGCAGACCTATGGTTTCCGCGGACCCAACGAGTGGGACATCCATTCCCTGTCGTGGGAGACCGATCCGCTGCAGCCCCTCAAGCTCGTCAACGGAATTCGCAAGGCCTCCGATGCCGACTCGCCACAGGCGCGTCATGAAGCGATGGCCGCGCGACGCGAGCAGGCCGCCGACACGATGCGCGGACTCTTGGCGGGCAACGACGAAGGCTTGGCCACCTTCGAGATGGCGCTGGCCAGTTCGAAGCTCTCGGTGCCCTCGCGCGAACTCACGAAGGCAACCTCGGTGGCGACCATCAACGAGGTGCGCATGGCCATTCGCGAACTGGGCCGCCGAGGTGTCGAGGCCGGGCTGTATGCGCAGCCCGAGGACGTCATGATGCTCATGAACGACGAACTTGATGCGTATGTCGCCGATCCTGCGTCGTTCCGCGACCTCATTGCGACGCGACTGGATGAGTACGAGCAGTTGTTCGAACTCGAGCCCCCATTCATCATCGCCAGCGATCCGCTGCCGCTGTCGCAGTGGAAGCGCCGGGCATCGACCCGCATCTCACCGATGTCGACGGGCGACGTACTTGCCGGCATCGGCGGTGGCTCCGGCCGCTACACGGGTCGGGTGTGCGTGCTGCGTGACCCGGCCGACATGGCCAAGCTCGAGCCCGGCGATGTGCTTGTCGCTCCGTTCACGGACGCCGCATGGACTCCGCTGTTCCTGCTCGCCGGCGCTGTGGTCGTCGACGTGGGTGCCCTGAACTCTCACGCGGTGGTCGTGAGCCGCGAGCTCGGCATCCCCAGCGTCCTCTCGGTCACCACGGGCACGACCCAGCTCGTAGACGGAATGGAAGTGACGGTCGACGGCACTGCCGGGACCGTGACGGTGGTCGCCACCGAGGGTGCGGTTACCGTCTGACCATGGCTGTCGAGGAGTACCGCGATCTGGTTGTCACCGAACGGGTCGATGAAGCGGTGGGCGTGGTCTCGCTGCGCCTGGAGGATCCTTCCGGCGCGCCGCTGCCGGCATGGGAGCCCGGATCACACATCGACCTGCACCTGGGCAACGACGTCGAACGGCAGTACTCGTTGTGCAGTCGTTATGGCGACCAGACGTGGCGCATCGCAGTGCTGCGCGAGCCCGCCAGCCGTGGTGGCTCGTCGTACGTGCACGACAGCATTCACGCGGGAGATCGGGTGCGTACCCGCGGGCCGCGCAATCACTTCCCGCTCGTCCCCGCACCGGACTACCTGTTCATCGCCGGCGGCATTGGCGTCACACCTCTTATTCCGATGTTGGGTCAGGTTCTGCAGGGCGACTCCACGTGGCGCTTCTTCTATGGCGGCCGCATGCGCGCCTCGATGGCGTACCGCGATCGTCTCGAGGAGGTCGGCGCCACCATCTGGCCCGAGGATGAGAAGGGACTCCTCCCGCTGCGCGACATGATCGGCGCCTGCGGCCCCGACACCGTCGTCTACTGCTGTGGCCCTGAGCCGCTGATCTCCGCGGTCGAAAAAACATGCGCGGATCTCGGGCGTCCGGCCCCGCATGTCGAGCGTTTCGCGGCCAAGCCGATCGACTCCTCGGGCGACGGTGGCAATCACGCGTTCACCGTGGTCATCAATTCGACCGGGCAGGAGATCCCGGTGCCGGCCGACAAGACGATCGTCCAGGCGATGATTGACAACGGCGTGCCCATCATGACCAGCTGCGCCGAAGGCGTGTGCGGCACCTGCGAGACCAAGGTGATCTCCGGCCAGATCGTCCACCGGGATTCGCTGCTGTCCGACGAGGATCGCGCCGAGGGCGTTTTCATGATGCCGTGCGTGTCCCGGTGTGCCGGCGACCGGCTGGTCCTGGACCTCTAGTGCGACCCGTCAGGAGCGTCGCCGAGCTGAGATTGACCGGCCCGGCCCCTTCCAAAGTTGTCTAGACAAGATTAGGCTGGGGGAGTTGCTCCCGGCTGACGGGCGCATTGCTCTCGGCGAAAGGTGCCCCCATGGCCACGTTCGTGCCTCCGACCCGCGGTGATGCTCCCGTGCGCTGGTCACCTGACATCCCGGTGACGCAGGGTAAGTCCGACACCGTCGACGCCCGCGTCTACACCGACCCCGAGCGCTTTGAACTTGAGCGCAAATACATTCTCAACCCGTCGTGGCAGATCCTGTGCCGGTCCGAGGAGCTCAAGGACACCGGCGATCACGTGGTGTGGGAGGGCCAGGGCGAGACCGTGCTCATCACGCGACTCAAGGACGGCGGACTCAGCGCGTTCCACAACATCTGCCAGCACCGTGGTGCGCGCATCGTTCGTGACTCAGGCTGCGGAGCTCGACGCTTCAAGTGCCCCTGGCATGACTGGGTCTACGACTTCGACGGCAACGTCATCGGCATCCCCGACCGTGAGGACTTCGATCCGGCACTTGTCGAGAACGCTCGCGCACCTCGCGTGGAGGTCGACGAGTGGGGCGGTTGGGTCTTCGGTGTGCTGGCGGGCCCCGGCATTGCTCCGCCGCTCAAGGAGTGGCTGGGCGAAGACATCATCAACGACCTCGGCAAGTACAACATGGAGAAGATGTACCTGCGCGAAAAGATGACCTGGTACGTCGATGTGAACTGGAAGGTCATCATCGATGCCTTCAACGAGTTCTACCACGCACCCGCGCTGCACCACATTCCGCCGCAGGACGTCAAGGACGGCCGCGAGATGCGCATCTTCACGTTTGATCGTCACGCGATGATGATCGTGCCGCTCAAGGGCGCACTGCCCAAGCTCAAGGAAAACCCCGACCACCAGTCCGTGGCCATCTGCCACTACACGATCTTCCCGACGGGTGTCTTCAACAACAACCCTGAGCACCTCGAGCTCTTCCGCGCCGTCCCGATCTCGCACGACAAGACGCGATTTGAGACCTGGGAACTCTGGTACGACACCGATGATCAGGACTACATCGAGCGCACCCATCGGCACTGGGAACACCTGAAGCTCATCGTCGGCGAAGACGTATGGGCGTGGCAGGACGTGGCAGCCACCTCCAAGTCGATGTTCTACAAGAAGAACACGTTCAACGACCGCGAGAGCAAGATCCCGTTCTTCCACCAGTACTGCCAGCAGCTCATCGACGAGGGCATCGCGCGTGACATCGCCGGGCGCTAGCAGCACGCTGACGCCCGCCGACTTCGCCTTTGCTTTCAACTGCATAGGCGAGGTGCCGCTCGACGAGCGACTGGCGGCCGCGAAGGCTGCCGGATTCGTCGAGATCGGCCTGTCGTGCCGGTGGATGCGCCTGTGGTTGCAAGATCACGACATCGCCGAGCTTGATGCGTTGCTCGAGGCGTCGGGCATGCGGGTCGGCGAGCTCGAGGCATTGCGCGTGCTCAAGGCCGAGCCGGACCCCCTCGAAGACATCGCCGCGATGCTGGCCAAGCGTTACCGGCCCCGCCGACTGCAGGTGGTCGGTGACTACGAGGGCACTCTCGACGACGCCGCGGCGCGGCTCGCGCGTGTGGCCGATCGCTTCGGCGCCTGGGGTGTCGATGTGGTGTTGGAGCCACTGCCCTTCACCAACGTCACCACGCCGGCCATCGGTGCGGAAATTGTGAAGGCGACCGGTCGTTCCAACGTGGGCCTGTGTCTGGACATCTGGCACGTCTACCGCGCCGGCCTGGACTTCTCGTGTCTGGACGGGGTGTGGCCGTACATCTTCACGCTGCAGATGAACGACGGCACAGTGATCGCCGAGGACCCCAACCTCTACGACGACTGCTTGGCCAACCGTCGCATTCTGGGCGAGGGCGAGTTCGACATTGTGGGCCTGCTTCGCCAGCGCGATGAGTTCAAGCCCGACACCACGTTCTCGATGGAGGTCATCTCCACCCGCCTGCGTGAGCAGGACGCACGCCAGACCGCTCAAGAAATCGCTGATGGCCTCACGCGCGTCGCAGCGCTCGTCTGAGAATCCCGTAAGAACAGGAGAGCACCATGCCCGAGTACGCCGTAGACGGCCTCCGTATACCCGACCGGTATGAGATTGAGCAGTTGATGTACCGCTACGCCAAGGCGGCCGATCAGGCAGACATCGAGACCCAGCTCACGGTGTTTCAAGATGACTGCCGCATGCGCGTGAGCGGCGCCGAATGGGTCGAGGGCACCGACGCCATTCGCGCCATGCTGCAGGGAGCTCTCTCGCGCTATGAGCGCACCTCGCATGCCATCACGAACATCACCCTCGAGTTCACCGGCACCGATTACGCCAACGCCGAGAGCCTGGTCACCGCGTGGCACCGTGGTGTCGATGGCAAAGAGTGGACTCTCCACGGTCGGTATGTCGATACCTGGACGCGACGCACGCGTGGGTGGAAGATCCAAAGCCGCGAGGTCATCGCTGCCGGTGCCGCGGGACGCGACGAGTCGCGCCTCACAATGCTGAATCGCTTCACCATGAGTGACGGCCACTGATGGCGCGCCTGGCGGGTAAGTCCGCGGTGGTCACCGGTGGCGCCCGCGGCATCGGTGCGGGCGTCGTACGGCGTTATGTCCAAGAGGGCGCGCGCTGCATCATTGCCGACCTCGATGTGGAGGCCGGCGAGAAGTTGGCCGCTGAGGTGGGTGACTCTGCTGTCTTCGTACGCACCGATGTGACATCCGAGGCTGACATCCAGGCGGCAATCGACGCATGCGTGAGCTCGTTCGGTGGGCTTGATGTGATGGTCAATAACGCAGGCGTGGTGGGCGTCACCGGTCCGCTGTCAGACACCTCGCTACCTGACTATCTACGCACCATGGACATCCTGCTCACCAGCGTGTTCCTGGGCACCAAGCTTGCCTCGGTCATCATGAAGCAGCAGCGGTCCGGCTCGATCATCAACACCACGAGCACAGCAGGGGTGCAGGCCGGACTCGGGCCGCACGTCTACACCGTCGCTAAGCACGGCGTGGTGGGCCTGTCGAAGTCGGCGGCAGTGGAGCTTGCGCCTTACGGAGTGCGCGCCAATGCCATCGCCCCCGGTGCCACGGTCTCCTCACTCACCGCGGGCGTCACCACTGGCGATCGCGACAACCTTGAGGAAGCTGCTCGACTCATGGGGGCCAAGTACCCCACGGGCCGCGCGCCGATGCCGCAGGATCTCGCGCAGGCGTTCTTGTTCCTGGCCAGCGATGAGTCATCGTTCATCAATGGCACGGTCGTTATCGTCGACAGCGGCAAGGAAGTACTAGCCACATCCGGGCGCGATCGGTTCTACCCGACCCAAGCCTCCTGATCAGCGACCGGTGGTTGCAGAACCTCCTGCGATCTCCTGCTCGCGTGTCACGCGCGCCCGCAGCAGTGCCTCGCCTCGCAGCACGAGGTCGTTGAGGTAGGCGTCCATCGCGGCGTCAAGCGCGGCTGATAAAGCAAAGCCAGCCCGCGAATATGTCGCGGCAACGTCATCGAGGTGCAGACTGTCGTCTACGTGAGTTGCCTCGAGACGAACCTTGATCAGACGGCTAGCCTCGGCACCGACGGCGTCAGAGACTTCGCGCGCGTAGTCAATGATCTCGGCGGTCTCCTCCGTCATCCACGCGATCTCGTGAGCACTGCGCACCGCACAGTTACCGAGAACGGCAAGCAGCATTTGCACGCGCATCTTGGACACGGCATCGGGCATCAGGGGCAATATCTCGCGCTCCACCTCGACCTGCAGGTCGCGAAGGATCTGTGGCGTGGACGGCCGGATGATCATGCGGAGGCCTTTCGCGAGCCGGATACCTGCTCGGTGTAATTGAGGTACAGGTTGTGGAAGTGCGTGATGGCGATGATGAGGTACGTCCCCATGATTCCGCGGTGTTCACCCTGTGCCACTGCTTCAGCACCCATCAGCATGTTCTGTTGCAGGTGAGCGGTGCCGAGCACGAGGAAGTAGTCGACAATCAGGGGATTGAGGTCTTGCTCGGCCATCCCGGTGCGCTCGCGATACAGCGCGCAGAACTTCTCCGGATCAGGGTGGTAGAGCAAAGGGGGCATGGGCACCTGGGGGAAATACCCAAGGTCCTGTCGCGGATCGCCCACCTGTGCGAACTCCCAGTCGATGACAACGGGCGGCGCCCCGTCGGGCACCAGCACGTTGCCGGGCTGCACGTCACCGTGCACAAGTGCCAGCGGAACCTCGCGCGGCAGGTTCTCGCGCATGACCCGTGCCACGTAATGCAGGACCGGATTGGACTCTTGAAGGCCTGCCTGAATCTCGTCGAGTCGTCCGATGAGCGCATCCATCTGGGCGCGCCAGCTGGTGGGTCGGGGAATATCAGGGCCAAGCACGTCGAGTGGCATCGCATGAATGGACGCGATCACGTCTACGAATCGTGCCTTGGCGGCCTCAATGTCGGTCTCGGTCTGAAGTGCGGCGAACATCGACTGTGCCGGGATCGCCTCGGCCACGATGCACTTGCATCCCAGATATTCGCCGGTGGCGTCGTAGTAGCGCGGGCGGGGGATGTTGAACGTGGGCGAGTTGACCAGAGAATTCAGGAGCAACCACTCGTTGTCGCGGTCACTGCGGAATACGGATGCGTCGATAGGCGGATCGCCGCGAAGAAAGAATGACTCGGTCGTGCCATCGGCCCACTGCACGGTCGCGCGAGCGGTGTCGCGGCTGTAACCACCGGGGATGGGCAGGCACTCCAGGACCGTTGCGCCGCGGTCGGGCTCGACGGCATTGAGAAATGCCTGCAATCGATCGCGGTCCATCGCTCTCCTGTCGGGTCGTGCGGGACTTACGGGGCGAGCACGCACTCCTGGTGGCCGAACCCGCGGTCAGCGGGGTCGCTCAGATTTTGGCATGTGGCGAATTGCTCGGCCCAGGCGTCGGGGCGCTGACGGAAATTACCGGTCGGATCGCCCACGTTGATGGGGTGCCGGACGTCCCACTGCTCTCCCTCGTGGTGCTCCTCACCTCGATAGACGCCTCGACCTTGATGATCGTTGAAACCGTCGTGGTAGCCACCGCCTTGGAGATAGACCGGCCAGCCAACCGGGTCCAGTCGGTAGCGGTCGATCGTGCCATCGGGACGACTCATCGCAATCGTGGACGAGGCGACGCGCGGCAGTCCGTCGATGCGCGCATGCGTGACGACGGCGTCGGTGTAGGCCCAGCGCGGCTGTGATGGGTCGCGCGGAATAACGATGGACTCAAATGGCGTGAACGTGCCGTCGGCCTGCAAATGGAACTGCCAGAACATGACGCGATCTGGCATGCGCACCATTGTCCACTGGCGCATGGCGAAACCGCGTCGGGGATCGGCCGCGGATGAAGGGGCGGACGCAGGATGTGCCCCGCCGCCAGTGCGACCGTGTCCCCAGGAGTGATCGCGTACGCCGACCCAGGTCTGCGGATTGACCTCCAGCGTGCGCCCACCGATGGTGAGGGTGCCCTGGACAATGCAGCACTGGTCGAAGTTATTGCGCGTGTAGGTCTTGCGACCGCCCTCGTACCGCACGATCGGTTCTTCGAGGAAGGGCTCATGCAAGCCGGTCCATTCGAGGTCGAAGAGCATCCCGTACTCGCTCGCTGCACAGCTGAGCCGCAGGACGCTCAGCGGATCGACGATGTCCAGCCGCAGTGGTCCGACCTGCAGGTCGTCGTTGCGCGGACGCAGTCGGCGGGACCACCGTGCGTTGTACTGGCGACCATCAAGGGTTGCGCACGCGAACCCGTCCATCACATCGGTGTTGGGGTACAGGCGAAGCCCGACGAACAGCGATGCTCCGGTGCGCTCGTCGGCGAGGGTGAAGTAAAAGCCGTCGTTCCAATTGACCGAATCGCTGGCCACCGAATCGAACGTGCCGTCGATCTGGTGGCGGGGATATTCGTCCATCTTGGTCAGGCGTGGGGTCATGATCGAATTCTAGGGACTATGGGACATTTTGTCCCACAAATCTCCTATAGTTCCGGTCATGAAGACCCTCATCCTTGGCGGTTCCACGTTCGTCGGTCGGCGCCTCGTTGACCTGCTGGTTCGTGAGGGACACGAGGTGACGGTGCTCAATCGCGGCCGCACCACCTCTGAGCTGCCGGCGGGTGTGCAGCGGATTGTGGGCGACCGCACCAGTACCGAATCCATGACAGCCGCACTGGCCGGGACGCAGTGGGACGCAGGTATCGACGTTTCCGGCTTCGTGATGGCCGCGGGTGGCGGTGAGTTCGACGACCTCATCAGTCTGCTGGACGGCACCGTGGGTGCCTACGTCTTCGTCTCGTCGATCATGGCGTATGCGCCCACCGGTCTCATGCCGTGGACCGAGGACCAGCCCCTGCGCGACGAGCCGCAGACCACTTACGGCGGTTTCAAGGCGCATGCTGAACGAGTCATCCTTGAGCGTCACGCGGCCACAGGATTCCCCGGCAGTGTCGCTCGTCCCGCCGCGATCTACGGACCCGACAACAACATCCTCGACATGGAAGCCGCAATGTTCCTGCGACTGCGTCGAGGTCTGCCGATCCTCGTGCCGCACGGTGGCCTGGTGACGGGCTCCTACGGCCACGTCGACGACCTCTGCCGCAATCTTGTTGAGCTCGCACTGGAGCCGAACGCGGTCGGTCAGGTGGTGAACACCACTGGGCAGGGCTGCTCGTCCGCCGAATACATCGCTCAGCTGGCGCAGATCGTCGGTGTCGAACCACACATGGTCTTCGTGCCGGACGGATTCGATGCACCCGGACCGCTCTACGGCCACCTGTTCAAGGAACGCCATCACGGAATCCTGTCGCTCGATCGCGCACACGCGCTCGGCTTGACCCGCGAGCGGGGGTTCCGCGTCGGTCACGAGCAGTCCTACGAGTGGTTCTGTGCCAGTGCGCTGGTCGATGCTCCCGACGCCATGGCCGATCCCATGTGGGGTGCGGGTTACGACTTCGCGCTGGAGGCAGCGGCGGCACAGCGGCTTGGTGCATGACCATGCTCCAATCTCTGGTGGCGGAGGCCATGCGTGATCCCGATTCCGGCAGCCCCCGGCAGTGGGAGGGAGTAGCGCAGTATCTGCGCACGTGCGGTGAAGATCCGTGGCCGGCGCGCAGTGCGGAACTGGCGTTACTGCTGCACTGCAGTCCGCAGGAGGCGCTCGAAGTCGCGGCCGAGGCCCTTGCCACCAATGACGGGCAAGCAGCGGTTGTGCGACCGATGTTCGTCGCTTGGGCGCGTGAGGATTTTCAGGCGGCCGAGCCGCTGATGTCGGTGTTCACCAGTCACGACACCAATGTCGAACACGATGACGTGCTCGTGCCAGCGGCTGAGGTCGATGCACTCGCGCGATGGTTGTCCATACAGCGCGGCCACGACGTCACGATCACGGACGCGACGGTCATCGGTGGCGGATTCTCGCGACGCATGTGGCGCGCGACGATGACCGAGCCGGCAGACACGTCACGCATCGTGGTGCGGGTGGAGCAGGGCGGCATGTTTGGCACCGACACCATCAGTGAAGTCGCAGCAATGCGTGCCGTGCGCTCGGCCGGCTACGGCGTGCCCGAGGTCCTGCACGTTGAGACGTCGGGCGAAGTCCTGGGTCAGCCCTGCATGGTCATGGAGCACGTCGACGGTGTGGTGCGACTGGACGACCAGGGTCTGGACGACATCATCCGGTCGCTGGTGGCCCTGCATGCGCTGCCGACCGCGATCCTCCACACGGGTCAACGCACACCGGATCAGGTCATCGCCGACAACATTGATGGTTGGCTGGCGCTGTACCGGCAGCATGCCCCGCGCACGATTCCACTGATCGACGATGCGGCCGCGTGGCTTCGTCGCAACCTCGCGCCGACCGGCCCTAGCGTCATCGTTCACGGCGACGCAGGCCCGGGGAACGCACTCTTTGATGCGGTAAATGGGCTGACGGTGCTCGACTGGGAGTTCGCCCACATCGGTGATGCGGCCGAGGACTGGGCGTACCTCGCCCTCATCCGGGGCCGACGCACGATGGGTGCGGACGCGTGGAAGCAGCGTCTGCGCGACGTAGCGAACGTGACGTTCACCGACGAGCAGTGGCGCACCTGGCTGGCCTACAACCACTTTCGCGGAGCCTGCGTCAATCTCACGGCACTCACCGTGTTCGAGAACGGACCTCGCCGCACGGCCGATCAGCTCGCCATCGGCATCGCGGTGTCCCTGCGCTTCCTCAACCAGCTCATCGACATCACCTGCGCGGAGGCGCCATGACCGATGCTCGTTTCACTCGCACGCAAACAGCAGTCTTCACCGCCGTGCGCGACGTCCTGGTGGCGGAAGGCCCGGCCGGACTCACGGCCGAACGTCTCGCCGAAACATCCGGGGTCGCTCGGAGCACCATCTACCGCAACTGGCCCGACCTTGGGGCCCTTGCCTGCGAAGTCTTCGACTTCCTCATGCACAGTGAGCCGCTGCCGCGTGACCTCGATCCTGAAGCCGGTCTGCTCGCTTACCTGCGCGACTATGCACGACGCCTCAATGACCCGTCCTACGTCGCTCTGCTGCTTGCCCTGATGGAAGGCGCGGCCCGGGATGAGGCGTTTGCGGCCGTGCAGCGTCGAATGTTCTCGCAGACGCGATCTCGCGCCGCATCGATCATCACCGAGGGCAAGGAGACGGGCGCCTTCGATCCGCGACTGGATGTGAAGCAGGGCGTCGAAGATGTCGTCGCGCCGTTCCTGTTCCGTCGACTGACCATGCAGCAGCTCATCACACCGCGCATGGTGAGTGACTTGCATCGACGACTGCTGGAGCGCTGGGGACCGCCGTGACCTGCGCGCTCGTTGAGTCAGCCGCAGTGTCAGCAGCAGCAGTGTCAGCAGCAGCAGTGTCAGCCCTCGAGTGAGCGCTGGCGCGCACCCTTGTCGTGGTAGTCGTACTCGGCGGCGACCTTGAGTCCGTCGAACACCACGTAGGACAGTCCCGGGACGATCCACTTCTTGCCCAGGTGTCCCGCGCCCATGGAGTCATCGATGACGGTCGCGCTCATCTGCCACTGCAAGGCCAGTCCATCGGGGCGGGCCCAAAATTCGCCGGTCGGCACGAGCACCAGGTCGGGGTAACGCTCGAGGCCGTGCGCGAAGTACTCGCGGATGGCCGGCCACCCTTCTTTTAGGCCACCCACGCTGTCCCACAGGATCGGATTCTCGGTGAGGTGCTGCCGCGGAGCATCGGCATCGCCACTGGACCATGCGGCAAACAACGCCGTGACGACCTCGATGCGGGCGAGGTCGGTTGCGTCCAACTCACTCATGTTTCTCCTTAGGTTGATGACTAGCCCGCGACGACAGGGCCACCGTCGACGGTGACGGTCTCGCCATTGATGAAACTGGCCTCTGGTGCGGCCAGTGACGCCACGATGTGCGCGATCTCGGCCGCTTGCGCGGGGCGGCCGGTCGCGATGCCCCGCAGCAGACGTTCCTTGCGCTCGGGGGAGATGCGGCCGGCGACGAGTTCGGTGCCATCGGTGTACCCGGGGGCGACGACATTGGCGGTGATGCCGTCGGGTCCGAGGCTCCTCATGAGAGAGATGGCATAGGTCTGCAGCGCACCTTTGGCTGCGGCGTAGGCCGGACTGCCATTGCCTGAACGTGCAGCTGCCGAGCCGATGATGACGATTCGCCCGCCCGGACGCGGAAGCAGCGGTGCAAGGGATTCGATGAGGAGCACGGCACTGATCGTGTTGGCCAGATACGTGCTGGCCCAGGCGTCGGCCATGGTCTGCAGGGAATCGCCGAGCGGAGGTTGTACGGACCCCGCATTGCTGACGATGCTGTCTACGGTGCCCAGCTCGGCCCGCGCCCAGTCGGCGAGTTCTTGCACGGAATGTGAATCACTGAGGTCGCATGAGCGCACATGCACATGAACGTCGCCCGGTACAGTCGCCGCAACCTCCTGCAACTTCTCCAGGCGTCGGCCCACGAGTACGAGTCGATCGCATGATGCGCTGAGCGCTTGCGCGCATGCGGCGCCAATGCCGGTGCCGGCACCGCTGATCACTGCCGTGCGCTGGACCATGTCGCTCCTCATCGCGCGGACTCTGTGTGGCCTGTTTCACGGAACTGTAGGGGTTGGCCACAAGAGAGCGCCGGGATTCGGTGCGTTACCCTCGCCACACCGGTAGTACGTCCATTTCTTTGCTCGGCACTGAGGAGACACCGTGACCACTTCCGTGATTATCGACGGAGCACGCACCCCGATCGGCAAGTTGCTCGGCGTCTTCTCGTCGCTGTCGGCGATTGAACTCGGTGCTGTTGCCATCAGTGGCGCACTGGAGCGGTCGGGTATTGCGGCCGATCAGGTCGATTCGGTGATCATGGGCAATGTCGTGCAGGCGGGTGCCGGTCCCAACCCGGCACGTCCCGCTGCAGCGGCGGCGGGCATCCCGATGTCTGTGCCCGCCACCACCATCAACAAGT
>JBAWXR010000028.1:0-16083 GCA_037143955.1 Actinomycetes bacterium
GCGAGGTCGGCGCGCCCATGCCCGGACTGCAACCAGTGGGCGAGGAACCCGCCACTGAAGGAGTCCCCGGCCCCCACGGTGTCCACGACCGGGACTTTAGGTACGTCCAGCACCGCTTCACTCCCGCCGACGAGGACGTGGACGGCCTTGGCCCCGTCGGTCAGCAGCACCACTGCACCGGTGCGCTCATGCAGGGCGCGCGCGAACTCCAGGGGCGAGGTGTTGGGAGCGAGGAACTCTGCATCGTCGCCGCTGATTTTTATGATGTCCGCGCGGGTCAACACAGCGTCAAGCGCCAGCGTGAACACGGGTGATCCGGTCATCACCGAGGGACGGCAGTTGGGATCGATCATGACGATGACCGAATCAGCCGCGGACTGCACAACGGCCACGGTCGCATCGGCCAACGGCTGCAGGACGAGACCGAGCGTGCCCGCATGAATCACGCGACACGAGGCATCGATACTGGCGAGGGCCGCCTCGGGTGTGACCGCCGATGCGGAGGTTCCGTCCATCATGAAGCGATAGGTGGCGGCGCCAGACTCATCGATCTGCGCGATGGCCAGTGTGGTGGGTTCTGGAACCTGGTGGCCAAGTCCGAGTCGCACGCCGTCGTGTTGCAGCAGCGCCATGATGCGTCGGCCAAATGCGTCGGTCGAGACACCACCCAGAAAGTCAGTCGGCAGGCCCAGGCGGGCACAGGTGCGCGCGGTGTTGAGTGGTGCACCGCCGACAACCGACGTGACCTCGCCATGCGGGTCGACGATGATGTCGACGAGGGCTTCGCCAATGACCGAGATCACGGCATCACGCTAGTGGACGGTGTTGTCACGCCACAGCCACCGAACGAAAACAGCAACGGCAAACAGCCCAAACAGCCACCACTGCAACGCGTAGACGAAATTGCGCAAGGGGAACGGCACATCCGTTGAGACCTGGGCCGGGACCGGTATCGGTGCCGGGGCAGCAGGCGGCTCCTCCGAGGTGAGCACCACATACCCCGGCAGCATCGGTTGCCCAAAAACCTCGGAAAGGTTTCCAATCGACGCGACGGTGCCGGGAGCGGATACAGCGCTGGCATAAAAGTTTTCGTCGGCCTGTACTACAGCCTCGACAACAACGGGTCCCGCTGGCGCGTCGGCGCCCGGGGAATCGGCCATCGGCAGCCAACCACGAACCACGCCCACCGTCGGTCCACTGGCGAGCTGCAAGGCGGTGACAATCCACACCCCGGGCTTGCCGTTGCCTTCGCGGTTGACGACGGCGACTTGCTTGTCAGCGAGCCACCGACCCTGCAGTGTCACGCGGTGCCCCATCGCATCCGCGGGGACATCGGTCGCGGACGTGGGGAGTACCTGCTCGATGGGTGCGCGTTGCGCTTTGGATGCCCGCTCGGCTTCCAGAATGCCCTGGGTTCGGTCCCATTGCCATCGTCCTAGGAGGGCCGTGGCGATCACGAATGCGAGGACCAGTACGAGTGCCGCGATGCCACGAGGCGAGGTCGCCATGCTCAGAGACTTATGAGTCTTCTTCGCCACGCGCCACGGCCTCTGCGGTGTATTCGCGGTCCCGCTCCACACGTTCGTCGTCAGGCCCAGCTTTCAGCGCTGGGTCGATTTTCTTGAGCTGACGATTCATCGACCACCACAGCAGCACGACGGCCACAAGCAGAAGCAGCACGAACAATCCCGCAATGGGACCCGCTCCATCGATGATCGACTGCAGCCCCTGCTGATCGGGTGGGATGTCGTTCATCGATTGCTCTCCTCTAAGCCTGCAAACAGATCATCTTCGGGAAGTGCGGTCGCCACGCGCGACCAGGCGAGGTGGAAGTCCTCCGTGGGCCACACCTCGTGATGGACGCTCATCGGAACCTTGAACCACAGGCCATCGGGGTCGACCTGTGTTCGATGCTCACGAAGTGCAGCGTCGCGCACGTCGAACCATGGCGCGCAGTGAATGCGCGACGTGATAGCGAAGGCGTCCTCGCGGTCATCCCAGCCCTTGATCCAATCGTGGTACGGAGACTCGAGTTCTGCTTGCAGCATCGCATCATGCAACGCGAAGACGCGCCCTTTGGTGAACTGCAGGTTGTAGTAGAGCTTGAGCACCTGCCATGGCTCACCGGGAACATCAGCGGTCGGGTCGGCCGCTAGATCGATCGCAGCCACGGTGACCTCATGCGTGCGCACATGATCCGGGTGCGGATACCCGCCGTTCTCGTCATACGTCGTCACCACGTGCGGTTGAAAGTCGCGGATGTGGGCGGCCAGCGGAGGTGCGGTGACCGTCAGTGGCAGGTCAGCGAAACAACCGGCCGGTACGGGGGGTTTGGGGTCACCCTCGGGATACCCCGAGTCAGGAAAGCCGAGCCACGCGTGCTGGACGCCCAGGACGGCCGCTGCACGAGCCATTTCGTCACGACGCACCGCCGTGAGCCCTCGCTGGTCGACCTCGGCCCGAGCCGCAGCGTTGAGGACGTCACCGAGTTCCCCGCCAGTGCAGGTCACCACCATCACCTCAACGCCCTCAGAGACGTACTTCGCCGTGGTGGCGGCGCCTTTGCTGGACTCATCATCGGGATGGGCGTGGACGGCCATGAGACGAACGGGGCGGGAGCGCACGGGGCTAGTGTCCCTCATGTGCCGTCGCCTTTCTCGCGGGACCAGCTCAGCCCCGCTATGCAGGAGCGTTACGGGCTCAATCGCTCACGGACGGGCACCCGCGTGCTCTCAGCCCTCGTTGTCGTCGGCTTCATCGTGGCTCTGGCCTTCGTGGGGTGGCACATCACAGCGCCGCGAGCCGAGGGGCGCTTGATCACCTGGTCCACCGTCAGTTCCGATCGGGCAGACGTCACGTTCGACACCAACGTGGCGCACTCCACATGCGTGGTCCGTGCCCAGGATCAGCAGCACGTCGATGTGGGCTACGCGATCATCACGGACATCAGTGGCCGCGTGGATTACCACCTACGTACGCTCGCCCCGGCATATGTCGTCGAGGTCCTGGGCTGCAGCATCACAGGGGCGCCCGACGTCATTCCGCCGCAATTCCCGCCCGGAGTCGTGCCGCCGACCCAGCCGTGGACCCCACCGCAGTCCTGACCTCGCGTGATCGCGCGCCACGGCATACCGTCATCTCGTGACCTCTTCCTCCCTCGCGCCCTCTGCCTCGCCGACACCCTCGCCGACACCCTCGCCGACAGCCACAACGCTCGGTGCGCTCCTGGCAACCGGGTATGCGCCACGAGGCATCAAGGCGGAACTTCGGGCCAATCTCACGCAGCGCCTTCGCGACGGACAGACCACGCTTCCGGGCATCGTGGGTTTTGAGGAGACGGTCGGCCCCGATGTGGAGCGTGCGCTTCTGGCCGGTCATGACTTCGTCCTCCTTGGTGAACGAGGACAGGGCAAGACACGACTCATCCGTTCGCTCATCACGCTGCTGGATGAATGGATTCCGGTGGTCGAGGGGTGTGAGGTCAACGACGAGCCCACCGCACCGATCTGCGCGCGATGCCAGCGCCTGGCCCGCGAACTCGGCGACTCCCTTCCTATCTCCTGGCGCAACCGGCGTGACCGGTTCGGCGAGAAGCTTGCGACTCCCGACACGTCCGTCGGCGACCTCATTGGTGACGTGGACCCGGTCAAGGTTGCAGAGGGGCGCAGCCTCGGTGACGCAGAGACAATCCACTACGGCCTGGTGCCGCGCACCAACCGCGGCATTCTGGCGATCAACGAGCTTCCCGATCTCGCCGAACGCATCCAGGTTTCCCTACTCAACGTGCTCGAGGAGCGCGATATTCAGGTCCGCGGTTATCAGCTCCGGCTTCCGCTTGATCTCCTCGTTGTCGCCAGCGCTAACCCTGAGGACTACACCAATCGAGGGCGCATCATCACGCCACTCAAGGACCGCTTCGGTGCGGAGATTCGCACCCACTACCCCGCATCGTTGGAGATCGAGGTCGACCTGCTTCGTCAGGAAGCCGCGATCGAGGCTGCGGTACCGGAGCACCTGCTCGATGTGGTCGCGCGCTTCACTCGACTCGTGCGCGAGTCATCATCTGTCGATCAACGCAGCGGCGTTTCTGCGCGATTCGCCATCGCCTGCGTCGAAGCGCTATCGGGATCGGCATTGCGACGCGCTGCGATCAATGGTGATGAGCAAGCTGTCGCGCGCATCGGCGACCTCGCCAAGATCGTGCCGACCTTGCGCGGCAAGGTCGAGTTCGATGTGAGCGAAGAGGGGCGCGAGAACGAGGTTCTGGAGTTCCTCGCTCGTAAGTCCGCAGCCGAAAGTTGGCGGGCACTTCTGGGTGGGTCTGACGTACGGCCGCTGCTCACTGCCCTGGTCGCATGGTTCGACGAAGGCAATTCGCTGGTCGCTGGCGATCTCGTCCCTTCCAAAGTTTTGCTGGACGAGCTTGGCCCGATGGACGGCCTGGGCGCACTGCTGTCGCAGCTCGAACCCCGCATGGACTCCAGCCCGGCGCTGCTCGCCTCGTGCGTGGAGTTCGCGGTCGAGGGCTTGTGGCTCACGCGCCGCATAGATAAGGACGTCATCGGCGGCGTAAGCAGGTACGCAAGCGCGTGAGCGGTTTTCGCTACGGCCCCTTTCACGACGGTCCCGATCCGCTAGCGGGGCCGCTGGACGCAGGCGCGGGCGTCGACGACCTCGCGAAGCGGATCATGGATGGCCAGTCGGTCGAGGATGCTCTGCGCGACCTCATGCGCGAGGGCACGCAGGGACGCCGCGGTATGCGAGACATGGCCCGACAGGTCCGAGACAAGCGTCGCCGTCTGGAGAAGTCCGGTGCCATGGACGGTCTGCTCCAGGATTTGCGTGAACTCGTGGAACAGGCCAAGGACACCGAGCGCCGGGAGCTGTTTCCCGACCCCTCCGACGATGCGCGCTTTCGCGAAGCACAACTCGACAACATTCCTGACGATGTCGGACGTGCCATGCAGCAACTCGCCAACTACGACTGGCGATCCAACGAAGCTCGTGCGCTCTTCGAACAAGCGCAGGAGCGACTTCGTCGAGATGTCGTCGACCAACAGTTTCGCAATCTGAGCAACGGCATCGACAACCTGCCGCAAGAACGTCAAGCCTTACAGCAGATGATGCAGGACCTGAACGCCCTCCTGGACACTCATCGACGCGGCGAGGCGACACAGGCGGACTACGACGCCTTCATCGACAAGCATCGCCAGTTTTTCCCCGACGCGCCGGCGACGCTCGACGAGCTGATCGATGACCTAGCCCGACGGCAGGCAGCCATGCAACGCATGCTCGATTCCATGAGTCCCGAACAGCGCGCTGAACTTCAGGATGCGATGGCCCAGGCCATGCAAGACATGGGACTGACCGAACAGATGGCCGCACTGCAGCAGAACCTTCAGTCACTTCGACCAGAGTTTGGACCATCCAGCAAAGCACGCATGTCCGGCAGTCAACGCATGGGACTTCCACAGGTCACCGATGCTTTAGCGGAGTTGTCCGATCTTGAGGCGCTGGATTCCTCTCTCAATGACGGCTTCAACCGGATGGACCTTGACGACATTGACGAGGAAGCGATCGAACGCGCACTGGGGCGCCAGGCACGCGATGATCTCGAGGCGCTTCGCGAGCTGCAGCGCCAACTCGAAGAGCAGGGTTACCTCGTCAACGATGGTGACCGGCTCGAACTCACCCCCAAGGCGATTCGACGCATCGGGCGCACGGCGTTGCGTCAGGTGTTTTCTTCTCTTGACGGGACCACCCGCGGTCAGCACGACATCACGCGCTCGGGCGCTTCCGGTGAATTCACCGGCAGCAGTCGTGAGTGGACGTTCGGCAGTGAGCAGCCGATCGACGTCGTGCGCACAGTACGTCGCGCGATGAGTCGTCGAATGGTGTCCGGTGGCGACACCTTGATGGCCGATGACTTCGAGGTTCACGAAACGGAGACCACCACGCGGGCAGCCGTAGCCCTGCTCATAGACCAGTCCTTCTCGATGGTCGTCAATGACACCTGGCGTCAGGCCAAGACGATGGCCCTCGCCTTGCACACCCTCGCGTCGACCGCCTACCCGCTCGATGCGATGCAGATCATCGCCTTTGCGAACGTTGCCCGCGTCGTGCAACCTCATGAGCTTCCGGACTTGGAGGCAAGTCACATACAAGGCACCAACCTCCACCATGCCTTGATGTTGGCCGGACGCTTCCTGGACTCCCACCCCGGAGCACAACGCATCGTCATGGTGGTCACCGACGGTGAGCCGACGGCACGACTGATGCCCGAGGGGTACGGCTGGTTCTCCTATCCACCCGAGGACGAAACCATTGCCGAAACCATTGCCCAGGTCGATCGAATGACGAGGCGACGGGTGCCCATCTCGTGGTTTCGTCTGGGCGACGACCCCTCGCTTGAGCGATTCCTTGACGGCATGGCACGTCGCAATGGCGGCCGTGTACTCGCGGCAAGCGCCGATCGCCTCGGTGACTACGTGGTCAGTGACTACGTCCGAACCCGTCGAGCCACTCGCTAGAGCCCGTTACGCTTCTGCGTCATGACCGAGATCACCTGGCTGACCCAGGACGCCTACGACCGCCTCGTCGCAGAACTTGCCGAACGCGAGGGTCCTATTCGTCAGGAGATCACCAAGCGCATCGAGCAGGCGCGCGAGGAAGGCGATCTCAAGGAGAACGGCGGCTATCACGCCGCCAAGGAAGAGCAGGGCAAGAGCGAGGCCCGCGTGCGCCAGCTCAAGCAACTTCTGGAGAACTCCAAGGTTGGCGTGCCCGACTCGGCCCCGGACGAAGTGGCTATCGGCAAGGTCGTCACCGTTCGCTTCCCTGCCCTTGACGAGCAGGAGTCGTTTCTGCTGGGCTCTCGCGAAGAAGCTGCGCATGCGTCGATCGACGTCTACAGCCCCACGTCACCGCTTGGCGCGGCAGTGCAGGGCAAGCGCGTCGGTGATGCCACGACATACCAACTTGCCAATGGCAAAGAGATGGCAGTGGAGATCATCAAGGTCGAGCCGTACGGCGGCTGACGCTACGACCCCACACCCGGGCCTTTCTGGGGCAGGGCCTGCTGCGCTGACAGTCGAGCGCGCGACGCTGCGGCACGACCAGCGGTGGCCGCAGAACCACTAGGCCGACGCACGCCACCCAAGTACCCACCCCACGTGCCTCGAGCCTGAGACGAGGCTCGGTGGAAAGCGCGAACCTCTGCGGACTTCTCGCGAAGCACGAGTTCTTGTCCCTTGCGCTCGGCACGTGGCAAGTTCTGCTCCTTCAAAGCGGTCGTGCGGGCCTGCGCCAATCGCTCGGAGAGGCGCTCGACAAAGGCTCGGTAAAAGGCGACTCGTGCCGTGTGCGCCGTGTGCGGACGTCGGTCAAATCGACCAGCCGAATACGACTCGCCTTTCCATGTTCCCAACGCTAGGTAAGCCTGACTGCCATGAACCATCTGCACGGCGACGGAGGTGTACATCGTTTCGACCACATCAAGATCTGCCGGCATTCCGTAACTGATGACATACGTAGAGTTCGATGCCACATCAATGTGCACATCATTCGCGTGCCCGATGGCAACGAACAGCGAGACCAGGTGGGTATTGGCACGCTTTCCGCGTTCGCCGATCTGGGTGGTGCGTGATTCTGGCTGTTGACGTGATTCCTTGCGGGCCGTTCGCGCTCGCGCCACCGCGAGGTCGACACTCGCGAGCGTTGCTAACGCCTGCGCTTTCATGAGGTACGCCTCGGCCTCCGCTGCGTTGTCGGTGCGTTCGGCCTTGGCCAAAAGGGCCGCGATGCGATCCAGAGTCGCTGAGGAACTCATGGGGCGACCGTGATTCCAGCATCCTCGTAGCCGGCCCGAAGAACGAGGGTGGCCTCCGGTCCGAGTACCGCCTGCGTCATTACGAGCATGGCCGCGGCGTAGGAGCTGCTGTGCCACGCGTCAGTGTCATGGACTGTATGGACTGCATGGACCGCATGGACCGCAACGTGATGGGCGAGTTCGTGCAGCACGACGGCCTCGCGCGCGGCCCAGCGAGCATCCATCGGAATTGCGATCGTCGCCGTCTGCGGCTCGTAGTGGGCTCTGGCTTGGCCGGCCCGTGCGCGGACCGTGACTGGTGCGCAAACACCGTAGGTATCCACAACGTCAGGGTGGGTCAGGACCCAATCCGCATACACCTGCATGGCTTCCACGCTCCCAAACCGGCGCTGCACGGGCAAGGTCAGCCGCGAGCCGAAGAAGTCCAGAACTCCGCCATGGTCCAGCAGGGCAGACCAGCGATCCTCCGCCTCGTAGATCGCTGAGCGCAGGCTGTCCCGCTCGCGCGGGGAAGGAGCATCCACAGCCCGAGGGTAAGGTGAGGCAGTGCTCAAGCGGTTCTCCCCCGACTACTTTCGGGGACTCCCGCGAGAGGTCCTGGTGCTGGCCGCCATCGCCTTCTGCGTGGCCCTCGGCTTCGGCATCCTGATTCCGGCCATTCCCGTCTTTGCGCGTTCCTTCGACGTCAGTGCCCTCGAGGCCAGCGCGGTGGTGTCGGTATTCGCGCTGGTGCGATTCATCTCCTCACCCATTGCCGGCGTTCTCGTCAACCGCGCAGGCGAGCGCGCGGTGCTGGCAAGCGGGCTGCTGATCGTTGCCGTGTCCAGTGTCGCCGCAGGTCTGTCGCAGAACTTCGGCGAGCTGATCGTGCTGCGCGGAATTGGCGGGCTGGGCTCCAGCATGTTCACTGTCTCAGCCATGGCGCTCCTGCTGCGCGTCGTGGATCAGGACCAACGCGGCCGTGCCTCGAGCGTGTATCAGAGTGGCTTCCTCATCGGTGGTGTCACCGGGCCAGCGCTCGGCGGATTGGTCGTGGGCATTTCGCTACGCGCACCGTTCTTCGTCTACGCCGCATGCCTGTCGATTGCCTCCGTGGTGGCCTTGATTTTTCTCGCCAACGCACGACTTCACGAGTTGGAAGCCAAGGTGGCCGGGCCGGAAGTCGACAAGATGGAAAAGCTCAAGGAAGCGATGGCGAACCCGGCCTACCGGGCCGCAGTGCTGGTCAATCTCATGAGCGGCTTCGTCACTCTGGGTTTGCGGTCGACCGCCATTCCTTTGTTTGTCGTGGAAGGAATGCGGCGTGGGCCGTCACTCAGCGGTTACGGGTTTCTCGTAGCTGCTGTTGTGCAGGCGGTGTTGTTGCTGCCCGCCGGGCGGTACACAGACACCACGGGGCGCCGTCGATCGATGGTCATCGGCTGCTGGGCGCTTTTCGTGGGCATGGGCCTCTTGACCGTCACGGACCTCCTCGTCAATGGTCTCGGACATGAGGCCATGTCGGCGCTGATTCTGTTCTTCGTCGCACTGGCCATCCAGGGTGTCGCCGGAGCGTTCTTCGCTTCTGCGCCATCGGCAGTGATCGGCGACGTCATCGGCGGACAGCGCGGCGGCATCGTCGTAGCGGCCTACCAGATGGCTTCCGACTTAGGCATTGTCATTGGACCGCTGGTCGCGGGAGTTCTGATTGACGCTCTCGACTTCGACTGGGCATTCGCCATCGCAGCGCTCCTTGTCGTGCCGGTCCTCATCGCAGTCCATCGCATGCCCGAGACATTGCGCACCCGCACACAGACGCTGGCGACCGCATGAGTCGTGCCCAACGCGTCACTGCCGTCGCGTCCGCTCTCGTCATCGCCACCATCGTCAGTGGTGCGGCCATAGGTACGGCTGCATCGTCGTTTGCATCTCAACATGGTGACGGAACCACACCTTCGTCACAGGAGGCCGGTCCGGATTCAACCGTGACTCCCACCGTTCCTGAACCATCCGGTTCCGCAACGCCTATCACCAATGTGGTTCTCATCATGGCCGACGATCTTGACTGGCAGACATTCATGCAGGTTCCGCGCCTCGCGGCGCTGCGGCAGAAGGGGACAACGTTCACAAACCACGTGGTGACGGACTCGCTGTGCTGTCCATCGCGGACGTCCGTCCTTCGCGGTCAGTTCGTGCACAACCATCAGGTCATCTCCAACGTGCGCGCCACGGGCGGCGGCTGGCCCACCTTCCAGGCCAGGGGTGAGCAGCTGGACTGCCTTCCCACATGGCTGTCGGCAGCCGGAGTCACGACCGCGATGATCGGCAAGTACCTCAACGAGTACCCCGGGCCTCGTGACCCCAAGACCTACATTCCGCCGGGTTGGAACACCTGGGCCGTTCCCACTTCGCGCGGCTACGAGGGATACAACTACACACTCAACGTCAACGGTGTCCTACAGAAGCATGCCAAGGCACCGACGGACTACCTCAACGACGTGCTAAACGAAAACGCTGCCAAGTTCATTCGCTCGACTTCATCGCCCTTCTACCTCGAGCTCGCACCGTTTGCTCCGCACCTGCCAGCTCCGACAGCGCCGCGTCATGCCGCTGCTCATCCCAACGCCGTGGCACCCCGAACCCCCAACTACGGAGCCACCGGTGTGGCAGAGCCGTCGTGGCTCGCGGGCGTTCCCGCACTGTCTACCAAGCGCATCAAGACGATGGATCGCATCTGGCGCCAACGGGTGCGATCCAGCGAAGCGGTGGCGGACTCCGTTGACACTGTGATGAACTCGTTGCGCGCCAGCGGCAAAGCTGACAGCACGCTCGTGCTCATCACGTCGGACAACGGTTTCCATGCCGGCAACCATCGACTGTCGGCCGGCAAGCGCACGGCATTTCGCGAAGATGCAGTCGTACCCCTCATCGCCATTGGTCCAGGAGTGACCCCGGGTGCAACTGTCACTGCCATCACGTCCACGATCGATTTCGGCCCGACGTTCGCGACTCTTCTCAAGGCCCCCACTCCCACGTGGCTCGACGGACGCTCCCTCATCCCACTCCTGCAGTCTCCGGCTACGCCTCATGGATGGCGCACCGCCACCATCACCGAGAATGACGGGACATCGATTCCCAGTGATCCCGACTACACGCCGCAAAGCCCGCCCAAATACGTGGCCATGCGCAGTAATCAGTGGTTGCTGGTGCTCTACGCCAATGGCGATCGAGAGCTGTACAACGAGGTGAGCGACCCGTACGAGCTCGTCAATGTGGTGGCCACCACGGACCCATCGGTCGTGGATGCGCTCACAGCCCAGGCCCAGGCGTTGACAGCCTGTGCAGGAGCGACCTGCAGGGTCGCCGATGCCATGCCACAGCCGATGCCGACCGCGGCTTCCGCCACTCCCGCGTCTCCTACCTCGTCCGGGAATGCCTCGTCGGGGGTGTCGGCCAGCCCTCAGGCGCCACCCAGTCCCTCACCCAGCGCTTCCTAGCCCAGCGCCATCGCAAGATCGGCGATGAGATCGTCGACCGACTCGATCCCCACCGACAGGCGCACAAGGTCATCGGGCACCTCCAGTGGACTACCCGCTGCCGACGCGTGCGTCATGCGGCCCGGGTGCTCGATCAGTGACTCGACACCGCCGAGGGACTCACCCAACGTGAACACCTCTGTGCGAGCCACCATGTCGAGTGCAGCCTGCTGGCCGTCGCGGTGCCGGAACGACACCATGCCGCCGAAGCCGCGCATCTGACGGGCAGCAACCTCATGGCCGGGATGACCGGCAAGCCCCGGCCACCGCACCTCGGCCACCTTGGGGTGCGCGACCAGAAAGTCGACGACCGCGCGCGCATTGGACTCATGGCGATCCATGCGGACGCCGAGGGTCTTGATCCCGCGCAGCACGAGCCAGCAGTCGAAAGGCCCGGGCACCGATCCCATGGCGTTCTCGTGATACGCCAGTCGGTCGGCAAGGTCGGCATCGCGAACGATGAGAGCTCCCCCGACAACATCGCTGTGGCCGCCGAGATACTTGGTGGTGCTGTGCACGACCACGTCAGCACCCAAGAGGAGCGGCTGCTGCAGGTAGGGCGACGCGAAGGTGTTGTCGACCACGAGCAGTGCCCCGGCCGCGTGCGCAACCTCAGCCAGCGCCGCAATGTCGGCAATGTTGAGCAGCGGATTGGTGGGCGTCTCGATCCAGACCAGTCGGGTGCGCCCGGGCACGATCGCCGCTGCCACGGCCGCTGGATCGGTGACGGCGGCCGGAGTGTGGTCGACGCCCCACGGGGCGGCGACCTTGGCGAACAATCGATAGGTGCCGCCATAGGCATCGTCGGGAATCACCACGTGCGCACCCGGGGCGCACGTGGTGCGAATGAGCGTGTCCTCGGCCGCCAGACCGGACGCGAACGCGAGCGCACGGGCACCTTCGATGTCGGGAGCCTCAAGCGCCGCGAGGCACTCCTCCAGCGCGGTACGGGTCGGATTGCCGCTGCGTGAGTACTCGTAGCCGCCTCGCAGCCCGCCGACGCCATCCTGCTTATAGGTCGACACCTGATAAATCGGTGGAACGACCGCGCCGGTCAAGGGATCAGGCTCCTGGCCTGCATGGATTGCTCTGGTTTCAAATCCGGCCATGTGGGTACTTTAAGTGCATGGCAATTTTTGGAATGAATAAGTCACGCATGGTCGATCCCGACGGTGCACTTCCCGGCCGTTCCACTCCCGTTCTTCCCACCCCCGCCAAGCACGCGGTGCTCGGCACCTCTCTCACCGGTCCCTGGCCCGATGGCGCCAAGGTCATCTACCTCGGCATGGGCTGCTTCTGGGGTTCCGAAGAGATCTACTGGCGACTGCCCGGTGTGATTTCCACAAGCGTGGGTTACATGGGTGGCTACACCAAGAACCCCACCTACGAAGAGGTGTGCACCGGTCTCACCGGACACACCGAGGCGGTCATGGTGGTCTACGACCCGGCCGTCATCTCCACCTACGAGATCCTGCGCAACTTCTGGGAGAACCACGACCCCACCCAGGGGTACCGCCAGGGCAACGACACCGGTACGCAGTACCGCGGCGCGATCTACTACACCGACGATGAACAGCGCGAGCTGATCGAACGCACTCGCGCGGCTTACGCCAAGGTCATCGCCGACCGCGGCTACGGCGACATCACCACCGAGGTGCTGCCCGCGTCCGGCCTCACGTATTTCATGGCTGAGGACTACCACCAGCAGTACCTCTACAAGGTGCCGAACGGCTACCGCTGCCACGCAAACACAGGTCTAGCACTGCCCGCACTGGAGTCGATCGCACAGGGGCTAGACACCAGAGCCTGATCGTTCAGGCGCAGGCCGTTACAACGCGAGGTGACCGAGGACGTCCTGTCGGGTGACCACACCCACAGGACGTCCGTCGTCCACGACAACTACGGCGTCCGCGGACTGCAGTGCATTGACAGCGACCTGCACCGGTTCGCCGGCACCCACCATCGGCAGCGCGGCCGACATGTGTTCGTCGACCTTGTCGGCCAACTGGGCGCCACCGACGAAGAGCGCATCCATCAGGTCGCGCTCGACAACGGAACCCACCACCTCAGCCGCCATGACCGGAGGCTCGGCGCGCACAACAGGCATCTGGGAGACACCGAACTCGCGAAGAATGTCGATGGCATCGCGCACGGTCTCGGTCGGGTGCGTATGGACGAACGGCGGAAGCGCCCCATCCTTGCCGCGCAGCACGTCGCCCACCGTGATCGCATCGCCAGACTGCACGAATCCGTAGCGCGCCAACCAGTCATCATTGAACACTTTTGACAGATATCCACGGCCACTGTCGGGCAGCAGCACCACGACCACGTCGTCCGGACCTGCAGTCGCAGCAACCCGCAGTGCGGCCGCCGCAGCCATGCCGCACGAACCACCCACGAGTAGCCCCTCTTCGAGCGCAAGGCGTCTCGTCATCTCGAACGAATCCTTGTCCGATACCGCGATGATCTCGTCACAGATCGTCTGATCGAATGCTGTTGGCCAGAAATCCTCGCCGACGCCCTCCACGAGATAAGGCCGACCCGTGCCACCGGAGTAAACCGAACCCACCGGGTCGGCACCAATGACCTTGACGCGACCGTTACTCGCTTCTTTGAGGAAGCGACCGGTGCCGGAGATCGTGCCGCCGGTGCCGACTCCTGCCACGAAGTGCGTGATGCGACCGTCGGTCTGGCGCCAGAGCTCGGGACCGGTGGTCTCGTAGTGAGACCGCGGGTTGTTGGGATTGGAGTACTGGTCGGGCTTCCAGGCACCCGGGATTTCGCGGGCCAGACGATCGCTGACGCTGTAGTACGAACGTGGGTCGTCCGGATCAACGGCCGTCGGGCACACCACGACCTCGGCGCCATAGGCCTTGAGGACGTTGCGCTTGTCCTCGCTCACTTTGTCCGGGCACACGAAGACCGTTGTGTAGCCGCGCTGCTGGGCGACGAGAGCCAGACCCACGCCGGTGTTGCCGCTGGTGGGTTCGACGATGGTGCCGCCGGGCTTGAGAAGCCCCGCGTCTTCGGCGGCCTCGACCATGCGCAACGCAATGCGATCCTTCACCGAGCCGCCGGGGTTGACGTACTCCACCTTGGCCAGCACAAGCGGGCCGGGGTCAGGGACGATGCCCTCGGTGACGTGCGACAGGCGCACCAGCGGGGTGTTGCCAATGAGGTCCAGCACTGACTCGGAGTACTCCATGGCACGACCCTAGGGGAGTTTCGCATTTCCCCTCGACGGGTGGGCAATGCCCCCGTTGTCGTGCCCTAGCGTTCGGACATGACCGCGGTGCGTGAGGACATTGCCCGCGAACTCGAACGGATTGTGGACCGCCTCGGGAGCATGCCGCTCACGCGAGCGATCGGATGCGAAGAAGTGGTGCACTCGACCGCCGCGGCGATCGTGGACCTCACCGGCGAGCACCCATCGGCCGCTCTTCCACACCTGCAGGTGCACGCCCTTGGCTCGCTGGTTGCCGTTGTGGGACGCGACTATCTCAACATTCCCGAGAATGACGAACGCGACCAGCAGGTACTGGACCTGCTGATCGCGTTGCGTCGTGCGCTGCCCTAGTTGCGGCTGAAGATGGCCAGCATTCGCAAGAACTCCAAGTAGAGCCAGACAAGAGTGACCATGAGGCCAAATGCCATGCGCCATGACTCGCGCTCGGGCACACCCTGCTTGATGCCCTGGTTGATGGCCTCGAAGTCCAGCAGCAGGAAGAAGGCGGCGATGAGTACACCCACCACGCAGATGATCAGCCCGATGCCGCCGACGCCGTAAAAGCCCCATCCGCCACCCACGCCGAACAGTGCAGCGATGAGCGATGCGATGCCCAGCACCAGGTAGGAGACCATCGCAACGATCATGATGCTCACGAACTTGCGGGTTACCTTGATGACGCCGGTCAGGTAGAGGGCGAGCATGATGCCGAAAGTGACCATGGTGGCGACCACCGCCTGAAGGACCACGCCGTGGTACTTCGAGGACTCGGCATAGGCGTTGTACCAGTTGCTGATGCCACCGAGCATGAGTCCCTCGAAGGCTCCATACAGGAGCACGAGGATCGGATTGACCTTGCGCATGAACGAGTTGGCCATCGCGAGAGCGAATCCGCCGATCAGGCCCACAAAGATGATCCACGGAGAGGAGACGGCCAAGTTCCAGCCGAACACAGCGAAGATCACCGTGACCGCGAACACCGCACCGGTTTTGATGATGACGTCGTTGATGGTCATGCGCGCGCCGCCGCCATCGACAACAGTGTCGAATGTGCTGGGCGGATTGGCGCTGCCGGCTGTGGCAGCCTTGGCGCCCTTCTTGGGCTCGTAACGGGACAGGATGGGATTTGATGACTGCATGCCTATAAGGGTAAGCGACGGTCGGTGGTCTGTCCTAGTGCCCCCGGTGGGATTTGAACCCACACTGTGCCGGGTTTAAGCCGGGTGTCTCTGCCGATTGGACTACAGGGGCGTACGCGAACGAGCTGAGTCAGGCCGATAAATCGGCGGCAGCACGCACCCGGGTGATCACGGCGTCAAGCATGCCGGTTGTGAGCCTTCCTGTAAACGTGTTCTGCTGGCTGGGGTGGTAGGAGCCGAGAATCGTGATCTCGCGCGCCACCCGCCCGGCCGTGAGCGACACCACCACCTCTGCACCGTGGCCGAACGTCACCCGGGGGACATCCCAGCCCCGGTCGCGGAAGGCAGCCAAGGTGGCCGCCCAAGCGATTCCAC
>JBAWXR010000029.1:0-16026 GCA_037143955.1 Actinomycetes bacterium
TTCCAGAAGTGCGCGCGAAGACACGACCCCGCGATAGCGCAGGGCGCTGGCCGACTCGGTCCAACGGCCAAGGATGGCGATGCGAGGACGGGGCATGGTTCCTCCTGAAGTTCCCGCACAGGCTACCCGCGAGGGGGCCAATTCCGTTAGGGTCCGAACGATCTACCATGGACGTACATACGCGAGGAGCAGACATGTCGACCACAGTTGTCGCCGGAGTTGAGGTCGACGCCCGGCACTGGATCGGTGGCCAGCGGGTCGCCTCGGCCACGACCTTCGACGACATATCTCCCATCGACGGATCACTTATCGCTCAGGTCGCTCGCGGCGGTAAGGCTGAAGCAGATGCAGCCGTCGCTGCCGCTCGGGCTGCTTTCCCCGCGTGGGCAGCCCTCACCCCGGCCGAACGGGGCGTCATCCTGCACCGGGTGGCAGACAACGTCGAGGCACACATCGAGGAGCTCGCACAGCTTGAGACCGCCGACAACGGCAGCCTGCTGCGCTCGCACCGTCGCGGTGTCATGCCCCGAGTCGTCATGAACCTGCGCTTCTTCGCCGACTACGCGATCGAGAAGCTGCACCACCCTGAGTTCGAGACGCGCGGCCACACCAACCACGTCACGTGGGATCCGTCCGGTGTGGCGGTGATCATCACGCCATGGAATGCGCCGTTGATGTTGGCCACATGGCGCATCGGTCCGGCCCTTGCATCCGGTGACACCGTCGTAGCCAAGCCGCCGGAGTGGGCCCCGCTATCGGCGTCGTACTTCGCGCAGCTTGCGCACGAGGCTGGGCTCCCGGCAGGCGTCTTCAACGTCGTGCAGGGTCTCGGGGCTGAAGCGGGCGCACCGCTCACCGCCAACCCCGGAATCTCCCGCATTTGCTTTACCGGATCGGTGCCCACGGCCAAGGTCATCGCACATGCTGCGGCCGACAACCTGACTCCGTGCTCCTTCGAGCTTGGTGGCAAAAGCCCCACGGTGATCCTCGACGATGCCGATCTCGACCTTGCTGTCGATCTGGCGATCGAGCAGTACGACAACGCAGGACAGGTGTGCCTCGCTGGTACGCGTCTACTCGTGCAGGAAGGCATCGCCGACGCGTTCGAGAAGCGCTTCATCGAGCGCGCCGCGCAGATCCGTCAGGGCGACCCGCGTGATGAGGAGACCCAGATCGGCCCCAATATCCACCTCACGCACGTGGAGCGTGTTGCCGGCTTCGTCGATCGCGCACGACAGGCGGGCGCCACCATCGTCTACGGCGGCGAGCGCAACACCGAGCTGGGCACGCATTACTTCAAGCCCACCCTCATCCGTGACGCATCCGCTGGAAGCGAGATTCTTACCGATGAGGTGTTCGGGCCTGTCTTGACTATGCAGACGTTCACCACTGACGCCGAGGGTCTGGCACTCGCCAACGGCACGGAGTTCGGCCTCGCCGCTTGCGTCGTTACAGGCAGCCGGCGGCGCGCTGAAGAGTTCTGCAGGTTTCTCGTCGCAGGAACGATCTGGGTGAACTGCTTCTTCGTCCGCGATCTGTCTGCACCTTTCGGCGGATCGAAGCGATCCGGCATCGGCCGCGAAGGCGGCCTGTGGTCGTTCGATTTCTACGCCGACGTCAAGAACACGGTGTACGCACCGAACGGATGGAAGGATTAGTCATGGGTGAGGTTGTTGCCGCCGGCATGCTCTCGCACGTTCCCACCATCATGCTGCCGCCAGAGACGCGCATGGAGATCAACGAGGGCAGAGAGATTTCCCTCGTCCCCGCACTGAACCGTCTGCGCAAGGAGAAGTTCGAGACACTCGATTACGACACCGTGCTTCTGCTCGACTCGCATTGGTTCACCACGGTTGAGTTCGTCATCTCGTCACACAATCGCAGGGCCGGCCTCTTCACGGCTGAAGAACTTCCGCGCGGCATGTGCCGCATTCCGTACGAGTGGCGCGGCGACCCTGAGTTGGCCCACGCCATCGCCGATCGCGCCGAACCGAACGGCACCTGGATCACGCCGATCGATGACGAATACCTGCCGCTGTACTACCCGTCCGTCAACCTGTGGACCTACCTTGGCAAAGGCCTCGACAAGCAATGGCTGTCCATCAGTGTCTGCCAAACCGGCGAGACCGATGACTTCCTGCGTGTTGGGCGCGCAATTGGTGAAGCCATCGCCGCGTCCGATCGCAAGGTCATCATCATTGCCACCGGTTCTATGTCGCACACGTTCCATAAGCTCAAAGAACTACGCAAGCATGAGTCCAGTGACCCCTCGCATCTCTTCAGTCGCAAGGCGTACGACATGGATCAGGAGCGCCTGCAATGGTTCTTCGACGGCCGGCATGACCGCGTCCTCGAGACCATGGACGAATTCCTCACCGTGCGGCCCGAGGGTCGATTCGCCCACTACCTCATGATGGCTGCGGCACTGGGTGAGCAGGACTTTGCAGCTCCCGGTGTGCAGTACGGCGATTATGAGAACTCCATCGGCACCAGCCAGGTGCATGTCTGGTTCGATCGTCCTGCCGATGGCTGGACCACGGGAAGGAAGTCCGCATGACCGAGTACCGCCGAGTACTGCTCGAGGGTGCGCCCGTCCAGACGATCCGCCACGGTGACGAACTCGTGGCCGCCGACGGACGCGTGGTGGGGATCGACGAGGCGATCCACCTTCCACCGTCGGAGCCCACCAAGATCATCTGCATTCATCTGAACTACGCATCACGCACTGCCGAGTTCATGACAAAGCTGCCGGCTGCCCCCACGTACTTCCACAAGCCGATCACGGCGCTGAACTCCCACAAGGGTGCGGTGGTGCGGCCCGAGCGCTGCAAGTGGCTCAACTACGAGGGCGAGATCGTCATCATCATCGGCCGCACGTGCCGCAACGTGTCCCCCGCCGAGGCAGCCGACTACATCGCCGGCTACAGCGTCGGCAACGACTATGGACTGCACGATTTCCGCGACACCGACGCCGGTTCAATGCTGCGCGTCAAGGGTGCCGACACCCTGGCGCCGGTCGGACCCGGCCTCATCACCGGATGGGACTTCCGCAACAAGGGCATCCGCACCATCGTGAACGGCACCGTGAAGCAGGACTCCACCACCGCCGAGATGGAATGGGACATGCATTACCTCGTGGCGGATCTCGCGCGCACGATCACGCTGTCACCCGGCGACATGATCTTCTCCGGCACCCCTGCCTTCTCGCGCACCGTGTACCCGGGCGACGTGGTCGAGGTAGAGGTAGAGGGTCTGGGAACGCTCGTGAACACGATCGTGTCCGGTCCTATTCCTATTCGCGAGGATGTGGGTGCTCAGCCAACTGAAAGCGAAGAAGTCATTTCCACCGCACTTGGGGGAGACTGGGAGTTCCGCGGGATTCGCACGCCTTCCAAGGATCTGTATCCGTCGACAGTCGAGGAGAAGAAGTAGCCATGGTCAAGATCACCGTTGATATGGACGCCTGCCAGCACTACGGACAATGCTGCTTCGAGGCCGAGGACGTCTTCAAGCTCGATGAGAACGGCAAGCTGACGTACGTCAAAGAGGTTGACGACAGTCGTCGTGATGCGGTCGAGGCCGCAGCGGACGTCTGCCCCATGCAGGCCATCACCGTCGAATAGGCGAGGCGCCCCTCATGAGCGTCGTCATCGTTGGAGCAGGGCTGGGTGGACTTCGTGCCGCCGAGGCTCTGCGCTCGAACGGATACACCGGCGCGATTAGCGTGGTCGGAGACGAGACACATCTGCCGTACAACCGACCGCCACTGAGCAAGGAGTCTTTGCTCGGTGGTGTTGATGTCGCCGCCTTGGAGTTTCGCCGCAAAGCGATCGTCGACGACGTGACATGGGTGTTGGGCTCTGGAGTGGTGTCCAGTGACTTTGCCGCGCGCACGGTCACATTGGCCGACGGTCGGGTGCTGGAGTTCGACGGTCTGGTGATCGCGTCGGGCATTCGTCCGCGCCGCCTTCCGATCCCGGGACCACAAGCAGGCCGGCACGTCATCCGCACGGCTCAGGACTCCCATCAGCTGCGCGAGGACCTCGGCGCTGCACGGCACATGCTCATGATGGGTGCGGGCTTCATCGGATGTGAGACGGCAGCCACCGCACGCAAACTCGACACCGCCGTCACGATCGTGGCTCTTGATGCAGAACCCATGGTGCGGCCGCTTGGCCTTGAACTTGGCGCTGCCATGCGTCGACGTCATGAGGCGCACGATGTGGAATTCCACCTCGGCACCAGCATCACCGAATTCCTCGGGGATGACCGGGTGCAAGCCGCGAAGCTCAGTGACGGCACCGAGATCGAGACTGATCTCGTCGTTGAGGCCATTGGCTCCGTGGCCAACGTTGAGTGGCTCGAAGGCAACGGGCTGGATCTCTCCGATGGTGTGCACACCGACCACACCATGCGCGCGCTCGGCACCGATGTGCCGGTCGTCGCGGTGGGCGACATCGCCCGTCATCCGAATGGACTTTTCGGCGGTGCGCCTCGCCGCATCGAGCACTGGAACATGCCCACAGAGACGGGCAAGCGTGCCGGGGCGACTCTCGCCGCACTGCTCGCTGGCACCTCAGTGGACCCTGCCCCATTCACCGCGATGCCATCGTTCTGGTCGGACCAGTACGACACCAAGATCCAGTCCTTCGGGATGCCCGGCATCGCTACCAGCATTGCGGTGGTGGACGGCTCAGTCGACGGAGCATGCATCGTGGAGTACTCCGATGACTCCGGCCTGGTAGGTGTTGTGGGAATTGATCGAACTTCTGACCTAGCTCCGTACCGAACCGCCCTGATGGGTCGTACAGTCAGCGCGTGAGTGCAGATCGGTTGCTGCTGACCAACGCGGTCATCGCACCAGATGGCATGGGATTGTCAGCCATCCTCATCGACAAGGGCGACTTCGCCGCCGTCATGCCGATGGATCAGGTCGACACGCTTCGCCAACCTGGGCTACGCGAGGCAGACCTCGGCCGACGCACGGTACTCCCGGGCATTGACGACTCTCACGTGCACGCCTACGAGCTCGGTCGATCACTTACCGCGGTCGACCTGCGCGGTACTGCGACGCTGGCCGAACTGCAGAATCGACTGCGCGGAGCGCGACCCGATGCCAACGGCTGGATTCGAGGTCATGGTTGGGATGGCACGGTCATCCGTGGCACCGCACCCGACGGCGGACCCTGCGCCGCTGACATTGACGAGGTACTCGGCGGTATCCCGGCACTACTCGGTGACATCACCGGACACGCTGGGCTGTGCAACACAGCCGCCTTGCAGTCAGCGGGTATCACTGCTGCCACCACTGATCCCGTAGGCGGGAGCTTTCCGCGCGATATTCACGGTGTGCCCACCGGAGTTGTTCTGGAAGCCGCGGTCGGCGTCATCAATGACGCGATCCCTGACATCTCGGCACATGAGCGCACGGAAGCACTGCTCGCCGCGCAGGACTTCCTCCTGACCAACGGCATCATCAGCGTGACCGATCCTGGCCTTGGCCCTGGCGCGCGCACGCTCATGGACGGCACCGGAGACCTCAGCACCATCGATGCCTATCGGGCCCTCGAGGCCAACGGGAACCTGCACCTTCGCGTGCAGGTGATGCTGCTGTTCGGAGGCCTTGGCGGCACCACAGCCCATGACGTCATCACCGGACTTGATGCCTGGGGACCGCCGGTCCGTGCCGGCAGGGACGGGCTCGTGAGCGTCGCCCAGCTCAAGGTCTTTGCCGACGGCATCCCGCGCAGCCGCACTGCATGGCTTCGCGAGCCGTATGACGATTGCTCTCATGGCCATCTTCAACTTGGTGGTTCGACGGATGAGGAGCGGGTGGCCAATCTCAACGGCATCGTTGCGGGTGCCGTCGCGCGGGACTGGCAGGTCGGTGCACACGCCATCGGTGACCTCACAATCAGCTCATACCTGGATGCCATTGCCGCTGCAGGGGACTCACGCGCATCACGGCATTACGTGATCCACGGCGATCTCATCGATATCGCCGACTATGCCCGCATGGTCGAGATGAACATTGGCCTGAACTCCAATCCCAGTATCCGATGGACAGTCGGCCACCGCGTGAGCGCTCTCATTGGCGATGAACGAAATCGCAACCGGCAAAGGTTGCGCACCGCTCAAGACGCCGGAGTCACCATCTGCTCCGCATCGGATGCACCGGTTGCGTCACCTGACTGGCGGCTCATCATGGCTTGTGCCATGACGCGCAGACTGAGCGATGACCCTGACTACCGCGACGCTGAGACCTTGACGCCATCCGAAGCCATCGCTTCTATGACGTCCGCGGCGGCTTGGCAGTCACACGAGGACACGTGGCGTGGAAGTATCCGACCCGGCATGTCCGCCGACCTGGTCGTGCTTGATCGCTGCGTCGACTGGAGCGAACCCTGGTCACTGACCGAGGCCAGCGTCGCAACCACCATGACCCGCGGACATGTCGTGAAGGGAACCCTGTGAGCACCACCCGCCCTCGCGGACTTGTCGTGATAGTCGCTGACCAGCTACGCGCCGATCACCTCGGCTGTTACGGCGACCTGCCCGTGCGCACACCGCACATCAATGGGTTGGCTTCACGCGGGCAAGTCTTCGACCGAGCCTTCGTCGCCAATCCCGTGTGCATGCCTAACCGCGCAACGATCATGACGGGACGTTGGCCATCGGCCCATGGGCTGCGCACGAATGGCATTCCGCTGGATCCCACCGCCGAGACATTCGCACGCGTCCTGCGATCTGAGCACTGGCGGACCTCCGCCGTCGGAAAGCTGCACTTCCAGCCCAACGGTTATGGCTACGAGGACTACCAACTCGATGCCATCAAGTCGGCCATGCCCCAACTGTGGGAACGCGCCGTGACGGGCCCCTTTGGCGAGGACTTCCAGTCATGGGAGTCCTTCGAGCGGCACATTGATGGTGATGCGGTCATCCCCGAGGACTACTACGGATTCGATGATGTGGCTTTGGTGTCCGGCCACGGAGATCGAGTGTCGGGTCACTACGTGGCGTGGGCGCGCAAGCGAGGGTTTGACCCGCGCACACAGGCCGGACGACCACGGGCACTCTCGGTGTATCCGGGTTGGAATCACGTCTACGAATCTGCAACTCCTGCCGCGCTGCACCCGACTAACTACATTGCTGAAACGGCAGCAGAGCGCATTGCTGCGGCCGCGGGTTCTGATGAGCCATTTCTGCTTTTCGTATCCTTCCCGGACCCCCACCATCCATTCGCACCTCCGGCGGAGTACTACCACCGCCATCGCCCCGAAGACATGCCTCTCCCCGCTAGCTTCCACGACGCGCATGAGAACTCCCCCGAGTACGTCAAGCGCATGATGGCTCGACGCGGGACCCCGGATATAGATCCCATGATGCTGTGGTCTCCGACCGAGGAGCAGTACCAGCATGCGCTTGCTGCAGAGCTTGGGTCGATTGAATTCATCGACGACAGCGTCGGCCAGATCCTCTCGGCTCTTGACTCCTCGGGACTTAGTGACTCGACCATCGTGGCCTTCACCTCAGATCACGGTGATGTGTTCGGTGATCATGGGCTCATGCTCAAGCACTTCTGCCACTACCAGAGCGTTATCCGAGTCCCACTCATCATGACCGGGCCGGGCATTGACCCAGGTCGCCGCCCCGAACTTGTCTCAAGCGCTGACATCGCACCCACGCTCCTTGATCTCACGCACGCCGCACCGCTGCCGAAGGCACAGGGGCATTCGCTTGTGCCACTTATGGACGGCACTGCAACCGCGTGGCGCACGAGCGTGCTGATCGAAGAGGACCAGCCGTACGGGATAGACGGTCTTCCCGCTCCGGTGAGGATGCGCACCATCGTCAGTGACTCTGTTCGACTCACGGAGATCGCTGGTCAGCGCACAATCGAGCTGTTCGACCTCACCCGGGATGGCGATGAAATGTCGAATGTGGCCGACAGCAATCCCGCACTTCTCTCGCATGCGCGTGCAGAAATGATTGACCAACTTATTCGCGTCAATGACGATTCGGTGGTGCCCTTCAATGCCGCGTAATTCAGGACAAGGCTGGCTGGAGAAGCTGCTGTCCCACGGCGTCGATCCCGACCCACGATTTTCTTTAGCCAATGAGCGCACTTTTCTGGCGTGGATTCGCACGTCGCTCGGGATGATTGCGCTCGGAGTGGGCATCGCAACGTTCGTCTCCAATGAGCAGGCCCATCGAGTGTCACTGATCCTGGCAGCCGCGCTCGTGATACTCGGTGGTGTCGTCTCCGTTGGCGCCTGGCTGCGGTGGTTACGCGTCGAGCGCGCCATGCGGCTTCAGCACGGACTTCCGCCATCGCGATTGGCACCCTTCATCGCTATCGGTATTGGTGCCATCGCTGCAATCGCCATCATCACCGTGGTGATCGTGGCGTGAGCTCACCTGCACACGACGATCTCGGCCTTCAACCAGAGCGCACCGGGTTGGCATGGTCACGCACACTGGTGAGTTTCGCGATTGTGCTCGGTCTTCTCGGGGCGCACGCCTATCAACATGGCCAGGTCTTGCCCGTGCTGATCGTCACTATTGCGATTGCGGCGGCGTTGGTCATTCTCAGCTCACCGGCAGCCCATTGGCGCTCGAGATACACGTCTCGCCACCTTGTCGAGGGAACGTCACCCGCGTCGATGAAACTTCTGATGCTCATATCGATAGCCGTGGTGGGTGCCAGCGTGGCCGGTGTTGCCATCATCGTGTGGACCGTCTGACATTTGCCACTACTTCGGTGGAGAAGGTGCGAACGGTTACCACTTCGTGATGTGACGGCCAAAACTCGTTCGTGGGCAAATGAACTTTGCATTTCCCACATTTGAAGGAGAAATGGATTTAAGGTGGATACTCGGTGAGAACCACCAAACAATCCCCTGGAGGACAAGTGAGAAGTATTCGACGCAAGGGCGTTGCGATCGCGGGTGTCGTCGGCGTCGTTGCCGCATCCGTTATCGCCGCAGCCGGAGCCGCGCCAGCATCGGCGGCCACCGATATCACGGTGGGCACCGTTGCTATCAATGCGATGGGCACGATTCCGTGGGCACAGTCGTCAGGCATCTTCGCCAAGAACGGCCTCAATGTGACCCAGATCAAGATCTACCCAGCACCACCGCCGTCGCTTGCGGCCCTCGCAGCCGGTGCCGTGAACTTCGTCTACGCGCCGTCAATTCCCATCATCAATGCCTATGCCAATGGCGGAATGGCACTCAAGGTCGTCGCCGCCGCTGACGGCTACCCGGCCGGCTCGCTTACCGCAGCCAAGAAGAGCGTCGCAGCAGCAGCCAAGCTCGACGACACTGGCGTGTGCGTGAGCCCCACATCCGGAATCAACAACTGGAAAGACCTCGAAGGCAAGACCGTGTCAGTTCCCGCGCGAGGAGCTCAAGGCGAAGTGACCATCGCACAGGCGGTCAAGGCCAACGGAGGCAACCCGGCTGCACTCAACTTCGTCACTCTTCCCTTTGGAGCTGCACTTGATGCAGTGAAGTCGGGCAAGACCCAGGCAGCATTCACGGTTGAGCCCTTCACGTCGTCCTGCACCGGTGGCGGCTTGAAGAATCTCGGCTCACCCGGTATCCAGTTCTTCACCAATGAGGTTGCCATCGGCATGTGGGTGACCACGGCCGCCTACGCTGCAGCCAATCCGACGGTGATTACTGCATTCCAGAAGTCAATCGCTGAGGTGGGTCGTTTCGCCAACACGAAGGCTGGATGGGACAAGGTTCTGCAGTCGGCCAACCCGACCTACACGAATGTCGACCTGGCCACTGCTCGCATGTCGAACCCGTCGTACTTCCCGCCGACCATCGTGGCCAACGACCTGAAGACCCCGGCTGCCAAGATGCTGGCACTCGGGTTCCTCAAGCAGCCGGTGGACATCGCCGGCCTGCTGCTCAAGCAGTACCGCTAAGCCATCAGTAAAGGAGTCGCCGTGCCAGCCGCGCTCCGCCGCATCCCCGCGGGGATGATCTCGGCGATCGTCGCACTCATCGTGTGGCAGATCATCGGGTCGGTGGGGCCGCTGGCCGGCGACTCCTTTGCTACAGCCTCCGAAGCCATCGCGGCCCTATGGATGCTCCTGAGCAAGCCCGAGTTCTGGCTAGCCTTCTGGGAGACCTTCCAGATGGCGGCCATCGGGTTCGCCATCTCCGTGGTCGTGTCGGTACCTCTCGGCATCCTCATCGGGTTGAGCAGGTTCTCGTACCGCTCGTCCAAGTTCGTCTTCGACGTCCTCAAGGTCATCCCCCCGATCGTTTTGATCCCCATCGCCATCCTCGTCATCGGGCCCACCATGGCGATGGGCGTTGCCCTGGTGGTGTTCGCCAATGTCTTTTCCATGGCCATCCAGACCGCTTACGGCGTGCGCGATGCCGACCCCGTGCTGCTGGAGACCATGCGCTGCTACCGCATGAATATTTGGCAGCAGATCCAGTATGCGCGCCTGCCTTCGGCGGCCGTGCAGATCGGTATCGCCATGCGCCTAGCCCTTGGCGCTTCGCTCGTCGTGGCCATCGTCTCGGGGCTGGTCGGTGGAGCCGGAGGCCTGGGTTCGTTCCTCGCCCTGACCCAGTCGTCGGGCAATGCTGACCAGACCTACGCCGTCATTTTGTTTCTGGGCATCATCGGTGTAGCCCTTTCGCGCATGCTCGTGCGCGGCCAGCGTCGCATCATCTTCTGGAGCGGCAGGTGATCGCTCGCCGCCTCTGGCATTGGATTCTCGCGATCCTCATTGCCGGATGGCTCCCAGTGATCCTCATCGTGTGGTGGTGGAATGCAAGCGCCACGTCCGACAACCCCTTCTTTCCGCCCTTGGAAGTGATCTGGGAGCAGTTCAAGCTCAACTGGATCTTCGCCAACGTCTCCGTGCATCTGGTGCCGAGCATGCAAAATCTCTTCACCGGATTTGCCATTGCGGTTGTTCTCGGCATCGGGCTTGGCACTCTCATCGGCTCGAGCCCGGGTGCGTCCCGCTACATCGAACCCATTATTGATTTCTTCCGCTCCATTCCGGCGGTCGCGCTTGTCCCCATTTTTATCCTTCTGCTGGGCTTCGATTCGTCCATGCGTATTGCCTCGATCGCTTTTGCCACGATGTTCCCCATCCTCATCGCGACAATTGAAGGCATCCGCACGACCAATGTCGTTCTACTTGATACGGCCTCGGTATTTCGCCTCTCGAGAGCCCAGGTGCTGTGGCGCGTGCGGCTGCCCAACGCCATGCCGATCATCTTCGGCGGGCTCCAGGTCGCCTTCCAGATTGCCTTCATCGTCACGATCGCATCGGAATACCTGGGCTCTGGCTTCGGACTGGGCGCGTTCACGTTGATCGCGACCGATTCCTTCATGATCATCGATGCATGGACGGGCGTGCTGCTTCTGTGCATGCTCGGGTACACCCTCAGCCTTGTGTTCGACATCGTCGAGCGGATCTCGCTCGGCTGGTACTACGGCCAGAAGAAACTCGCCTAGGCATGGAGTCCGCTATGACAACGCCCGCCATCGCCATTCGTGATGTCCGCATGGACTACCCCTCACCCGAGGGTGTCAAGCACGTGCTCGACGGCATCAGCTACGACGTCACCGACGGCCACTATGTTTCTATCGTTGGCCCTTCGGGCGTCGGTAAGACCACGCTGCTGCGCCTACTCACCGGTCTGGCTCAACCCACAGGTGGATCCGTCGAGGTGCGCGGTGAGAAGCTCCATGGATCACCCAAGGGTCTGGCGGTCGTCCTGCAGGACTACACGCGTTCCCTTATGCCGTGGCTGACGGTCGAGAAAAACATCGCGCTTCCCCTGCGCAACGAGAAGCTGTCGAAGACAGAGCGCAAGGACCGCATCGAATCGTCATTGGTTGAGGTTGGACTTGAAGGCAACAACACGTCCTATCCATGGCAGCTGTCGGGAGGTATGCAGCAGCGGGTCAGCATTGCCCGCGCGCTGGCGGTGCGTCCCAGCATTCTGGTCATGGACGAGCCGTTCGCCTCCGTCGATGCGCAGACGCGCTTCGACCTGGAAGATCTCGTCCTCAAAGTTCGCGCTGACTTCCACATCACGACCGTCATGGTCACGCACGACATCGATGAAGCGGTGTACCTCTCAGACGAGGTTGTCGTGCTGTACGGAAAGCCGGCCAAGGTCAGCGAGGTTGTCACAATCGACCTTCCGTTCCCGCGGTCCCAGATCGAGACCCGCAACGACCATCGTTTCGCCGCGCTGCGCACCCGGATCTACGAGAAGGTCCGCGGGATACAGGCTTAACTACCAGCCCATATAGAGGAAGTCGTCCGGGTCCGGCCCGGTGCGATGTCCGTTCTCCATGCCGGCGATTGTCGCCATATCTTCGTCGTCGAGCTCGAATCCGAACACGTCGATGTTTTCGGCAATACGAGACGGTGTGACTGACTTGGGCAGGACGATGAGCCCCTGCTGCAGATGCCAGCGAATCATTACCTGAGCGGTGGACTTTCCGTGCTTCGCCGCGATGACCGTGAGTGTCGGGTCATCAATCAGCTGTCCAGACGCCAACGGGCTCCACGACTCGGTCGCGATGCCGTACTCGGCATGCACCGCACGCATGTCTAATTGCGGCAACCACGGATGCAGCTCGATCTGATTGAGGACGGGGATGACACCCGTAGCGTCTATGAGCTGGCGCAGTGCGGGCTCTTTGAAGTTGGACACACCGATTGATTTCACGCGCCCTGACTTCTGCAGGTCGATAAGTGCCCGCCAGGTGTCAATGAACTTGCCGTGCTGTTTGCACTGCCAGTGGATGAGATACAGATCGAGCTGCTCGAACCCCATCTTTGTCATGCTGGTGTCGAAGGCGCGCATCGCCTCGTCATAGCCATGATCGGGATTCCAGAGCTTGGTCGTCACGTAGACGTCTTCACGTGCAAGGCCACTCTTGGCGAGAGCCGCACCCGCCTCTGCCTCGTTGGCGTACACCGCAGCGCTGTCGAGATGGCGGTAGCCCACACGGAGGGCTTCGGCAGTGGCAACCTCCGCCTCACTGGGCGGAACCTGCCAGAGGCCGAACCCGATCTGCGGGATGGTCGTGCCGTCGTTCAACGCGACAGCGGGGACGGTGCTCGGATCAATAGACATGGCACTCCTTGGACGGGTGACGTGAACCTATCGAACCGACCCGCTCGCCACCATCTACTGAGCGGGGCACGCCCGTGGATGGCCTCACCCTTTAGATAGCCTCAGATGGTGCAACCCGATGGTGTGAGCTTCCCCGTCGGTGGCGACGGTCAACGTAGATCCACAGGCACCGTCCGCGCGATCGTCGCGGATGCTGCCCGAGTCGTTGACCTGCCCCTTGCCGGCCAGATCGAGGCGACCTCCGACTGGCGCAAGGGTTACCTGCGTCCCCTTCGCTCACTCGTGATGGATGCGGCCGTCGACCCCTCCGTGGCGTACTCCATTGCCGAGGCAGGTTTGGCATCGGCCCACCGTCGTCTGCGCTTTGTGCGACAGACGCAGGAGACCTCGATTGCCGACGCTATGGCCACCCCCCGCGAGGGCCACATCGGCACGATCACCATCCGAGGCACCGGGCAGCGCGAGCCCGCGCTGATGCTGCAGCACACCGGCCGACGACTCGTCGACTCTGATCTTCGCCGCCAATTGGCGCACTGGGTGGAGTCCGGCACGACTGAACCCGGCGTCGCTGAGGCCATCAACCTCGTGCTCGACAATCCTGATTGGCTAGACCTTCGCGACCTGCACTTCGCTGTGCTTGGTGCAGGTGCCGAGCTAGCTCCCACGAGATCACTCCTGCGCTGGGGTGCCAACATTCACGCCATCGACCTCCCCGGGCCGTCCACCTGGTCCAGACTCATCGAGATGACTCGCACGACCGCGGGCACACTTCACATCCCTGTGCGCCATGACAGAGACGGGCACCCGCCCTTCATGCTCGGGGCCAACGTCCATCCCGACGAGGATGACATCGTCGCTGGTGGCGCGGGCGTTGACCTCTTGAGCGACGCACCCGAAATCGCGTATTGGTTGAGCAACGCTCCCGGGCCTCTCACCGTGGGCTGCTATGCCTACGCCGATGGCGGTCTGCACACTCGGCTGTCGGTTGCCGCGGATGCCATCGTCGAACGGCTACTGGGCTTACGCACCGATGTCACATTCGCCGCTCTGGCCACTCCCACTGATGCATTCCTTGTCCCAATGCAGGCGGTAGAGGAGTCACAGCGAAGGTGGGGCGCACGCGGCCTCGGCCAAGTGCTCCAAAGTCCCCTACGTTTGGCCGGACAGTTCGAACCGAACTACACCGAAACCTTCCATGACATTCATGGACGCGAGTTCGGGATCAATGACTCTCTCGTCCAGCAACAGGGGCCCAACTACGCGTTGGCCAAGCGCCTACAGCATTGGCGGGCTTTTCAATGCCTCCGTGACGGCCGACCCGTTTCGCTGAACATCGCGCCGGCCACTCGCACACAGTCCGTGTTACGCAATCGACTCCTGGCGGCGGCCTACGCGGGTGCAGGGCGGTTCGGCGTCGAAGTATTCGAGCCGGCCACGTCGACCACAGTGATGGCCGCACTGCTGGTGCATGACCTCCGCAATCCCGCATCCCTCGGTCAGCCCGGCATTGCTCCCGTGCAACCGCTGGACCTGCTCACCACCAAGGCCGTGCACGGCGGTTTATGGCGTGCTGCCTACTCACCACGCAGTGTGCTGGGCGTCGCCGCTCTCTTGGGTGTGTTTGATCTTCGTTCCTGATGGGCTGATTGACTAGCCCGATGAAGCATTCAGTTCTCCTCGTCGGCTTCGGCCTCGGATCGCGCGTCTATCACGCGCCACTGATCATGGTGACCCCGGAATTGAGTATCGACGGCGTCGTGACGAGCAACGACGAGCGTCAGCGTCAAGCCCTCGAGCTTCTTCCTGCGACGCGGATACATGCCAGACTCGATGACGCCTGGAACCACGGGTACGAACTAGCCGTCATCTCCACGGCCAATGCATCACATGTGGCCGACGCGACTTCCTGCTTGGAGCATGGACTGCACGTCGTGCTTGATAAGCCCATCGCACCCGATTTCGCCACCGCGTGCGCATTGCGTGACTTGGCCACCGAACGCGGCCTCATGCTCATTCCCTATCAGAATCGTCGATGGGATACCGAAGTCCTTACGGCTCAATCCGTGATGGCCTCCGGGCAGATCGGGACTATCCATCGATTCATTCAGCGCATCGATCGCATGCGCGTAGAACCCAAGGCTGGCTGGCGCAATTCGGCCAAGCCGGAGGACATGGGCGGGATGCTGTACGACCTCGGTGCGCATGCGATTGACCAAGCCCGCGTCATCATGGGGCCGGTACACGAGGTGTACGCGCGTGTGCGCACAGTGCGACGACCGGGGGACCCGGATGACGACTCCGTGATCATCCTGACTCACGCATCTGGCGCCGTCAGCATGGTGACCGTGAGCCAGGCATCCGCTTTCCCAGAACCCCGCATGATGTTGCTCGGCACCAAGGGCGCTCTGCGCATTGATCACGTGGATGCTCAGGAGATTGCGCTCATCGCCGGTGACATTCCCGGCGGTCCGACGTGGGGAAGCACCACAGACATGGCTGTCTTGCGCCTCAGTGGCGCGGACAAGGACTTCACCGACCAGAACATCGCCATGGTTCCGGGTAACTGGCCAGCCTTCTACCGAGGCGTCGCCGAAGCCCTCGACGGTGAAGGCCCGGCGCCCGTGCCTCTTGATGACGTCCTGCAGACCGTGCGTGTGTTGGATGCCGCGCGCGAGTCTGGTGCGACCGGCAGTGCGGTGCGCCTGACACCAGAAACCGGCAGGGCTAGGAAAACAGGCTGATGCGGGCAGCGGCGTAGTTCTCGCGGATGCGTGCCACGGGCTGGGGCTCGAACACCGCCGTTGTGCCGTCGGCGTCCCATTGCGGCAGCCGCTGCGTGGCAACCCAGGCGGCCTGACGCGCAGCACCATCGGCGACGTACTCGCCCGCG
>JBAWXR010000030.1:0-15785 GCA_037143955.1 Actinomycetes bacterium
GAGCCTGGTTTCCAGCTCCGTGAGCCCCTCAGGTCCCCACAAGAGGGCCCCATCGAGGAAGTCGGCGTGTTCGTCGAGGTAGGCCGCACTGTCGCGATCCCACCACTGTCGGGCTGCCCGCGCGCTCTGGATAGCGTCGAGTGGCTCGCGTCGCGCCGAGCTAGCCTCGCCACCCTGACTCAGGGGGTCCATCGCGCCTCCCGTACCCTTAACGCAAGCGCGCTTGGCTTGCGTGTCCTCGGACAGAGAAGGCCACGCTCTCACGTCCCAGCATGGTGTGGCACCGCGACTGGGCGCGAGGGGGTCGGGTGCGTTCCACTGCGATAACTATCCGTTCGGAGTCCTTTTCTCCATGACCGCTCTTGACACCCCTCGCACCAAAGAAATCGCCGTTAACGACATCGGCGATGCCGACGCTTTTATGGCGGCTATCGATCTGACCATCAAGTACTTCAACGACGGAGACATCGTTGAAGGAATCATTGTCAAGGTCGACCGCGACGAAGTTCTGCTCGACATCGGTTACAAGACCGAGGGTGTTATCCCCTCACGCGAACTTTCCATCAAGCACGATGTCGACCCCAATGAAGTTGTTGCTGTTGGTGACATCGTCGAGGCCCTTGTTCTCCAGAAGGAAGACAAGGAAGGCCGACTGATCCTGTCGAAGAAGCGTGCCCAGTACGAGCGCGCTTGGGGTTCGATCGAAGCGATTAAGGAAGCCGACGGCGTCGTTGAAGGTACCGTCATTGAGGTCGTCAAGGGTGGACTCATCCTCGACATCGGTCTGCGAGGCTTCTTGCCCGCATCGTTGGTCGAAATGCGCCGCGTGCGCGACTTGCAGCCTTACGTGGGCAAGACCATCGAAGCCAAGATCATCGAACTCGACAAGAACCGCAACAACGTGGTGCTCTCGCGTCGTGCTTGGCTTGAGCAGACCCAGAGTGAGGTTCGCCAGAACTTCCTCAACGACTTGGCCAAGGGCCAGATCCGCAATGGTGTGGTGTCGAGCATCGTGAACTTCGGTGCCTTCGTCGACCTCGGCGGTGTTGACGGTCTCGTTCACGTCAGCGAGCTGTCCTGGAAGCACATCGACCACCCGTCAGAGGTCGTCGAAGTTGGCACTGAGGTCACCGTTGAGGTGCTCGACGTCGACATGGATCGCGAGCGCGTGTCCCTGTCGCTGAAGTCGACACAGGAAGACCCCTGGCAGCACTTCGCGCGCACGCACCAGATCGGGCAGGTTGTGCCCGGCAAGGTCACCAAGCTTGTGCCGTTTGGCGCATTTGTTCGCGTGGAAGACGGCATCGAGGGACTGGTGCACATTTCCGAGCTGGCCGAACGTCACATCGAATTGCCCGAGCAGATCGTGCAGGTGAATGACGACATCTTCGTCCGCGTCATCGACATTGATCTAGAGCGCCGTCGTATCTCGCTGTCGCTCAAGCAGGCCAATGATTCAGGCGATGTTGTCACGGGCGAGGAGTTCGACCCCTACCTGTACGGCATGGCACCCGCGTTCAATGAGGCTGGCGACTACATCGGTCCGGACGGATTCGACCCGGAGACGGGCGAATGGAAGGCCGGTTCCGAAGGTCAGCGCGCGGAGTGGGAGAAGCAGTACGCCGAGGCTCACGCACGTTGGGAGGCCCATCGCAAGCAGGTCGACGAGGCTCGTGTCGCCGACCAGGCTGCCGCGGTGGAGTCCGGCGAAGGTGTGTCGTCCTACTCCTCAGAGTCAGTGGAGGCAGAAGGCTCGCTCGCGTCTGATGAGGCGCTGCAGGCGCTTCGCGACAAGCTCACCGGCGAGTAACCGACCCGTAGGCTGACGTCATGCGTCGAGTCGGCCTCACGGGCGGTATTGGATCTGGCAAGTCGACAGTGGCGTCGTTGCTCCAGGAGCACGGCGCCACTGTCATTGATGCCGATGCCATCGCTCGACAGGTGGTCGAACCAGGCACTGCGACGCTGGCAGAGCTGGTGGCGGAGTTCGGTCAGCGCATCATTCGTGATGACGGCTCTCTCAATCGCGGCGAGTTGGCGGCCATCGCCTTTGCTGACCGCATCGCCACGGAGCGCCTGAACGAGATCATGCACCCGGCCATCAAGGCAGAGACAGCGCGGCTGCTCCAGGCCGCTGGAGACGACGCGATCGTGATCCACGACATGCCGCTGCTGCTGGAGACCGGGCAGCAGGATCTCGTCGACATGGTGGTCGTCGTGGATGTTCCAGAGGACGTTCAGCGCGAACGCGCTGTTGGCCAACGGGGGTTGAGCCTGGACGACGTCGAGCGACGCATGGCTGCGCAGGTGATTCGCTCCGAGCGCTTGGCGCGAGCCGACGTGGTTATCGACAACTCCGGGACCAGGGAAGACACGGCTCAACAGGTGGATGCCCTGTGGGAGCGGCTGACGCTGGGCTCCTGAGGCTGGGCTCGGCGACGCACCCCTGCGGACGTCTCACCGGTGACGTAGCGTGGCGGTATGACCCGGCCGGTAACCGATCTGCAAAGGCGCGTGGCCCCGTTCAACGTTCAGGCCCCCTATGAACCCGCCGGAGACCAGCCGGCGGCGATCGAGGAGCTCGCTCGTCGAATCGAATCGGGAGAGCAAGACATCGTTCTGTTGGGTGCGACGGGCACTGGCAAGAGTGCCACCACGGCGTGGCTTGTAGAGAAGCTCCAGCGGCCAGCACTGGTCATGGCGCCCAACAAGACGCTTGCGGCCCAACTCGTGTCGGAGTTCCGAGACCTCTTGCCCGATAACGCGGTCGAGTATTTTGTCTCGTATTACGACTATTACCAACCCGAGGCCTATATCCCGCAGTCGGATACCTATATCGAAAAGGACTCCTCGATCAACGAGGAGGTGGAGCGGCTGCGTCACTCGGCGACCAACAGTCTGTTGACGCGTCGCGACGTGCTTGTCGTGGCTACCGTGTCGGCGATCTACGGTCTCGGGACACCTCAGGAGTACGTGGACCGCATGGTGCGCCTGCGGGTGGGGGAGTCGATTGATCGCAACGTGCTGCTGCGCATGTTCGTTGACATTCAGTACACCCGCAATGACATTGCGTTTGCGCGGGGAACGTTCCGTGTCCGAGGGGACACAGTGGAAGTGTTCCCGGTTTACGAGGAGCACCCGGTCCGCATTGAGATGTTTGGCGATGAGATTGAGCGGTTGATGACTCTCCACCCGGTGACCGGCGAGATTCTCACCGAAGATCAGGAGATATACGTGTTTCCTGCGTCGCACTATGTCGCCGGCCCCGAACGTATGGAACGTGCTATCGCTGGTATTGAGGTGGAATTGGAACAGCGGTTGGCGGAATATGAGGGTCAGGGGCGGTTACTAGAAGCCCAACGTCTGCGTATGCGCACCACCTATGACATCGAAATGATGCGCCAGGTCGGAACCTGTTCGGGTATCGAGAACTATTCGCGACATATTGACGGACGCGAGACGGGAAGTCCGCCCAACTGTCTCATCGACTATTTCCCTGAGGACTTCCTTCTCGTCATCGACGAGTCACACGTCACGGTTCCTCAGATTGGCGCCATGTACGAAGGCGACGCCAGTCGTAAGCGGACCCTCGTCGACCATGGCTTCCGCCTGCCCAGTGCCATGGACAACCGGCCGCTGCGCTGGGATGAATTCGAGGAGCGAATCGGCCAGACCGTGTACCTCTCCGCGACGCCTGGCAACTATGAGCTGGGTCGTGTCGAGGGTGATGTCGTCGAACAGGTCATCCGACCGACAGGTCTCATAGACCCCGAGATCGTCATCAAGCCCACCAGAGGCCAGATCGATGACCTCATGGCAGAGGTGAAACTGCGGGTGGAACGCAATGAACGCGCACTTGTCACGACTCTCACCAAACGTATGGCCGAAGATCTGACCGACTACCTGCTCGAGCACGGCATCAAGGTGCAGTACCTTCATTCCGAAGTGGACACCCTTCGCCGCGTCGAGATCCTGCGGGAGCTGAGGCTTGGCGTGGTGGATGTCGTCGTGGGAATCAATCTCCTGAGGGAGGGCCTGGACCTCCCCGAGGTCTCGTTGGTCGCCATTCTCGACGCCGACAAGGAGGGCTTTCTTCGATCCGAAAAGTCCCTCATCCAGACCATTGGTCGTGCAGCCCGCAACGTCTCCGGCCAGGTGCACATGTATGCCGACACCATCACACCGTCGATGCAGAAGGCGATTGACGAGACCAACCGGCGTCGAGCCAAGCAGGTGGCCCACAATCTTCAACACGGCATCGATCCTCAACCGCTGCGTAAGAAGATTGCGGACTTCTCTGACCTCATCGCTCGCGAGGATGCCGATACTGAGCAGCTTCTGGTCGAGGCCTCGTCGGCCAATCGCAAAGCCAGAGGGTCCATGGCGGCACAGGAGCTGACGCAACTCATCGAGGACTTGACCGCACAGATGCACACCGCGGCGGCAGAGCTGCAATTTGAACTGGCAGCTCGGCTGCGTGACGAAGTTAGCGATCTGAAGAAGGAACTGCGCGGCATGCGAGAGGCGGGAGCCTAGAGATGGACATTCCTGTCAGCGTGTGGATCGCCACGATTGTTGGCCTGGTCGTGCTGATGGCCTTGGACTTTGTCCTGGTCAGTCGCAAGCCACATGACGTGGGCTTTCGGGAAGCTGCCATGTGGTCGGTGTTCTACATCGCCGTCGCTGTCGCCTTCGGTGTAGCGCTTATCGTGTGGGAGAGCCCGGCCATCGGATCCCAGTTCTTCACCGCCTACATCGTGGAGAAGTCCCTCAGTGTCGACAACCTCTTTGTCTTTCTTATTATTCTGACGCAATTCCGTACGCCGTCGAATCTGCATCAGCGGGTGCTCTTGGTCGGGGTGATCCTTGCCCTCCTTCTGCGGACTATTTTGATCGCGATCGGTGCAGTTGCGCTGTCGTACTTCACCTTCACCTTTGTGATTTTCGGGGGATTCCTGATCTGGACCGGCGTACAGCTCTTCCGACACCGCAACGACGATCCTGATCCCAGTGACGACAATGCACTGGTGCGCCTGATCAGGCGCCGCGTGCCCTATACGGACGAGTATCACGGCACGAGACTCACGTTGCGGCTCGATGGCAAGCGCGTCATGACTCCGCTGCTGTTGGTGATGGTGGCTATCGGTTCGACGGATCTCCTTTTCGCTCTCGACTCAATTCCGGCGACGTTCGGGGTGACTCAGGAAGCTTTCCTCGTGTTCTCCGCCAACGCTTTCGCACTCCTTGGCCTGCGGGCGCTGTTCTTCCTACTGAAGGGGTTGCTTGACAAGCTGGTCTACCTCTCAGCAGGCCTAGCGATCATCCTTGTCTTCATCGGCATCAAGTTGGTTCTTGAGTTCGCCAGCACACTCAACGATGCGATTCCGCACATCTCCGTGTCGGCAAGTTTGGGCTTTATCGTGGTAGTTCTGGTCATTGTTGGCGTCGCTTCGTGGATTAAAGTCCGCCGTGATCCGCTAACCAAGGCTCATGCGGGCACTGTGACCGAGCCACACGAAAGTGACGACCAGACATGATTGATATGACCACGTCCCTGCGCCACCTGCGATGGGCCGATGCGCTTTTGTTTCACACGTTGGGTGACATGCCGGTGTCGGCTCTTGCGGTGCCGTGCGATTCCACCGGCCGCACCGTCGCCCACCTCCTTCAACACATAGTCAACGGCGGCGAGTGGTACCGGTTCTGCCTGACCGGCGCGATGTGGACTGATGTGCTGCTGCCGGCTGGTCCCGAGGATCTCGCAGCCATGGCGGCGCACCTAGATTCGATGAACGCACTTCTCATCGAGCAGGGAACGATGAATGACGAGGTTTTGTCTCTGGAAGATGAATCCGGTCCGGTGACGATCAGCCGTTCAGCCCTCCTCAGTCAGGCCTGCTACCACTCCACCGAGCACCGGACACAGATCGCAAGCGCGCTGACGCTGGCTGGCGTGCCCGGTCTCGACCTCGACATGTTTGACCTCTGGCATATGGGCTCGGCAATCGACTGGTAGCGCCGGTGGTTCACCAGCCGCGTTCGCGCCATTCGGCCAGATGCGGGCGTTCGGCCCCGATAGTCGTGTCATTGCCGTGGCCCGGGTACACCCACGTCTCATCAGGGAGTCGATCGAACAGACGTGACACAACACCGGTGTAGAGGCTGTCGAATTCCCCTGGAGTCCCGGTCTTGCCCACACCGCCCGGAAACAGGCAGTCGCCGGTGAAGAGGTGTGGCATCCCTTCCGGGTCGTCGTAGAGCAGGGCGATGGACCCGGGCGTGTGTCCGACGAGGTGGATAGCCTCGAGTAGGCAATCCCCGACCGCGATCAGGTCGCCGTCGTGCACGAGTAGGTCGGTGGGCACGGGAATGTCCGGGGCGTCATCGAGATGGGCGGCAGTAGCCGCTCCGGTGGCCGCGACGACTTCGGCCAATGCTTGCCAGTGATCGCGGTGCCGGTGCGTGGTGACCACCATTTCTAGGCCACCGTCGGCGACCAGGTCCACCAGGCGGACCGGCTCCGCGGCGGCGTCGATGAGGAGCTGGACGCCCGAGTTGCGACAGCGCAGTAGGTAGGCATTGTTGTCGTAGGGCCCCACGGCCAGCTTGCTCACGATGAGTCGGGGGAGCTCATGCACGTCGGCCGGCCCACCGACCTGTACGCGTCCGTTATACATTCGGGCTCCTGTCGTCCATCCGGACACTACCGTCGCTGTGAGGAGATGTGGTGAGCGAGCGCCTAGTCGTGCGCGGGGCCCGCGAGCACAATCTCAAGAACGTATCGATAGACCTGCCACGCGATGCCCTCATCGTTTTTACCGGACTCAGCGGATCGGGAAAATCAAGTCTGGCTTTCGACACCATATTCGCGGAGGGGCAGCGGCGCTATGTCGAGAGCCTGTCCTCTTATGCCCGCCAATTCCTCGGGCAGATGGACAAACCTGACGTAGATGTCATCGAAGGTCTATCCCCGGCCGTCTCCATCGATCAGAAGTCCACCTCGCGAAATCCGCGATCAACCGTGGGCACCATCACGGAGGTCTACGACTACCTGCGCCTTCTCTACGCTCGTATTGGCGTTCCACACTGTCCTGAGTGCGGCGATGTCATCGCGCGACAGTCACCGCAGCAGATCGTGGATCAGGTGCTCGAGCTGCCTACCGGCACGCGCTTCCAGGTGCTGGCTCCCGTGATCCGCGAACGCAAGGGCGAGTACGTCGATCTCTTCCGCCAGCTTCAATCCCAAGGTTTTTCCCGGGTGCGGGTCGATGGCGTGATTTATGCCCTTGAGGAGGTGCCCACCCTTAAGAAGCAGGAGAAGCACACGATCGAAGTCGTGGTCGACCGTCTGGCCGTCAAAGCGGACGCTCGCCAGCGCATGACAGATTCGGTGGAGACGGCCCTCCGTCTGGCCGGCGGAGTGGTCGTGTTGGACTTCGTTGACCTCGATGAGAAGAACGCGGATCGCGAGCGGATCTTCAGCGAGCACCTGGCGTGTGCGCGCGATGGACTGTCGTTCGAGGAACTGGAGCCGCGTTCTTTCTCGTTTAACTCTCCCTTTGGTGCTTGCCCGGAATGTTCGGGCTTGGGCACGCGCCGCGAGGTCGATGCCGAGCTGGTGGTCCCCGATGACGAGCTGTCTCTTGCCGAAGGTGCCCTTGCACCGTGGTCGCGAGGGTCGGTGTCTGACTATTTCGGTCGACTTCTTGAGGCGATGTGCGAAGAGCTCGAGATCTCTATGGATACCCCGTGGAAGAGCCTGCCCAAAAAGGCTCGCACGGCGCTGCTCAACGGGCACCCCACTGAGGTTCACGTGAAGTATCGCAATCGGTATGGGCGCACCCGCTCGTACTTCACTGAGTTTGAGGGCGTGATCCCCTTTGTGCAGAGGCGGCACAGCGAGGCAGATACGGATGCCACGCGCGAACGCTTCGAAGGATTCATGCGCGAGGTTCCGTGCCAGGCTTGTGGGGGTGCGCGTCTCAAGCCGTTGTCGTTAGCGGTCACCATCAGTGACCATTCCATTGCTGAGATCGCCGGTCTTCCCATCGGCGAAGCAGCGACTCTGCTGGCGAGCTTGAAGTTGAGTGAGCGCGATGCGACGATCGCAAGTCGGGTCTTCAAGGAGGTCAACGAGCGACTTCAGTTCCTCATCGACGTAGGCCTGCACTACCTGTCCCTGGATCGACCAGCTGCGACTCTGGCCGGTGGTGAGGCTCAACGGATCCGTCTCGCAACTCAGATCGGTTCAGGGTTGGTTGGAGTCCTCTATGTTCTGGATGAACCGAGCATCGGCCTTCATCAGCGCGATAACAGGCGTTTGATCGACACCCTCATTCGGCTTCGTGATCTCGGAAACACCTTGATCGTTGTTGAGCACGATCAGGACACCATCGCTGTCGCCGACTGGGTGGTTGACATCGGGCCGGGTGCGGGTGAGCACGGTGGACGCGTGGTGGTGAGCGGACCCGTGTCGGACCTCATGTCGAGCACCGAGTCGATCACCGGCCAGTACCTCAGCGGGCGACGCAGTATCGACATTCCGCCCACGCGTCGCGCACACGATGGACGTGTCATCACGGTGCACGAGGCAAGTGAGCACAACTTGCAGAGTGTCACGGTCGAGATTCCACTAGGGGTTTTCGTCGCTGTCACGGGTGTCAGTGGCTCTGGAAAGTCCACATTGGTGAACGACGTCCTTTACAACGTTCTGGCGCGCGACCTCAATGGAGCACGGACAGTTCCGGGCAGACATCGACGGGTCACCGGCCTCGAGCACGTGGACAAGGTCGTGCATGTGGACCAAAGCCCCATCGGTCGCACGCCGCGCAGCAACCCGGCAACGTACACCGGCGTCTTCGATTCCATTCGGAAGTTGTTCGCGGACACCGCAGAGGCCAAAGTGCGCGGCTATCAGCAGGGACGATTCTCGTTCAACGTCAAAGGTGGTCGGTGCGAGGCGTGCTCGGGCGATGGAACGATCAAGATCGAGATGAACTTCCTCCCAGACGTGTATGTCCCGTGCGAGGTCTGCCACGGGGCGCGTTACAACCGCGACACCCTCGAGGTGCATTACAAGGGCAAGACCATCGCCGAGGTTCTGGATATGCCCATCGAGGAGGCCCTGGAATTCTTTGCGGCCGTGCCCGCGATAGCGCGACATCTCTCCACCTTGGTAGACGTCGGGCTCGGTTACGTGCGCATGGGACAGTCAGCACCCACCTTGAGTGGCGGTGAGGCGCAGCGCGTCAAACTCTCTGCCGAATTACAGAAGCGGTCCACGGGACGCACCATTTATGTGCTGGATGAACCCACGACAGGGCTGCATTTTGAGGACATCCGCCGGCTGTTGGGCGTGCTGCAGACTCTCGTCGACAAGGGCAACACTGTTGTGGTGATCGAACACAACCTTGATGTGATCAAGACGGCCGACTGGCTGATCGACATGGGACCCGAGGGCGGATCCGGCGGTGGCGCTGTGGTGGCCACCGGTACACCCGAGGACGTGGCGCAGGTGACGGCCAGCCACACCGGGCACTTCCTCAAGGGGTTGCTCGCGCCTCGGCCCGTGAGCGCCGCACCGGCCAAGTCGACGGTCAAGCGAACGCGCGCGAAAGCGGCCAAGGCAACCTGAGGTGACGAACCCCGCCGACTATCGACCGGCACCGGGGGAGATCCCCGCGGAACCCGGCGTGTATCGCTTCCGAGATGACGCGGGGCGCGTTATCTATGTCGGTAAGGCATCGAGCCTCAGGGCCCGTCTGTCGAGCTATTTCGCCGATCTGGCGACCCTGCACCCGCGAACCCGCACGATGGTGACGACGGCTGCGTCGGTCGATTGGGTGATGGTCGCCAACGAGGTTGAAGCGTTGGCTTTGGAGTACTCGTGGATCAAGGAGTACGACCCACGGTTCAACGTCAAATATCGTGATGACAAGTCCTACCCCTATCTCGCTGTGACGATGAAGGACGAATTTCCGAGGGCTCTTGTGGTGCGCGGGGCGAAACGACAGGGCGTGCGCTATTTCGGCCCCTATGCACACGCATGGGCCATCCGGGAAACGGTGGAGCTGCTGACCAAGGCATTTCCTATTCGCACGTGCCGCGATGGAGTGTTCAAACGTGCTGCCCAAGTCGGCAGGCCGTGCCTCCTCGGCTACATAGAACGCTGCAGTGCGCCGTGCGTCGGTGCCATCGACAAGGCGGCGTACGACCGCCTCGTTGAGGATTTCTGTTCCTTCGTCAACGGGCAGTCCGACGGTTACGTGCGAGATCTCGAACGTTTGATGAAGGATGCGTCCGAACGTTTGGACTATGAAGATGCGGCCCGGCTACGGGACCGAATCTCGGCACTGACCAGGGCTTTGGAGAAGAACACCGTCGTTTTCGACGACAGCACAGACGCTGATGTGATTGCCACCGCAGAAGATGAATTGCAAATGGGTGTGCAGGTTTTCCACGTGCGCAAGGGACGTATTCGAGGGGAGCGTGGTTTCGTCATTGAGAAGGCGGAGGACCTCAGCCCGGCCGGATATCTCGAACGTGTACTTCAGCGACTGTACGCAGACGATGCGTCCCCTGCGAAAGAAGTTCTTGTTCCGCAACTCCCTGACGATGTCGATGCATGGACACAGTGGCTATCCAAAAGTCGAGGGGCCAAAGTCGACATCCGCATTCCGCAGCGTGGTGATAAGCGATCATTGATGCATACCGCTGCGGCCAATGCGGCACACGTGTTGGCGTTGCACACTTCACGTCGGTCAAGCGATCTGACCACTCGTGGTGTGGCGCTTAGCGAACTGCAGGAGTATCTGGGTCTTACCGAGGTGCCGCTGCGGATCGAATGCATCGATATCTCGACCCTTCAGGGCACTGACACCGTGGCTTCTCTCGTAGTTTTTGAGGACGGCCTGCCGCGCAAGTCCGATTACCGCACGTTTGCAATCCGCACTCCGGGAGCCGATGACACCGCCGCGATGCACGAAGTGGTGACGAGGAGATTCCGCGATCACGAGGCTGCCGTAGACGATCCAGAGGCAGAGCCGACGCGTCGACGGTTTGCCTATGCACCGTCACTTCTGGTCGTCGACGGTGGCGCGCCCCAGGTACGTGCAGCTCAGGATGCACTGATGGCTGCCGGCATGAATGACCTCCCCGTGGTGGGATTGGCCAAACGGCTGGAGGAGGTATGGCTGCCCGACGAACTCGATCCGGCGATCCTCCCGAGGACGAGTGAGGCCCTGTACCTCTTGCCGCGCATTCGGGATGAGGCGCACCGGACGGCGATCTCGTTCCATCGCAAGCGGCGGGGCAAACGGGCTACGACGTCGGCACTCGATGTCGTGCCGGGATTGGGCCCAGCCAAGGCCAAGGCGCTGCTGGCGCATTTTGGCTCCGTGCGCGCCATCGCGGTGGCCAGTGTGGATGACCTGTGCGGCGTCAGCGGTATCGGTCCCGCCCTTGCTGCAAATATCAGAGCCACGATCGGCAAAGATGGTCCTGAGACAGCACCGCCGACCTCAGACGAGCAGGGGGATACGTGACCGAGGATCTGCGTCACTCCTTGCAGCTTGCACTTGTGACCGGCATGTCAGGGGCGGGCCGGTCAACCGCTGCACGGGCCTTAGAAGACATGGGCTGGTTCGTCATCGATAACATTCCTGCCACCTTGCTGCCGGACGCGGTAGAGCTCGCCCGTCGCACCCCTGACGTCAATCGAGTGGCGGTGGTGCTGGATGCGCGAGGTGGGTCGTTCTTCGCCACGCTCACCTCAATCGTGCGAGACCTGCCTCGCGACGGCGTCGATATCCGCACGGTTTTTCTCGAGGCATCCGACGAGGCGCTGGTGCGCCGATTCGAAAGTTCGCGGAGACCTCACCCGTTGCAGCATGGGCAGCGAATCCTTGACGGACTAGCCGAAGAGCGGTCCCTCCTGAGCGGACTCAGGTCCACGGCCGATCTCGTTATTGATACGACGTCGGTAAACGTTCACGAACTTCGACGCAGAATCGAGATGGAATTCGCGGACGAGGTCGCGGTGGATCTGTCCTGCACGGTGATGTCCTTTGGGTTCAAGTACGGAATTCCCGTGGATGCCGATCTGGTGGCAGATGCTCGCTTCCTTCCCAACCCGTACTGGGACGAGACGTTGCGTCCCATGAGCGGCCTGGATGCACCCGTTTCGAGTCATGTGTTGGGCCGACAGGGGGCACGTGAGTTCGTCGAGGCGTACGCCCACCTCGTGGAGATTGTGCGGGACGGCTATCTGCGCGAGGGAAAGCGCTATGTCACGGTGGCCATGGGGTGCACAGGTGGGCGACATCGCAGTGTGGCGCTGGCCGAAGAGTTGACTCGTCGCCTGCGGGAGTCAGGAATGCGCGTGCATGTCTTTCACCGGGATCTTGGGCGCGAGTGAGTCGTCGCATGTTGCCCGGGGGGCGAGTAGATCCACGCGCGATGCCAGGGCGCGTAGATGAACGCGCGATGCCAGGGCGCGTAAGTCGCAGCACGTCCGTCGTAGCGCTCGGCGGCGGTCACGGATTGGCCACCACACTTGCTGCGTTGCGACGCGTCACCGACGACATCACCGCCATTGTCACGGTAGCGGACGACGGTGGCTCGAGCGGTCGACTGAGGGCTGAATTCGGAACACCCGCGCCAGGTGATCTGCGCATGGCCCTGGCCGCACTCTGCGGTGATGACACCTGGGGTCGCACATGGGAGCGCGTCATCCAACACAGATTTGGCGGCTCCGGAGAACTCGCGGGCCATTCCTTGGGAAACCTGCTCATCACAGCCCTGTGGGAGCAGACAGGTGACATCGTCACGGGTCTGGACTGGGTCGGGGACCTTCTGGAAGCGCAGGGCCGCGTTCTTCCCTGCACCACGGTGCCCTTGACGATCGAGGCGGAGGTGCTGGGGCACGATCCGACCAAGCCTGACGAGGTGTCAATTGTTCGTGGTCAGGCGGAGGTCGCCGCCACCGCTGGGGCTGTCATGTCGCTTCAGGTCGATCCTCCCAACCCACCTGCGTGTCCGGAGTCGATTGTGGCGCTCACGGGCGCTGACGCCATCGTCTTGGGTCCCGGGTCGTGGTACACGTCAGTCATCACCCACTTGGTCATCCCCGACCTTGCCCAGGCCATCATCGGAAGTCCGGCCCGGCGGATCGTGGTGCTCAACCTGAACCCACAGGTGGGTGAGACGACGGGGTTTCAGCCGCATACGTATCTTGATGTGCTGCACGACTACGTGCCGTCGGTCGATGCGGTTATCGCCGATCGTCGCCATGTTGAGGACGCTGGGTCGCTGGAACGCAGTTGTGCGGCCTTGGGGGCAGAACTGGTGCTTGCCGATGTGGCCCGGACAGGCCGCCACGCGCTCGGTCAGCATGACCCGCATAGGCTGGCGGTGGCGTTCGATACTGTGCTGGCCGACCCCCGAACGAACGAGGCAATCTGATGGCGATGACGGCAGCGCTCAAAGATGAATTGAGTCGTGTCGAGACGACCAAGGCTTGCTGCCGCAAGGCAGAGGTGTCCACCATCTTGCGGTTCAGCAGCGGCCTGCATCTGGTCTCCGGAAAGATCGTCGTGGAGGCCGATGTCGACACCGGAGTCACGGCACGTCGCCTGCGCAAGGATATTTTTGAGATCTACGGCCACGACAGCGATGTCACCGTCGTTCACCCCGGCGGGATCCGCAAAGGCACCCGGTACCTGGTCCGTGTCGCCGAAGGTGGCGAGACACTGGCAAAGCAAACCGGTCTGGTGGACGCCAGTGGGCGTCCTGTCAAGGGACTTCCGCCAGCGATCGTGTCCGGGGCACTGTGCGATTGCGAGGCCGCGTGGCGCGGCGCGATTCTTGCTCACGGCTCTCTCACCGAGCCCGGAAGGTCGTCATCCCTCGAGGTCACCTGCCCCGGTCCCGAGGCGGCACTGGCGCTCGTGGGAGCGGCCCGCCGGTTGGGCATAGCGGCGAAGTCCCGCGAGGTGCGCGGCGTGGACCGTGTGGTCATTCGCGATGGGGATGCGATCGGCGCCATGCTCACTCGTCTGGGTGCACATGAGTCCGTGATGGCCTGGGAAGAGCGACGGATGCGTCGTGAGGTTCGAGCGACAGCCAATCGGCTCGCGAATTTCGACGACGCAAACCTTCGCCGGTCGGCACGAGCAGCTGTGGCTGCCGGCGCGCGAGTCCACCGCGCGATGGAGATTTTGGGCGATGAGGTCCCCGACCATCTGGTCGAGGCAGGAAAGCTGAGGCTGGAACACCAGCAGGCGAGCCTTGAGGAACTCGGTGCACTCGCCGACCCGCCGATGACCAAGGACGCCATCGCCGGGCGCATCAGGCGTCTCCTGGCTCTCGCTGACAAACGGGCGTCGGACCTAGGGATCCCCAACACCGAAGCTGCGCTGGGGTCAGACCACCTGCTCCAGTAAGTGCGTGTTGGCTGGCTAGGATTTGCCCGACCCCCAACAGGCAGGAGTGCAGCATGGCAGTCAAGGTCGGCATCAACGGTTTCGGTCGCATCGGGCGCAATTTCTATCGCGCGCTTCTGGCAAGTGGGGCCAACGTCGAGATCGTGGGAATCAACGACCTGACCGACACCGCCACGCTCGCTCACCTGCTCAAGTACGACAGCATCCTTGGTCGTCTCCAGGGCACTGTCACCGCGGCCGAAGGCGGCATCACCGTCAACGGCACGCTGATCCCGGTATTCGCGGAACGCGATCCCGCTAACCTGCCGTGGGCCAAGGTCGGTGCCGACATTGTCATCGAATCAACCGGTTTCTTCACCAAGGCCGAGGACGCTGGCAAGCACATCTCCGCCGGTGCCAAGAAGGTGATCATCTCCGCCCCTGCGACGGGCGAAGACATCACGATCGTGATGGGCGTGAACGATCAGGACTACGACCCCGCCATTCACAACATCATCTCGAATGCGTCGTGCACCACGAACTGCCTCGCGCCCATGGCCAAAGCGCTCGACGACGCATTCGGAATTGAGCGCGGACTCATGACCACCATCCACGCGTACACCAACGATCAGAACATCCTGGATTTCCCTCACAAGGACCTGCGCCGCGCTCGTGCGGCAGCGCTCAACATGATCCCCACGAGCACGGGCGCCGCGAAGGCCATTGGCCTCGTCATGCCAACCATGAAGGGCAAGCTCGACGGTTACGCCATGCGTGTTCCGGTGCCCACCGGCTCGGCCACCGACCTCACGGTTGTCCTCAAGAAGCCGGCCACCAAGGACGAGGTCAATGCTGCGGTGAAGTCCGCGGCGGACGGCAAGATTCTGGTGTACACGGAGGACGAGATCGTCTCCACTGACATCGTGACCGACCCGGCCTCCTGCACCTTCGACGCCAAGATGACCAATGTCAACGGTCCGCTCGTCAAGGTTCTGGGCTGGTACGACAACGAGTGGGGCTACAGCAATCGCCTCGTCGATCTCGTTGCGCTCGTCGGCTCCAAGTGACCATGCGCAGCTTGGACGACCTGCAGGTAGCAGGGCGCACCGTTTTAGTGCGGGCTGATTTCAACGTTCCCCTGGCCGACAGTGGTTCTGGTGCGCGCACCATCACCGACGATGGTCGTATACGAGCAGCATTGCCGACCATCAATGATCTTCGCAGCGCGGGTGCGCGAGTGGTCTTGGTGTCTCACCTGGGCCGACCCAAGGGCGCACCCATTCCGGAGGCAAGCCTTGCACCCGTGGCGGCGAGGCTCTCGGAGCTGTTAGGAGCGCCGGTCGAGCTGGTACGTGACCTCAGCGA
>JBAWXR010000031.1:0-14668 GCA_037143955.1 Actinomycetes bacterium
CAGGATGATTTCCTTCGCGCGTGCCGGACCCACGAGTCGCGGCAGACGCTGTGTGCCCCCAGCGCCCGGGATGATGCCGAGCAGAATCTCCGGCTGGCCCAATTGCGCATCCTCGGCAGCAATCCGCATGTCGCAGCACATGGCGAGTTCACAGCCACCGCCCAGCGCATAACCCGTGATGGCCGCAATGGTGGGTTGGGGAATTCGTGCGACCGCGGTGAACGAGTCCTGCAGGCTGATGGCCGCCTGACTCATGTCCTGAAAGGACATGTCGGCCATCTCCTTCACGTCCGCTCCAGCGGCGAAGACCTTGGGCCCGCCGTGCAGCACAACCGCGCCGATATCAGTGCGGTCGGAGATCTCTTCGGCCGCAGCCCGGATCTCGCGCTGCATCTGCAGGTTGAGGGCGTTCATCTTGGGTCGGTTGAGCAGGATCGTGGCCACGCCGTCCTGAACGTCCACTTCGACAAAGTCCGCCATGAATTCATCTCCTCGCTCGCGCCGGCTCCTCCGACCCTCCCCGAGCGTATCCACCACGGCCGATACGGTCGGGGTGTGCACCAACCACTTGCATGGGACCCCTTGGGTGTGACACCCGACGGCACGGGGGGCGCGACAGTGGCCCTATGGAGTCCCGGCGCCAGCAGCGCTGATCTCTGCCTATTTGATGCAACGGGAGCCGAGCATCGTGTGCCGCTCACCGAGCGCGACCGCAATGTGTTCCATGCGCATCTGACGTCGTTGCCCGCGGGCACGCGGTACGGCTTTCGGGTCGACGGGCCGTGGAATCCCGCCACGGGTCAGCGCTGGAACCACAGCAAGCTTCTGCAGGATCCTTACGCCAAAGCAATAGATGGCGACTACACCCTTAATCCAGCAATCTTTGGCCACGATGGCACCGACGACCTCACGATCAATAGTGATGATTCAGCACCGTATGTTCCACGCAGCGTTGTCGTCGATGACCACTTCGAGTGGGGCAACGACTCTCCCCCCGGTATCGCATGGTCGGACACCGTCATCTACGAAACGCACGTCAAAGGAATCACTCGCCTGCACCCCGACGTGCCCGCCCACCAGCAGGGCACCTACGCCGGCCTTGCGCACCCTTCTGTTATGGCGCACCTGACAACCCTCGGCGTCACCGCTATCGAACTCCTGCCCGTGCACCACTTCGTCTCCGAGCCGTTTTTAGTCGAACGCGGCCGCGTCAACTACTGGGGCTACAACTCACTCGGTTACTTCGCGCCACATGCCGGATATTCGTCGACCGGCAGCCTGGGCGGACAGGTCTCGGAATTCAAGGCAATGGTTCGCGCATTGCATGCCGCAGGCCTCGAAGTGATTCTTGATGTGGTCTACAACCATACGAGCGAAGGCAATCAGGAAGGCCCCACCTTTAGTTTCCGCGGCATCGACAACGAGCGGTACTACCGACTTGCCGATGGCGGTCGCACATACTTCGACTCCACCGGGTGCGGCAACTCTCCATCGGCATCCCACCCGCAGGTCACTCAACTCATCTTGGACTCGTTGCGTTACTGGGTCACCGAGATGCATGTCGACGGCTTCCGCTTTGACCTCGCTCCCACCCTCGCGCGATCACCCCAGGATGTCGATCTGGCCGGTGCTTTCATGACGGCGCTCCAACAGGACCCGGTGCTGCGACGGGTCAAGCTCATTGCTGAGCCGTGGGATGTTGGCTACGGCGGCTACCAGGTGGGCAACTACCCGGCATTGTGGAGCGAGTGGAATGACCGTTACCGCGGGTGCGTGCGCGACTTCTGGCGCGGGTCTACCGGAATTGGTGAACTCGGCACACGTCTGTCTGGGTCAGCCGACCTGTTCCATCACAGCGGGCGAGGCCCGCTCGCGTCCATCAACTTCATCACCGCGCATGACGGATTCACGATTGCCGATCTCGTCTCCTACAACGGCAAGCACAACGACGCCAATGGCGAGGACAATCGCGACGGCACCGATGACAACCGGTCGTACAACTACGGCCTCGAGGGCGCCACGGACGACTCGTCCATCACCGCAGTGCGTCAGCGCCAGATGCGCAACTTCCTGACCACTCTTCTGCTCTCCACCGGCGTACCCATGCTGCTGGGAGGGGATGAGTTCGGCCGAACACAAAATGGCAACAACAACGCCTACTGCCAGGACAACGACATCTCGTGGTTCAACTGGATGTGGCAGCCGTGGCAGAGCGAGCTCAAGGTTTTCGTCAGCAACATCATTGCTTTGCGTCAGCAGCACTCCGCCTTTCGCCAGTCGTCATTCTTCGACGGCGAGCCGCTCCACACGGGCGGCCCGAAGGACCTCGCGTGGCTTTCCACGGACGGCACCGACCTCACCGTGGCACAGTGGCAGGACCCCCAGTGCCATTCGCTGGCGATGTTTCTCGCGGGTGAGTCTTACAGCGCCGAGCTGGCAGGGGGCGATGCGTCCGGCGATGGGTCGGCCGGCGATGGGGCGGCCGCCGGGGCGACTGACACTGCTTTTCTTGTGCTCATCCATGCAGGCACGACCCCTGCAATCTTCACGTTGCCCGGCGCGCCCTACGGGGCTCACTATCAATGCGTCGTGGACACCTTCACCGGGCGGTCAACGCCGGCTGAGCAACAGAACGCCGCAGCCGACACAGTCACACTCCAGCCTCGAAGCATGATGGTCTTGAGGGCCTGGGATGGGCACGATCACTCATCGTGAGCCGTCGCCAACGGGGCTAGAAAGAATGCGGAGGTAGCGTGCTCTCCTTCGAAGACATGGGTGGCACAACCTGAAGACCCATGTCTGCGTTTGATGCCAACCCAGTGTGACTGGGCACGATACGAACCGTGTAACCGAAGGGTCCATTCATAGCCAAATCGATCGGCAGCGAATATTGCCAACGGTTTCCGTCGTAACGTTCGCCGGCTACCATCGAATGGTGCTCGGATTGACGGATGCGATCGTCGGCATCCACTCGGCCGCACACAACCTGCACGTCGACGTCGTCCGGCGATAAAGCACCGAGCGACACATACGCGCGAATCATCACCTGCGACCCAAGATTGACGACATCACCGAGACCATCCGCATCGACGTGCTCGACCTTGACCTGTGACCACGCACTGCGAACGCGCTGCTTCCACGACGACAGATCGCGCGCGAGAGCGTTGTTGTCCATCTCGACGGCCCGACCTGCCTGTGCTGCAGGGATGTACAGACGGTTGACGTATTCCTTGAGCATGCGCGTGGCAAGCACCTTTGGGCCCAGCACGCTCAACGTGTGCCTCATCATCGTCAACCAGCGCGGCGGGATCCCGCGGTCATCGCGCGAGTAATAAGCCGGCGACACTGCATTCTCGATGAGGTTGTAGAGACCCTCTGCCTCGAGGTCATCGCGCCGGTCGGTGTCCTCAACCCCATCGGCGGTGGGGATGGCCCAGCCGTTCTCGCCGTCGAACCACTCATCCCACCAACCATCCAGGATCGACAGGTTGAGGGCACCGTTGAGCGCCGCCTTCATGCCGGACGTTCCCGAAGCCTCGAGCGGACGGATGGGGTTATTGAGCCACACATCGCAACCCGGATAAAGGACGGTTGCCATGTCAATCTCGTAATCCGGGAGGAACACGATGCGATGGCGGACGTCCTCGCCGTCGGCGAACTTCACGAGCTCCTGAATCAAGCGCTTGCCGCCGTCGTCAGCGGGGTGAGCCTTGCCGGCAACAACGAGCTGCACCGGGCGCTCCGGGTTAGTCAGCAGTGACCGCAACCGATCGCGATCGCGCAACATGAGGGTAAGTCGCTTGTAGGACGGCACCCGCCGAGCGAAGCCGATGGTCAGGATGTCTGGGCTCAACACCGAATCGATCCATCCGAGCTCCGCCGGGCTCGCCCCGCGATTGATCCATGAAGCGCGAAGGCGCGCACGCGCCATCTGGACGAGGTCGTCTCGAAGCCCTCGCTTGATACTCCACAAAGTTTCATCTGGCGCTTGGGCAATCTCGTGCCAGCCAGCGGGCTCATCGATGGACACACCGTTCGCGAGCTCGAGGATTGCGCGTGCGGTCCATGTGGGTGCATGCACGCCATTGGTGACCGACGTGATCGGCACCTCGTCGTTGTCGAATGACGACCACAGTCCGTTGAACATGTGCCGCGAGACGTCTCCGTGCAGCAGGCTCACGCCGTTGGCGCGCTGGCCAAGACGAAGTCCCATGACGGCCATGTTGAACACGGAGGGGTCCCCCCCGTCATACGACTCTGTGCCCAGTTCGAGCACCTTGTCGATCGGTACACCGACAGCGGAATTGCTGCCACCGAGGTACTGCTGGATGAGTTCACGTGGGAATCGGTCGATGCCCGCAGGTACCGGCGTGTGAGTGGTGAAGACCGTGCTCGCGCGGGTGACCTCAAGCGCCTCATCGAATGTCATGCGGCCATCTATCTCGATGAGTTCGCGAATCCGCTCTAAGCCGAGGAATCCTGCGTGACCCTCATTGGTGTGGAACACCTCTGGGGCCGGGTGGCCGCTGATGCGGCAGAACGTGCGCAGCGCGCGCACGCCGCCGATGCCGAGCAGCATCTCCTGCATCAGGCGATGTTCACCGCCGCCTCCGTAGAGGCGATCGGTGATTTCGCGATCTGAGGGATTGTTCTCCTCGACATCGGAGTCAAGCATGAGCAGTGGGATGCGGCCGACGGTCGCTACCCAGATGCGTGCTGAGACCGTCCGACCACCAGGCATGCCGAGACGCACCTTGGCGGGCGTGCCATCTGCCTCACGGAGCAGGGTCACCGGACTCTCATCGGGATCGGTGACCGGGTTGCGTTCCTGCTGCCACCCATCGATCGACAGCGACTGGGTGAAGTAGCCGGCGCGGTAGAACAGGCCCAAGGCGATGAGCGGAACGCCAAGGTCGCTGGCCGTCTTGAGGTGATCCCCGGCAAGGATTCCAAGACCACCGGAGTACTGCGGAAGTGCTGCGGCGATGCCGTACTCCGGAGAGAAGTACGCAATGCCCTTAGGCGCATCCGTACCCAGCGATTGATACCAGCGATCCTGAGTGAGGTAGGTCTGGAGGTCCGCGCGGGTGCGATTGACCCAGTCAACGAATGAGCCGTCCGCGGCAAGCTCATCTAGGCGCTCGGCCGAGACCTCGCCCAGAAGAGCCACGGGGTCATGTCCGGTGGACTCCCACAGGTCGTGGTCGATGGCGTCGAACACGTCACGAGTCTGCGGGCTCCACGACCACCGTAGATTGATGGCGAGTTCCTCCAGCCCGGTAAGGGCATCGGGAAGAACGGTACGGACCGTGAATCGGCGAATGGCTCTCACACGGGCACGCTATCGGGGATCAGATCGCGACAAAATCCGCGGCGTCGTCTGTTCACACGAACGTTGCCGTGCGGCAATATCGCGCACCGTCAACGGGCGGATCGCCGCTAGTCTCAAGGCATGCCGGAGAGTTCCACCACCTGTCCCGAGCTCCTGTCAGGTCGATTCTCGATCGCTGCCGTGTCCCCCTCCAGCCTGGGTGGGCGCCGGCCGGCCGCCGCGGCCGCGGGTGAGGCCGTCGCCGTAGTCGTCACTGCCTTTCGCGAAGGCCACGACGCGATAGGCGTGACGGCTGTGCTGCGCCGCCCGGATGGCTCGATCGCACAGACGGTCCACCTCAGGCCCGATGGCGACGGGATGGATGGATGGCGCGGGGTCGTCCAGCCGGATGCCGTTGGCGATTGGACGTTCGACATCCAGGCGTGGGGCGACCCGTTCTTGACGTGGCTGCGTCGGGCACAGATCAAGGTGCCCGTTGGGGTCGACGTCGAGTTGGAACTTCTTGAAGGCTCCACCCTGCTCATCCGCGCCGCGGCCGACCGCCCCGCGGCACAGGCCGCTGTGCTCACCGCAGCTGCGCACGCCTTGACCAACACTTCCCTTCCCCTCGTCGCACGACTGGCAGCCGGCGCAGATCCGGCTGTCGTGGAGATCTTTTCCGCTGACCCCATTCGCGAGCACGTCACGATCAGCGCGGGCTGGCCGCTACGCGTGCAGCGGCGTCGGGCGCTCGTCGGATCGTGGTACGAGTTCTTCCCACGCAGCGAGGGTGCGATACCTCCCGCCTCTGGCACCTTTCGCACCGCCATGGCACGACTCGACGCCATCGCGGATATGGGATTCGACGTCGTCTATCTCCCACCGATCCATCCCATTGGCCGCATCAATCGCAAGGGACCGAACAACTCGTTGACTCCGAGCACCACCGACCCGGGATCGCCATGGGCGATTGGCTCCACCGAGGGCGGACATGACGCCGTGCACCCCGACCTCGGCACGATCGCAGACTTCGACGCCTTCGTTGCGCGTGCGAACACATTGGGCATGGAAATTGCGCTCGATCTTGCACTGCAGGCCGCACCCGATCACCCATGGGTCGCCGCGCACCCGCAGTGGTTCACCACGCGCGCCGATGGCACCATCGCCTACGCCGAGAACCCGCCCAAGAAGTATCAGGACATCTACCCGCTCAATTTCGACAATGATCCCGAGGGCCTGTACGCCGAGATTGAACGCATAGTGCGCTTTTGGATGTCGCACGGAGTTCGTATTTTCCGGGTCGATAACCCGCACACCAAGCCGCTGTGGGTGTGGGACCACCTCATGGCCAGCATCTTTCGGACCGATCCTGATGTGCTGTTTCTCGCCGAAGCCTTCACCCGTCCGCCCATGATGCAGGCACTCGCCGAAGTCGGCTTTCAGCAGAGCTACACATACTTCACGTGGCGCAACGGGCGCGATGAGCTCCAGTCCTACGCGAGCGAGCTGGCTCACGAACGCTCGGCATACATGCGCCCGAATTTCTTCGTCAATACCCCCGACATCCTTACGGAGTATCTGCAGCACTCCGGCCCCGCCGGTTTTCAGATTCGTGCCACCCTCGCCGCAACACTCTCCCCTACCTACGGCGTCTACAGCGGGTACGAGCTGTTTGAGCACGTCGCCGTCAAGCCCGGCAGCGAGGAGTATCTGGATTCCGAGAAGTACCAGTTGCGATCGCGCGACTGGTCGACGACCGATGAAACCTTGGTGCCCTACCTCACAGCGCTCAACACCATTCGGCGCGCCCATCCTGCCTTGCAGGACCTACGGTCGTTGACGTTTCACTCAAGTGAAGCCACCGGCATCACCGCCTTCTCCAAGCGCGTGGGTGACGACATCATTCTCGTGGCCTGCCTCATGGATCCTCAGGAGTGTGAATCAACAATCTGGTGGCACATGCCCGCCCTCGGAATGGCGTGGGATGAGCACTTCATTGCACACGACCTGCTGAGCAACCGAACCTGGACGTGGGGCCAGCAGTCGTACGTCAAGCTCAGCCCTGACACGCAGGTGGCCCATATCGTTCATGTACGTAAGGCCTGACGCATGACTCTCTCAGACACTGGAGGCTCGATGCCGACGACGATTTCGCCCGAGGAGCTCGACCGGGTCGTCGGCGGCTGGCACCACGATCCGCACAGCATCCTCGGCCCCCATGCGCACGACGGGATAGTCACGGTGCGCGCCCTTCGGCCACATGCCGAATCCGTCACGGTCATCACCACACAGGGACACTTCCCGATGTCCCATGAAAGCCACGGAGTATGGGGCGTTGACCTCCCTGTCGCCGAGGTGCCGGACTACTCCCTCGACATCGTCTATGGCGGCACGACAATCCCAAGCGACGACCCCTATCGATTCCTCCCCACGCTCGGCGACATGGATCTGCACTTGATCCAAGAGGGCCGACACGAGCAGCTCTGGGATGTCATGGGCGCACATGTGCGTGACTACTCCACAGCCATGGGTGTGGTTACGGGAGTTTCCTTCGCCGTATGGGCGCCCAACGCGCAGGGAGTTCGCGTCGCGGGTGACTTCAACTACTGGGATGGCTCGGCGCACCCCATGCGATCCCTTGGATCCACCGGCGTGTGGGAACTGTTCATCCCACGCATTGGCGATGGCACCATCTACAAGTTTCAGATCCTCGGCCGCGATGGGGTGTGGAGGCAAAAGGCCGATCCGTGGGCCTTCGCAACCGAAATCCCGCCCGCGACCGGATCAATCGTGGCCACTCCTCAACATCATTGGCAGGATGACTCGTGGATCTCGCGTCGGTCACTCGCCAATCCCTACAAGCAGCCGATGTCGATCTACGAGGTGCATCTGGGCTCGTGGCGACCTGGGCTCAACTATCGGCAACTCGCAACCGAACTCACGACCTACCTGCTCGACATGGGCTACACACACGTGGAGTTCCTGCCTGTCGCCGAACATCCTTATGGACCGTCGTGGGGGTACCAGGTCACGTCGTACTTTGCTCCCACGTCGCGATTCGGCTCCCCTGACGATCTTCGGTTCCTCATCGACACGCTTCACCGGTCGGGCATCGGGGTCATCGTCGACTGGGTGCCCGCCCACTTTCCTAAGGACGAGTGGGCGCTGGCCCGCTTTGACGGCACGCCGCTGTACGAGCACGCCGATCCTCGACGCGGCGAGCATCCCGACTGGGGCACGCTGGTGTTCGACTTTGGCCGGACCGAGGTGCGCAACTTCCTCGTAGCGAACGCGCTGTTCTGGCTCGAAGAGTTCCATGTGGATGGACTTCGCGTCGACGCCGTCGCGTCAATGCTCTACCTCGACTACTCGCGCAAGGCCGGTGAGTGGAGCCCTAATGAGTTCGGCGGCCGCGAGAATCTCGATGCGGTGGCATTCCTACAAGAAATGAACGCCACGGTCTACCGCCGCGTGCCCGGCATTGTCACCATCGCCGAAGAATCCACGTCGTGGCCCGGCGTCACCCGCCCCACCTTTCTGGGCGGACTGGGATTTGGGTTCAAGTGGAACATGGGATGGATGCACGACACGCTCGACTACGTCGCCCATGAGCCCATCCATCGCCAGTTCCATCACCATCAGCTCACCTTCGCGATGCTGTATGCCTACAGCGAGCACTTCATCCTGCCCATCTCTCACGACGAAGTTGTGCATGGCAAGGGTTCTCTCATCGGCAAGATGCCCGGCGACAGATGGCAGGAACTCGCAAACCTGCGTGCGTACCTTGGTCTGATGTTCACCCACCCCGGTCGCAAGTTGCTCTTCATGGGCTCCGAGTTCGCGCAATCGTCTGAGTGGAACAGCGACACCGGTCTCGACTGGTGGCTACTGCAGTTTCCCGAGCACCAGGGCATTCAGCGACTGGTGATGGACATCAATCACCTCTACCGCGACACCGCGGCACTGTGGCAAGCCGACGATGAACCGCACGGCTTCTCATGGATTGATGCGAACGATTCCGATTCCAACACCTACACGTTCCTTCGACGGGACGACTCCGGCGGCACGGTGGCGGTGGCCATCAACTTCTCGCCACTCCCGCGCGAGGGCTACCTGATGGGACTGCCGATGCCGGGCCGATGGACCGAGATCCTCAACACCGATGCTGAGATCTACGGGGGCTCAAACATTGGCAATTTTGGCAGCGTGATGGCACAGGACTGGGGCCACCATGGACAGCCCGCCTGCGCATGGATTTCACTCCCACCGCTTGCCGCCGTGATCCTGCGTTACGACGGCTGGCAGGACTAAAACAGCGCGTTCGACAGTGCAGCGCGCGCAGCCGGCACCGCGGGGTCATTGCCAGCAACCGCAAAGTAATCAAGCACACGCTGGCGAGCAGCGTCGCGGTCTTCTCCTGCAGTGATGCGCACCGCGCCGATGGAGAGCTCGAATGCGCGCGCCCAATCATTGTCCAGCGCGGCAAAGTCCGCCGCGAGAAGCATGTCCCGAGGATCGGTGACTGTCGCCGGCGCATCGACCGTGGACGTGCGAGCATAAATACCCACGAGTGCTAGCCCCGCGAGCGCGTCGGGATCGGATGGGGTGGCCGCGAGCACCGCTCGGTACGCCTTTTCGGCGGCGCTCCAATCACCCTGTTCGATCGCGTCATAGGCGGCATCGAAGCGAGGATCAGCCGGGGGCTCGGCCGGTACGCCAACAGACTCGTCTGAAAGGACGCCTTCCACCGGAGCACCAGGGAGGCCCTGTTCGGCTGCTACTCGCAAGAGCTCTTCGAGGATCTGCCGAATCTGTGCTTCGGGATACACGCCGTTGAACAACGGCAACACTCGCCCGCCAATGGCCGCGAATACCGCAGGGATCGACTGCACCTGGAACGCCTGTGAGATTGCCGGATTGGCATCAACATCGATCTTCGCGAGAACCCATTGGCCAGCACCCTCAGCAGCCAGCATTTCCAGCACCGGCGAGAGTTGCTTGCACGGCCCGCACCACTCGGCCCACAGATCGATGACGACCGGGACCTGCAGGGACCGCTGAAGAACCTCGGTCTCGAAGGTCGCATCAGTGGCGTTGATGACCACGCCGGCTGGAGCCTGTGCCATGGCGCTAGCCGCACGCTGCTCGGTCTGTCTGGCTGTGGCGAGGGCACCGAGGTCGACGGCGCCGCGGGCAGAGATCTTGGCCATGAGCGCATTGTGGCCCACCGGTCGGAAGGGCCGCGTGTCGACGGGTCATTCTTCTCAAACTTCGGGAGAATCCCACCATGCACGTTTCAGCCAAAGCCGACTACGGCATGCGTGCGCTGCTGGAGTTGACCGCCGCATACGCGCAGGACCCCACGCAACTGATCAAAGGTGAGGCCATCGCGACGGCTCAGGCGATCCCCTTGAAATTTCTTGAAGGGATTCTGCGACAGCTCCGCCAGGCCGGCATCGTGGCAAGCCAGCGCGGCGCACTTGGTGGCTACCGCCTCGATCGATCCCCAGTCGACATCACGATCGCAGACATTGTCCGAGCCCTCGATGGCCCGTTGGCGGCAGTTCGAGGTCAGCGGCCCGAGGATTTGGAATACAGCGGCGCTGCCGAACATCTACGCGAGGTCTGGATCGCCGTTCGCGCGTCCATGCGCCATGTGCTCGAGCGCACCACGCTGGCCGATGTGGCACAAGGAACCATGCCCGAGCAGGTTTCGGCACTCATCGCTGAGCCGGGAGCTTGGCAGCGACGTTAAGGACCCACCAGTTCCTGGGCAGCCGAGTAGGAATCGATGCGCCCTTCGGCTACATCGAGGGCCAAGGAGTCCAACTGCTCAGCATTGATGCGCGCGCGCAGCATTCCGACAACCCAACCCAGGATCTCCTCGCGGGAGCGCGTCCGCACACGTGACGTTCCCGACTGCACGAGCCACTCATCGCGCGCATCAATCGCCGCGACCAGATCCGCGATGCCATCTCGTTCAGCTGCGACGGACATCACCACGCGCGGCTGCCATGCACCGTTGGCACGATGCCCCAGTGCCAGCATCGAGCGAATCTCACGCGCGGTCGATTCGGCTCCGTCGCGATCAGCCTTGTTGACGCACAGAATGTCGCCCACCTCGAGGATGCCGGCCTTGGCCGCCTGGATGCCATCGCCCATGCCGGGGGCCAAGAGCACCACCGTGGTGTCGGCAGCACCGGCTACGTCGATTTCGGACTGACCGACACCGACTGTCTCGATGAGCACGATGTCGTAGCCCGCGGCGTCCAGCACGTGCAACGCCTGCACCGTCGCACTGGCCAGTCCGCCTAAGTGCCCTCGTGCACCCATCGAGCGAATGAAGACGCCGGGATCGGTCGCGTGTTCCTGCATGCGCACACGATCACCAAGCAGCGCACCGCCGGAGAACGGAGACGAGGGGTCGACCGCGAGAACCCCGACAGTCTGGTCACGCATCCGGAATTCGCGGATCAGGGCTGAGGTGGTCGTGGACTTGCCGACCCCCGGGGACCCGGTGATGCCGATGACGCGAGCGTGCCGCGCATCGACCAAAGCCGACAGCAGCTGCGGCACCTGCGGGGACCCGTCTTCGATAAGAGAGATTGCCCGCGCAATCTCGCGCGGACGACCGTCGCGCACTCCTGCGACGAGATCGGTCAGGTCCACCGCGCCATCCCTCCTCATCAGACGAGATGACAACATATCGCCATGCAGCCCACCCGGATCGATCACGTCGGCATCGCCGTCCCCGACCTCGACGAGGCCATCGCGTTCTACCAGCGTGCCTTCGGCCTGGCGGTCGTTCATGAAGAGGTCAACGAGGAGCAAGGCGTCCGCGAGGCCATGTTGGCCATCGGCGACTCCTACCTTCAACTCTTGGCACCCCTGACTCCCGAGTCCACCATCGGCAAGTTCCTGGATCGCTCAGGCCCGGGCATCCAGCAGATGGCCTTCGCCGTGGACGACGTTGAGGCGGCGGCGGCAGATCTACGAGCAGCTGGCGTTCGCGTGCTGTACGAGACAGCCAAAGTGGGTACCGGCGGCTCCCTGGTCAACTTCTGCCACCCCAAGGACTGCGGCGGGGTCCTCGTCGAGCTTGTCCAGTCCACCACCGGCCACTAACCCAGCAGTCACAAGCGCTTCACCTGTCCCACCTACGATGTGGTGGTGAGCGCCACCCCACAGCAGCCGTGGCGTCTGGATCGGGGCCGCGCGGTCGGGGAAATGGGCTACCTCCCAGGCTTGGATGGACTCCGCGCCATCGCGGTCTTAGGAGTCCTGCTCTACCACGCGGACATTCCTTGGCTGCCCGGCGGTTTCCTGGGTGTGGATGTCTTCTTCGTCCTCAGCGGATTCCTCATCACGTCGCTGATCTTGGAGGAAATGGATCGTTCAGGACGCCTGGACTTCAGTCGCTTCTACCTTGGCCGAGCACGACGGTTGCTCCCCGCGCTCATCCTCGTACTGATCGTTGTATGCCTTGCGGCCGTCCTTGTGTACCGCGATGCCGCCCCACAGGTTCGCACCGATGCACTGGCATCAATCTTCTACGTCAATAACTGGTGGTACGTCATCCAGGAGCAGTCGTATTTCGAGTACATCGGACGACCCCCACTGCTCAAGCACCTGTGGTCGTTGGCGGTCGAGGAACAGTTCTACCTGATCTGGCCAGCCATCACGTACCTCGTGTATCGACGCATGCGCCGTCGCGGAGTAGCGCTTGTCTCACTCGTGCTGGCCGCTGTTTCAACGGCATGGCTCATCGTGGTCTCTCGCCAAAACGGCTTCCCCGACGTGGCCGATCCCAGTCGCGCCTACTTCGGCACTGACTCACATTGCATGGGTCTGCTCATCGGCGCAGCACTGGCCACGCTCTGGCGTCCCGGCCGACTACGAGCTCCACTCGCCCGCACGAGTTCCATCATCGTGACGGGCGTGGGACTCGTCGCACTTGGATGTGTTCTGTACTTCTTCGTGTTCGTGGGCGAGTACACGCCTTTCATGTACACGCAGGGCGGCTTCCTGATCCTGGCGGTCGTGACCATGCTGCTGATCGCCATGGCTACCCACCCGGGTGCTCCACTGGGACGGTGGCTTGGCGTACAACCGCTGCGTTGGATCGGCCAACGTTCCTACGGGCTGTACCTGTGGCACTGGCCGATCTACATGGTCACCCGACCACTTTTGGACTGGCCTCTTGACGGCCCCATCGTTCTCCTTCTTCGCCTCGCACTGACGTTCGGCGTTGCCGAGCTGTCCTACCGGTTTGTTGAGATCCCTATTCGTCGCGGCGTCCTTATGCGCGTGTGGCGGCATTGGCGCACGTCTACCGGCACGATGCACGCTCGCATCACAGGGATCTTCGCCACCGGCGGCAGCCTGCTCGCCGTCGGACTTGTGGTGTTGGTCGTCACCCTCATCGCCGCTCCTGCACCCAACACCGAGGCGGCGGTCGCGCCGGACGTCGCCCAGGCTATGGGTATTGCTAACGGTGGCCCCACGGAGATTGGCATTGACGACGGACCAACCGCATCTGCATCTGCATCTGCATCCGCATCCGCATCCGCAAGCTCACCGGGCGCGCCCCGTGCCACGGCGTCCCCCACTGCCATCGACAACGGACCTGTCACCTTGTTTGGTGACTCCGTCATGCTCGGGGCACGCGCCGCTATCTACGAGGCGATACCTGGCGCCAAGGTCGACGCCGCGGTTTCTCGATTCCCCGGGGCATTCACCGGACGCATCGCCAAGACGAAGAATCATGGACGTCTCGCCGACGTCGTGGTCATCCATGCGGGGACCAACGGCGTGATGCCCGAGTCAATCCTGCGGGCGATGCTGGATCAACTGACCGACCGCAAGCGCGTGGTCGTCGTGAACACCGCGGTACCCAGACCATGGCGAGGACCTGACAACAAGGTGATCAACACGGTCACCAAGGACTATCCCAATGTTGTCGTCGTGGACTGGAACGCAGCCGCCCAGGGACATCCGGAATGGTTTGTATCCGATGGCGTCCACCTGACGGGGCCGGGCGCCAAGGCGTTTGCTGCATTGATCAAGAAGGCGACTGGGCTGTAGGCAGATCTGACCAGCGTTCCATCGGGCCGTACCACTCGCGCGGCAACGGACTCGATCCCGGCACGACACACTCCGCGACCTCATCGAGCACATGGCGCACGAATCTCTCCCCCACCCACAGGTGCCTGGCCTCTGCGACAGGCCGCACATCAGCATGCGTCATCACTGAGAATCGCTCCTGAGCCTCGGCCGGCTGCAGGTAGTCGTCGAATTCCGGAATGAGGCACACCACCGGGCGACTATTTCCATTCCATGACGTCATCTCAGCGACCG
>JBAWXR010000032.1:0-14141 GCA_037143955.1 Actinomycetes bacterium
GTCGAAAGGGAGGGCGCGTGTGGCCGGACATTCAGCCGGACTTTCAGCCGGATAAGGGGGGACCGCACTGCTTCAGGGTACGTCGGGCCGGGTGCGACTCCGCGCAGGCCATCGGAAAGTGGAGGGACCCGGGAAATTATTGCCGTCAGATGGTGGACGGTGGAGGAAAGTGGAGTACAGTGGCGCCTGCGGGAGTGACCTGCGTGATTCTTGAGGCGAAGGAGGTGCGTGAGATGTTCTTGGGCACTCACGCACCCCGCCTTGATGACAAGGGGCGGTTGGTCCTGCCAGCCAAGTTCCGTGAGGCTCTCGCCCCCGGACTGGTCCTGACTAAAGGTCAGGAGCGCTCGATCGTCGTATGGCCCGCAGCCGAGTTTGCGGCCTATGCCGAGAGGCTGAATGAGGCATCTCGGTCAGATGCCAAGGTGCGTGCCTACCTGCGAGTCCTGTTCTCAGGGGCGTTCGACGAACAGCCCGACAAGCAGGGGCGCATCAACATCCCGCCGGCCCTGCGCGAATACGCCGGCCTTGATCGGGACGTCATCGTCGTGGGCAACAACTCCACCGTGGAGATCTGGGATGCCGGCGCGTGGGAGTCCTACCTCGGCAGTCAAGAAGACGGGTTCTCTGGCCTCAGCGAGGAGGTGGTGCCCGGCGTCCTGTGACCCGTTGGACGAGGTCTCCTCCCGATAGTCCTGACATCACTTCCCCGGTGGCAGGGCTCGGGTGGGGACCTGGCCCCCCGGCTCACAGGCACCAACGTCACCTAGACCAAGCACCAGCGACCCGCACGCAGAAGACCAGACGAGCAGAAGACCAGACGAGCAGATGAGAGGAGTTCCGATGGCCCTCACCCTTCCCACCGATAGCGGCCTTGATCGGCGGCCGTCACAGGCGTCGTCGTCACTGGCCCGTTCGGTTGCCGTCCTCGCCCTCGCAGTTGGTCTCACTGTCGCCGTGCTTGCGGGTTTGTCCACTGTGATGGGGAGCTGGTCCTAGTGTCGGCCTTGCCTCGCCACATTCCGGTCCTGCAGGACCGCGTCATAGCCCTGCTGGCGCCTGCGTTACAAGAGCCGGGCGCCGTACTCGTTGATGCCACCCTCGGTCTTGGCGGACATGCCGAGCACGCACTTCGTTCCTTTCCGCACATCAGGCTTGTGGGCCTTGATCGTGATCGCGAGGCATTGGAACTTTCGCAGGAGCGGCTGGCTGCATTCTCCGAGCGCATCACTCTCGTGCATGCGGTGTACGACGAACTTCCCGACGTACTACGCGAGCGAGGCATGACTCACGTGCAGGGAGTGCTCTTCGATCTTGGCGTTTCATCAATGCAGCTGGATGAATCAGGTCGTGGCTTCTCGTACTCGCAGGATGCCCCGCTAGACATGCGAATGAATCAGGAAGACGGCATAACCGCAGCGGATGTCGTGAACACCTACTCAGCTCCCGAGCTCGTGCGCGTCCTACGCGAATATGGGGAGGAGCGATTCGCCTCGCGCATCGTCGAGCGCATTGTTCGTGCGCGCGCCGAGGCGCCGTTCACTAACTCAGCGCGCTTGGTGGATCTCGTGCGCGAAGCGATCCCTGCGGCGACTCGCCGAACGGGCGGGAATCCTGCAAAGCGTACGTTCCAGGCTTTGCGTATCGAGGTGAATGGCGAACTTGAGGCGCTCAGGCTTGCAATCCCCGCTGCCTTGGACGCGCTGAGTCTGCATGGGCGCATCGTGGTCATGTCCTACCAGTCGTTAGAAGACCGCATCGTGAAGCGTGCACTGGCTGTGGGCGCCCATCCCGATGTTCCGGTTGATCTCCCGATCGTTCCCGACAGCATGCGGCCATGGCTGCAGCTCCTCACACGCGGAGCCGAGACTGCCCCAGAAGAAGAGATTGACGCCAACCCGCGGGCCGCCTCCGTGCGGGTTCGCGCTGCCGAACGGATCGCCGCATGAGTGCAACCGCTCGCAACCTGGACGGTGTCGCCGCAGATCCGGCCGCCGAGTTAGAAGCTGTGGAACTCGCTTACCTGGATGAGTTGGCTGATGCTGACCATGCCGCCGACTTTGCACGCCCAGTAGGCACGGAGTACGCCACGCGTGGCGCACGCAAGCTGAAGGCTGCTCGACCGAACCTTCGCATGGTGTCGCCGCTTCGCGCGGAACGTGCAAGCCGCGGAATGTTCGCGCTGATCGTCACGGCGCTCCTGATTGTGGGCATGGTGGTGATCCTGGTCATCAACACGACCATCGCGCAGGGTGCATTCACCGTGAGTGAACTTCAGGCACAGCAGGCGACCTTGACCCAGCAGGAGCAGGCGTTGTCCCGTTCGATTGCTGCTGCAGCGGCCCCGGATGCTTTGGAGCAGAAGGCTCGCGACATGGGCATGATTCCCAGCGAAAGCCCGGTGTTCCTCAATCCTGACGGATCGATCGTGGGAAAGCCCAAGCCTGCGCGTGGTTCGACTTCGCAGCCGCCACTTCTACGTACCCCAGCGGATGTGACATCTGCTGAGGCTGTCGACAATGCTGCGTCCGGTGTGGCGCAGGGGCTGCCACCCGACTACGACCCTGCGGCCGCGGACGCCGCTCAGCGTCAGGCGCAATCCTTCAACGAGCCGCGTCTGGGTCCCTCGGTGACGGCGGCGCAACGAGCTGCGTCGATGCCCGTGACACTTAGCGCCGACGCCGCAGTGGCTGCGTCTACGTCAACTTCCGGAGTTGTTGCTCCCGCGACCGGCGCAACTAACACCTCTGCGTCCTCCAAGGCTCCTGCAAAGCTGCCGCACACCTCGACACCCAAGGTGACGTCGCAGTGGAGCGATACCGTCATTGCCGTCTCGGGTCTCTCCAGCGGAGACGCCGGCCTCACCGCGGTGCCCGCTAGGTGAGGAATCCTTCCTGATGTCATCCCCCAGCACGATGAGACGTACCGCTCCTCGCGGTGCGTCTTCGCGTGGTCCGGTGCGAAAGACGCGAACAACACATCCGCTCGTTCTTGTCAGTCCACGTGGTCGTGGGTTGTTTCTGCTTGTCGCCACTGCGGTCATCCTGTCGATTTTTGGCGGCCGCCTGGTGCAGGTGCAGGCGGTCCAGGGCAAGGCCTTGGCCTCTCAAGCGATTGAGCAGCGGTTGAAGAAGCAGACACTGCCCGCACCCCGTGGCGCGATTCTTGACAGTGCGGGGCAGCCCTTGGCGCTGACGGTTGAGGTACGCAACATCGTTGCCGATCAGACCAAGATCACCGACCCTGCCGCTGTCGCAGCGATGCTGGGTCCCGTGCTCGGCGCCGATCCTGATGTTGTTGCGCAGCGACTCACAGGTACTCGCCATTTCATGTACGTCGCCAAGGGCGTCACGCCTGCCACGTGGAATCAGGTACTTGACCTACGCCTACCTGGTATCACAAGCGAGTCGGTGGCCCAGCGTGTGTACCCCGCCGGAGACGTCGCTTCGAACGTCGTCGGATTCACCGGTGATGGGGGATCAGGGCTAGGCGGAGTCGAGTACGCATTTCAGTCGCAGCTTGCCGGCACCGCGGGAGTGCGCACCTATGAAAGAGGTCCCGGCGGCAACGTGATCCCCACCGGAGCCAACGCCGTCACAGCGGCTCAGCCGGGTGCCACGGTCAAGTTGACCATTGATCGTGACATCCAATTCTTCGCGCAGCGGGCACTTGCCGAGCAGGTGGCCAAGGCAAAAGCAGACAGCGGAACGATCGTGGTCATGGATCCTCGGACGGGCGACATCCTGGCCCTCGGCATGGTTCCGACGTTTGATCCAAATCATCCGGGCACGGCAGACGCATCCTCGCTCGGCAATCGCGCGCTCAACAACGTCTTCGAACCAGGTTCCACCAGCAAGCTCATGACCATGGCCGCTGTGGTCAACGAAGGTGCCGCGACCCCGTACTCCACTTTCAAAGTGCGTGACTCGATCAAGCGCGGCGACAAACTCTTCCACGACCATGATCCGCACCCGGTGCAGAAACTGACGCTCGCCGGCATCATGGCCGAATCCAGCAACGTCGGCACCATCCAAGCTGCGGAGCGCATTGGTGGTCGACGCCTGTACTCCTATCTGAAGAAGTTCGGCATCGGGCTGCCCACCGGGTTGCACTTTCCGGGTGAGTCAGCTGGATCCATTCCCGCCTACGACGACTGGTCTCCGACGTCATTCCCCACCATCGCCTTCGGACAAGGCTTGAGCGTCAACGCAGTACAGTCGGCCAGCGTCTACGCGACGATCGCCAACGATGGTGTCCGCGTTCAACCTCGACTGGTGGACGAGATCGTTAATCCAGATGGATCTGTGGTCGTGCCACCGAGCACGACACCCACGCAGGTGGTGACCGCTCAAACGGCGCAGCAGCTGCGCTCCATGCTGGAGAGCGTGGTGGGCAGTGGCGGCACCGGCACCATGGCGGCGATCCCCGGATATCGCGTCGGCGGTAAGACGGGTACCGCGTCCGAGTATCGCGAGGACTGCCATTGCTACCGAGGTGTTGTCGCCTCCTTCATCGGCATGGCCCCGGTGGATAAGCCCCAGTTGGTGGTGGCGGTATCGATCTTCAACCCCCGTGTGGGACATTTTGGAGGTGAACTCGGCGGCCCGGTCTTCAAGCGCGTGATGACGTACGCGCTCCAGGTTCGCAAGATTCCTCCGACCGGCACCCCGTCGGCGAAGTTGCCTCTGACCTATAAGGGCTGAGCCCGTGGGCCATCTTCGCCCGTACGTCCCGCCCGTGCCTCTGGGTGACCTCGCGTCGCTGCTTCGCATCACCGTGAGTCCCGACATCGCCCGTGTGCCCATCACCGGTGTGAGCTTGGATTCGCGGACCGTACAGCCCGGCGATCTCTTTGCGGCGCTTCCGGGGCGCCATGAGCACGGCATCTCCTATATCGCGCAGGCTCAAGCCGCCGGCGCCGTCGCTGTCCTGACGGACGAGGTGGGTGCAGGATTTTCGGCCGATCTACCGGCTCTTGTCGTGACACATCCTCGTCCGCGATTAGGCGCGCTGGCCTCGGCCATCTACGGACACCCGTCGCATCACCTGTCCGTCATGGCAGTGACGGGAACCAATGGCAAGACCACGACCACGTGGATGACGGAAGCCGCCCTTCGAGCGGGAGGACGCAGCACCGGAGTCATCGGCACGCTGGGCGCATGGATCACAGGAACCCGCTATCCGCTCTCGCGCACAACACCGGAGGCTCCCGAGGTGCACGCCCTGCTGGCCGTGATGGTGGAACAGGGGGTTACGTGCGTTGTCATGGAGGCCAGCAGTATCGCCATGGTGGAAGGTCGCCTTGACGGCGTTGATATCGACGTGGCGCTGTTCACGCATTTGACCCAGGACCATCTGGACTACCACGGCTCCATGGAGGCCTATTTCGAGTCCAAAGCAATGCTCTTTGATCGCGCGAAGCGCGGGATCATCGGGATCGATGATGAGTGGGGTCGGGTGCTGGTCAGACGCTGCTCTCTTCCGTATCAGACATGGTCGTTGAATGATTCTTCGGCAGATTGGTATGCCGACCCCTCAGAGGCGTCCGGGATGCACACCGTCATTCGTGGCCCGCATGGATTGCACTGCGACCTCGTGGTCCCGATGCCGGGAGCGTTCAATATTGCGAATGCCGTTTGTGCCGTCGCGCTCGCGGATTCTGTGGGTGTCACACCCGACATCGCTGCGACGGGAATTGAGACCGTCAGCGTGCCCGGACGCATGCAGGAAGTAGCCCACGTCGACGGAATACGCGGCATCGTCGACTATGCGCACACCCCGGACGCGATTGAGCGTGCGCTCGACGCCGCCCGATCACGTGCACACGGTCGAGTGATCTGCGTTGTGGGTGCCGGCGGTGATCGAGATCGCTCGAAGCGGGCGCTCATGGGTCACGCGGCGAGCCACAGCGCGGACGTGGTTTTCGTGACCGATGACAACCCTCGCTCGGAAGACCCTGCGGATATCAGGCGTGAGGTTCTTGCGGGGGTGATCGCTGGTGCCGACGTGCATGAGATTGGAGATCGCGCTGAGGCGATTGCTGCTGCAGTGGAGTACGCGCGCGCTGGGGACATCGTGATCGTGTTGGGAAAGGGTCATGAGCAGGGCCAGGAGATCAACGGACAAGTCGTGGCATTCGACGATGCAGGTGTCCTCGTGGATCGGCTGACGCCGCGATGAGAATGACGGTTGCCGAGGTCTCTCGACGGTGCGAGGGCGCGATACATATCGCTGATGCTGATGCCGTCATGACGTCCGTCGTCACGGATTCGCGTGATGCAGTACCTGGTTCGCTCTTCGTCGCCATTGTTGGCGAGAATGCCGATGGTCATGAATTTGCGCGTCAGGCTGTCGAGCGTGGTGCGGTGGCTGTTCTGTCTAATCGCACGATCGAAGAACCCTGCATCGTGGTGGATGATCCTGTTCTGGCGCTTGGGAGGCTGGCAGCCTCCGCGCGCGCCGAGATGGATGCGACTGTCGTTGCGATCACGGGATCCAGTGGAAAGACGAGCACCAAAGACCTGATCGCCGCAGTTCTTGCAGCGGCAGGATCGACTGTGAGTCCTGTGGGGTCGTTCAATACCGAAGTAGGACTTCCTCTCACTATTCTCGGCGCCGCGCAGGGCACCGAGTTCATGGTGCTCGAGATGGGCATGCGCGGCCTGGGCCATATCGCTTACTTGGCTGACATCGCGGTGCCTGACATAGCTGTGGTGACAAATGTCGGATCTGCACACATCGAGTTGCTTGGCTCACGTGAAGCCATCGCCAAGGCGAAGGGCGAATTGATCCAGTCGTTGTCGGTCGACGGAACAGCCGTTCTCAATGGTGATGACGAGCTCGTCCGCGCGATGGCTGCACAGACATCCGCGCAGGTCGTCCTGGTGGGGGAGGCTGCTGATTGCCAGGTGCGGGCCGTTGACGTGACGGTAGACGCTGGTGCTCGAGCGTCGTTTGAGCTAGTGGACACACCATCGGGAACATCGGCCCCGGTGCGACTCAACGTCGCGGGTCGTCATCAGGTCGCTAACGCGCTTGCGGCTGCCGCAGTGGGGTTTGCGGTTGGGCTGCCCGTGCAGGTGGTAGCGCAACGACTGTCCTCAGCGCAGCCGGTGAGCAAGTGGCGGATGGAGGTCGTCACCACAGCCTCCGGCATCACGGTCATCAACGATGCCTACAACGCCAATCCTGAATCGATGCGCGCGGCTCTCGAGGCGTTGGTCACGATGCCGGGCCGAACGTGGGCAGTCCTGGGAGAGATGCGCGAACTTGGAAGTCAATCCGCTGCAGCCCATGAAGACATGGGGCGGCTGGTCGCCAGTCTTGGCGTATCCCGACTGGTGTGCGTGGGAGAAGCGACAGGCCCGATGCACCGGGGTGCGCTGGCGGCGGGGCTGCGTCCTGAAGAATCGGACCTCGTGTCCGATCTGGCCTCGGCGCAAGCCCTGTTGGATGCTCAGGTGAAGCCGGGGGATGTCGTGCTCGTCAAGGCATCCCGCAGCGTGGGCCTGGAGCGTCTGGCTCTGACTCTTATGGAAGGAGGGCAGGCATGAGACTCATCGGCATTTCGGCCGCGATCGCGGCGCTGGTTGCGCTGGTGGCCACGCCTATCCTGATCGCCTTCCTCGCACGTCACGGCTACGCGCAGGCCATACGTGTCTCCAAGGAAAACGAGCCCTACCCAGCGCATGAAGGCAAGCGTGGAACACCGTCCATGGGTGGTTTGGCGATCCTGGTCGCGGTGGTGGCCGGATACTTCTTGACGCATGCGCTGGTGTGGCGCCCTGTCACAGCCTCGGGCTTGCTCATCCTGTTCCTCATGGTCGGCCTTGGCGCCGTGGGGTTCGCCGATGACTACTTGAAGATCTTCAAGCAGCGCAGTACCGGGTTGCGGGCGCGCACCAAGCTCATCGGGCAGGCGGTCGTCGCCATTGCGTTTGCTGTCTTGGCCGTTCAATTCCCCAATGCCGAAGGCCTAACTCCCGCCTCGCGCGCCGTCTCGTTCATCTCGGACACCTCCTTGGTCCTTCCGCTGGCCTTGTTCATTGTGTGGGTGTGGTTCCTCATCACGGCCACGACGAATGGTGTCAATCTCACCGATGGGCTCGATGGCTTGGCCACCGGCGCAGCGGTGATGTCATTCCTTGCATATGTGTTGATCAGCACCTGGCAGTACCGCCAGTACTGCACGGGATCCATCCTTGAGAACTGCTATCGCACGGCCAACCCGCTTGACCTCTGCATCATCGCGGCAGCCGCAGCAGGTGCGTGCTTCGGCTTCCTGTGGTGGAACACGTCGCCCGCACGCATCTTTATGGGCGACACCGGTTCGTTGGCTCTGGGCGGTGGGATCGCCGGGTTAGCAATATTCACGCAGACGGAGCTGCTGCTGCCACTCACGGCCGGTCTCTTCTTAATCACAACCTTGTCCGTTATCGCTCAGGTGGGTTCGTTCAAGATGACGGGACGTCGAGTACTGCGGATGGCACCGCTTCACCACCACTTTGAGATGCTTGGCTGGCCGGAGATCCAAATCGTGGTGCGGTTCTGGATCATCCAAGCCCTGTGCATTGGTGTCGCGCTGTTCTTGTTCTATGCCGATTGGGTGCGCGCGTGACCGACTGGTCCGACACAACGTTCTGCGTTGCGGGCATCGGCATTGCTGGCTACGCGGCAGCGGATGCCCTCATGCAATTGGACGCTCACGTGACCATCGTCGACCAGAGTGACGGCGAGAAACAGCGTGAGCGGTCAACAATCTTGGGCGAGCTTGGTGCTCAGGTGCACTTAGCACACCTCGGTCCGGTTCCTGACGGAATCGACGTGCTGGTGGTGTCTCCTGGGCTTAGGCCTGCGTCGCCGCTCATCGTTGATGCTCAGTCGCGAGGGATCGAGGTCTGGGGCGAGCTCGAACTGGCCTGGCGGCTGCGTAAGCCTGACGCGGCAGCGTGGCTATGTGTCACCGGGACCAACGGCAAGACGACGACAACGCTCATGCTCGAATCGATGCTGCGCGCGGCGGGGCTGCGCACGGTGTCCGCAGGCAATATTGGAAGCTCGCTTGTCGATGCCGTGATGCATGACCAGCTCGATGTCATTGCTGTAGAGGTAGGCGCCCCACAGTTGCCGTTCGTGACGTCGATGAGTCCGTTCGCCTCCGTATGCCTCAATGTGGCAGAAGACCATGTTGACCACTTCGGCTCGATGCAGGCTTACACGGCGGCCAAGGCGCGCGTGTATGAGCGAACTCAGGTTGCGGCGATCTACAACGTCGAGGATCCGGAGACTGAGCGAATGGTCGAGGCGGCCGATGTTGTCGAGGGGTGCCGAGCCATCGGCTTCACCCTCGGTGTGCCGGGACTGTCGATGCTTGGCGTGGTCGATGACGTCATCGTCGACCGGGCCTTCATCCCCAATCGTGAGCGCGAGGCCCAGGAGCTCGCGCTTGTCTCTGACGTTCGGCCCGCCGCTCCGCACAACGTGGCGAATGCGGTAGCCGCCGCCGCCTTGGCGCGGGCCTATGGCGTGACGGCATCAGCGGTGCGAGACGGCCTTCGGGGGTTCGAGCCGGCTGAGCACCGCATCGCGAGCGTTGGGTCGGTGGGGGGCGTCCAGTTCGTAGACGACTCCAAGGCCACCAATGCCCATGCGGCAATGACCTCGTTGCGGGCCTACCCGTCGGTGGTCTGGATCGCAGGGGGATTGGCCAAGGGCCAGGATTTTGACGATCTCGTGGTGGGTGCCCGCGATCGGCTTCGCGCGGTGGTTCTCCTAGGCCACGACCGAGCTGTGCTGGCCGGCGCCCTGGCCCGACACGCCCCGAATGTCCCTGTTTCGGAGGTGACAAGAGGGGAAACTGGGGCTATGGAGGAGGTTGTGGCGCGTGCGATGGCGAGCGCCCTACCGGGGGACACCGTGCGGCTGGCGCCCGGGTGCGCCTCGTGGGACATGTTCCGCGACTACGCCGACCGGGGCCGCCAGTTCGCGGCAGCGGTGCGTGCACTTCCGGGCTTCACCAATGCGGTTCTCGGGGGCCGTGCGTGAGTCTGACGGATGTCGATCATGATGCGGACCAGCCGGCGCCCGAGCGACGCGCGGGTCAGGGTCGCGAGAAGCAGGGTCGCGAGAGCCAGGGTCTGGTCCAACGCATAGGCATTCTGCTCAACCATCCGCTGAGCACCTATTACCTACTTCTGGGAACGACGCTGCTCCTGCTCACCCTCGGGTTGATCATGGTGCTGTCCGCTTCGAGCATTGACAGCTACCGGGTGTTCGGTAACGCGTACACGTTGGCCGAACGCCAGGCGCTTTTCGCCGCGATGGGATTGATCGCGATGTTCATCGTGGCCCGCACGTCCGTACCTTTCTGGCGCGGAATCTCGTGGCCATTCCTAGGTGTGGCCTGCACATTCCTCGTCATCGTGCTCGTCATCGGTGTGTCTGTCGCCGGTCAGCGCAACTGGATCGACTTCTTTGGGCCTTTCCGATTCCAGCCCAGCGAGTTGGCCAAACTAAGTCTTGTCGTCTGGGGTGCCACGACGCTCACGCGCCGTGATCGTCCGTTGGACAGTTGGCGCAACCTGTTGACGCCCTTGCTTCCCGTAGCCGGCGGCATGCTCATTCTGGTCCTCCTGGAAGGCGACTTCGGCAACTCACTGATGCTTGCTGCAATCGCTCTGGGTCTGCTCTTCGCGGTGGGTGCGCCGTTGCGTGTGTTTGCCGCCATCGGCGCGGTGATGTCTCTCGGCATTCTTCTGCTCACCGCGGCCGCTCCCTACCGCATGGAACGGTTCACGAGCTGGCTGCATCCAGACCAGAACCAGTTAGGTGCTGGATGGCAGGTCGCCCAAGGCCAGCTCGCTCTGGGAAGCGGGGGCTGGTGGGGCGTCGGACTAGGTGCAAGCCGCGAGAAATGGGGCTCGCTCCCGGAAGCACATACCGACTTCATCTTCCCGGTCATCGGCGAAGAGTTGGGACTGCTGGGCACTATTTCTGTGCTGGCGCTCTTTGCGGTTCTGTCGTTTGCCATCTTTCGCATGGTGCGCAATACCGATGACATGTTCGTGCGCCTGGCCACTGCGGGAGTCGGCTGCTGGATCGTCGTGCAGGCGATCCTCAATCTCGGCGCGGTTCTCGGACTGCTTCCCATCACGGGTGTGCCGTTGCCGCTCGTCTCTTACGGCGGATCCTCTCTCGTGCCTACGTTGGTGGCACTTGGCATGCTTATGGCCTTCGCTCGACAAGAGCCCGGCGCACGCCAGGCACTTCGTCGGCGTAGCACCGCGCAGGCATTGCGCAAGAGGTGAGTCCCGTGCGCATTGTGCTTGCTGCAGGCGGAACGGGCGGACACATTGAGCCCGCTCTCAATGTGGGAGATGCGATCAGACGGTTGGACCCCAGTGCATCCGTCTTCGTCATGGGCAGTGAGCGAGGACTGGAGAGTGCACTAGTTCCAGCGCGAGGTTATGAACTCGTCACGGTCCCGGCGGTGCCACTGCCGCGTCGACCGAATGGAGACCTGGCGCTGCTAGGGCCTCGATTGCTGACAGCTGTCAATCAAGCAACGCGCATCATGAGCGAGCGTCAGGTGACTGTGGCCGTTGGGTTTGGGGGCTATGCCGCTGTTCCCGCGTATCTTGCGGCACGACGCACGCACACTCCGCTAGTAATTCACGAGGCCAATGCGACACCGGGAATTGCAAACAAGCTCGGCGCTCGGTTCACATCGCACGTGTACGCGGTGTTTCCGGAATTGATGCGTGGCTCGCACTCGATGGCGGTCCCGCTTCGATCAGCGATCAGCCATCTCGATCGTACGAAGGTTCGCGATCAGGCTCGAGCGGAGCTGGGGCTGGATCCTCAGGCGCCTGTACTGCTGGTCTTCGGCGGATCTCAAGGAGCCGCGCGGGTTAACGCGGCTCTGTCCGGCGCTCTTCCGTCGCTTCTGCAGGCCGGAGTCCAGGTGGTTCACGCGTACGGAGCTCGAAACGCGGCCCCCGCCTCTCTGCCCGGTTACTTTCCCATGGCATTCATCGATCGAATGGATCTGGCCTACGCCGCATCCGATCTCGCGCTCACGCGCGCCGGCGCGATGACCTGCGGTGAGCTCGCAGCCGTGGGCCTCCCTGCAATTTATGTGCCCCTGCCGATCGGCAATGGGGAGCAGCGCCGCAATGCGACCCCCGTGGTGGACGCCGGAGGAGGTCTCCTGGTCGCCGACGGGGCGCTGACCGCGGAGTGGCTTACGGAGACCGTGCTGGGATTGATGCACGATGGGGAGCGGTTGCATTCCATGAGTGCTGCTGCGAGCGGGCAGGGAGTCCGCGACGCTGACGAGCAGCTCGCTCGCATCGTGCTGAAGGTGGGAGGCGGGACGTGACGTCGCCTCGCATTCACATCGTCGGAATCGGTGGCGCTGGCATGTCCGGCATCGCCCGGATCCTGGTCGCGCAGGGCGCCACGGTCTCGGGAACAGATGCCAAGGATTCGCGCCGGCTGCGCGCGCTATCGGTGATCGGCGTAGATGCGCGGGTAGGCCACGACGCTGCCATGGTGCAGGGGGTGCACACCCTCATCTACTCCACCGCGATTCCGGACAGCAATCCTGAGCGCGTTGCTGCACGAGACCTTGGCATTCCTGAAATCGGTCGGGCCGAGGCACTGACCATGGTGATGCACGGCAGTCGCGGAGTTGCGGTGGCGGGCACACACGGAAAGACAACGACCACATCCATGCTCACGGTGGCCCTGCAGCACTGTGGCGTGGACCCGTCTTTCGCGATTGGCAGCGAATTCAACGAGTCGGGGTCTAACGCGCATTTGGGCACGGGAGATCTCTTTGTCGTGGAAGCCGACGAGAGCGATGGTGCATTTCTTGCACTGGACGCCATCGCCGGGATCGTGACCAACGTCGAGCCCGATCATCTTGATCACTGGGGCTCCTTTGATGCTATTGAGCAGGCTTTTGTGGCGTTCTCGACGGGCATCCGTGACCGTGGCGGGTTCGTGGTGATTTGTGTGGATGACCATGGTGGAGCCCGACTTGCCCACCGAGCTCGCGAGGCGGGGGTTGACGTTCGGACCTACGGCGAAAGTCACGAAGCCGACTACCGGCTCGAGGAAGCAACGTCGGGAGCCCAGGGATGGTCCTTCAAGGTCAGTCACAACGGTGCATCGCTGGGATCCATCACCTTGCAGGTCCCCGGTCGACATAACGCCCTCAACGCACTTGCGGCATTTGCGACCGGGGTTGGCCTCGGCTTTTCCACTCCCGATCTTCGATCAGGCCTCGCATCGTTCAGCGGAACCCGACGCCGTTTCGATTTTCGAGGCGAAGTTGACGGAGTGCGGGTGTTCGATGACTACGCCCATCACCCGACCGAGATCGAGGCTACGTTGCGCGCGGCGCGAGATGTGGCGGGCTCAGGACGGGTGGTGGTCGCGTTCCAGGCGCACCACTACTACCGAACTGCGATGTTCGTGAAGGAGTTCGGAGCTGCGCTTGGTCTGGCTGATGACGTTGTCGTCTTGGAGGTCTATGCCCCTGGCGAGACTCCGATCCCTGGAGCGAGCGGACACACCATGGCTGCGCACGTCCCCCTCGCAGCCGATCATGTGGTATTCGAGCCATCCTGGTCTGCCGTAGCGCAGCATCTGGTGCAGCGCGCGCGTCCTGGCGATGTCGTGATGACGTTGGGTGCAGGCGACATCGGCATGATCGCGATGGAAGCCCTCGAGCTACTTCGTTTGCGGGAGGCATCGTGACGTCGACATCGGCAACTAAGCCACCTCGCCGTGCGTCACGGCCCCCTCGCCGTGCGTCACGGCCACCCCGCCGCAAGGACCAGCAGGCTCGCGCTGCACGCGTCGCCAAACTCTCGCGCCGCAGGGCTGCGGAAATACTCGTCGGATCACGCACCGCATGGCGGCGTCGCCTGTTGGTCGGCGGCATCGCCATCGGCGTTGAGCGCAGTCCCGGCGTGGAGCGCCTCGACGCCTGCCGGCAGTTTGAGTTCCGACACGTGCAGCGAATGGGCAGTGGTCATGTCCTTCAGATCGACTTCGATGAAGGCCGGCAGATCCTTTGCCAGGCAGCGCACGTCGAGATCGGAGATCACGTGCTGAACCATGCCACCGGACAG
>JBAWXR010000033.1:0-14004 GCA_037143955.1 Actinomycetes bacterium
GTTCGACGAGGTTGACCTTCGCCAGCTGCGTGACGAGCAGGTACCCCGCGATGGTGCCCACGACGATCATGACCAGCGTGCGGGGCTTGATGCGCTCGAACTGGATGCTCTCCGTGGCTGCGCTCGGCTTCATCTCGACCAAGCCGTCTCGCAGGGCGACCATGAGCCCCTTGTGCTTGCGCAATGCGCGTCGAGTGCGCGTGGACAGCGCTACGGGTTGCAGCGCGGGCAAGGCACGCACGACACCCGTCAAGCCAAGTGTGGTGCGACCTGCTGCGAGTGCACGTTCGGGTCCGGCAAGCATCGCGAGGGTGCACAAAAGCTCGGCAGCATCAATGCGCATGGCCACGTCGCCCGCGGCGACGGCCCCACGCTCGCCGCCGATAAGCCACACGCGACCGTCAGCTGCACGCAGCAGGTGCTCGGCGACCAGGCTCCGGTGGCTGATCTCGTGCTCGTGCAGGGTGCGCATGGCGCGCCACGCCTGTGCCAGGTCGTCGTCGGAAATCTCCGCAAGGTCGCTGAAGCGTGTTCCGGCAACGTGCTCCCACGCGATAAGGCAGGAGTCGGGGCCAATCTCGCTTGCGACAAGGAGGCGTGGGACGGGTGCGCCCGCGGACTGAGCGGCATACGCCATGAGTGCGGTGTGGTCCAGGGCGCGGCGCATGTTGAACGCGCCAGCAGTGTTCTCGTCGCGCAGGCGAAGCGAGGTCCACAGTGAGCTCACCAGCCCTGCACCCTCGAGATCGCGGTCAAGGACCGTGATGACCACGATTTCGCCAGAGCGCGTGGTGCCCGCGTATCGGCGCCCGCGGCTGAGCGAGGCCAGCGCCTGAAGCCGGAGGAGGGGGAAGCCGCTGCGGTCCATCGTGTGGGCAATCTGGAGTCCGCTAGGTCGGGCGGTGGGAGTGCCGGCGATGTACCTGGTGAGCAGGCCTATGCCCCACCCCAGCGTGACGGAGATGCCGATTCCGGCCAGCGCGATGCCGGAGTTCACGATCGTCACAATGATGACCGAACCGACTACGGCAAACGCAAGGACGTTCCACGGCCGTCGACTGAGCAAACGTGCGACCGTGATGAACGCGATGAGGCCGGCGAGGATAGGCGCGGTGGCCACGCTGTTGGAGCTGGTTGAGCCGGCGAGCGCGGCGAGCAGGCGCGGCACGTGAACGGCCACCACTGCGGAACTCAAGAGGGTCAAACCGATGACCGCCACAAGCATGGCGACGAATGAGTCGATGACTTGTCGTGAACGTTTGCGCAGCATGAGCATGATGGCGGCCGCGATGGGAAGCCCGAGCGTGCCGATACCGCCCACGACGTTAAAGAGCAAAAGCAGAGGTGAGGGCAGCTGGTTGGCGCCGGAGGTGATGTCGGAGTCCAGACCCGCGGCCGTACTGGTAGCGAACCAGGCGATGAAGACCACTGCGCCGGTGACCAGAACCGCGAGGACGAAGCGTGCAAGATCGAGGGGCCGCCGCAGGTTCTTGGGGTAGACCCCGTCCTCGATGATGATCGTGGATGAGTCCTCGGCTACACCGCTCACGGGCAGGTCGCTCACGGGCAGGTCGCCCACGGGCTGGGTGGTCACGGGGTGATCGTGTCAGACGCGCCAGCGGCTGAGCCGACAAGACGTCAGTCCGGGGTGGTATCCATGGCCCATGCGGTGGCAACTGGACCTTTCTCCGGTCCCTGCCACGCCCGCGGCCGTCCTGGATTCTGAGCAGGCCCAGGTCGTAGCCCATCGCACGGGTCCGCTGCTGGTGCTGGCCGGTCCGGGCACGGGCAAGACGACGACGAGCGTCGAGGCGGTCCACGCCCGTGTGCGCGATCCCCATGATCCGCTGCCGGCGTCGTCGATCCTTGCCCTGACGTTCGGTCGTCGGGCCGCGGGTGATCTACGCGACCGGATCGCGGCTCGACTGGGCGGCGGGCTGCTGCCGCAGGTATCGACATTTCATTCCTTCGCGTACGGCCTGGTGGTCAAGACATCTGCGCGCGAGCCTGGTCTGGATCTACCTCGACTGATGTCGGGAGCCGAAGAAGACGTACGCATCCGCGATCTGCTGGTGGGCGCTGTCGAACGAGGCACCATCGCGTGGCCCGACGACCTCGCGGGTGCCCTTCATACGTTAGGGCTGGCCAATGAGGTCAGGTCTGTCATCGCCCGCTCACGCGAGCTAGGCTTGGAGCCCGGTGATCTGCGGCGCATTGGCGCGCGCGCCGGACGACCCGCATGGACGGCTATCGGCCAGCTCGCGGTCGAAGAGCGCGACGTCATGCTCTTAGAGAATGTCATGGACTACACCGAGCTTCTCAGACTTGCCGTCGTACGAGCGCACGAGCCTGCGGTGCGCGATTGGCTGCACAGCACCTATCGAGCGGTCTACGTCGATGAATACCAGGACACCGATCCTCTTCAGGTTGCGCTTCTTCAGGCCATCGTGGGACCGCAGTGCAGTGTCGTCGCCGTCGGTGATCACGATCAGGCGATCTACGGTTTTCGCGGTGCAGATGTGCAGGGGCTCCTGCGCTTTCCCGAGCAGTTCCGGACGTCGTCGGGCGAGCCCGCATCCGTCATCGCACTTCAGAGCGCCCGCAGATTTGGGCCGGCCATCAGAGCCGCGGCGGCAGTCGCCCTTGGTGATCGCCTTGTCCCCGGGCTGCCGGTGGATGCGCAACGTGCCCATCGCGCGCCGCGCTGCCCTGTTCGCGCGGATGCCGCGACCGACACCGTCACGCTCCGCCTGTATGACTCTCGCGGTGCGCAGGCGATGAACATTGCCCGCGAGATCAGAAGCGCACACCTCGAACGTCGCGTGCCGTGGTCACAACTCGCAGTGCTGGTGCGCTCGGGGAGCCAGATTGCGGCCGTCCAGCGATCACTGGCGGCGGCAGGTGTGCCGGTCGTGGTTGCTCAAGATGAACTTCCGCTCAAGGACGAACCGGCAGTCTCTGCTCTGCTGGCCATCCTCGCTTTGGCAGTCAAGCCTCGGGCAGCGACGTCGACGCAGGTACTGGACGTACTCACTGGCCCGATCATCGGTCTGGAAGCAAGTGATGTGCGACGTCTGGGGCGTGCCTTGAGAGCACAGGCGCATGAGGTCGGATATGCCACGCCCGCCTCGGGCGACCTCATCCGTGCGCTTATCCTCGACAACCCCGCGCCACTGTCGCCGTTGCCCTCTCATGATTCGGCAACCGTTGCGGTGGCGATGCTGCGCACCCTGCTCGAAGCGGTCAACGCCGACCTTGTCCACGGCCGGTCACCCGAAGAAGTCCTGTGGACGTTGTGGACGGGTGGTCGGTCTGCGCATGGGTGGCCAGAGCGGTTGCGCGCCTCCGCACTGCAGGGATCACGATCGGCCAGTCACGACATCGACGCTGTCATGGCCCTGTTCGCAGCCGCAGAGCGACTGAGCGGCAGATACCCGGGCTTCCTGGGGGCGCGCATGTTCCTGGATGTCCTGAAGGAGCAGCACATTCCATCCGAGGCAGTCGGCGAACGAAACTTCTATGACGATGCCGTACGCATCCTCACGGCACATCGGGCCAAGGGTTTGGAGTGGGACGAAGTCTGGGTGGTCGGCGCCGAAGACGGCACGTGGCCAGATCTGCGCCCGCGCGGCTCGACCTTGCACGCCGATCAACTCGGCGTCGATGGCGTGGGCCCCGGTGCTATGACAGCCGACATCATGCTCGAAGAGCGACGCCTGTTCTATGTGGCGTGCACACGTGCGCGACACCAGTTGCACGTCAGTGCGGTTGACGAAGGAAGTGACGGGGAGATACGTCCCAGCATCTTCATCACCGAGCTCATGCGCCATGGCGTGATGGCTGAGACAGTGACCGGTCGACCCAGCCACGCCATCACGCTCGCCGGGCTGGTGGCGGAACTCCGGGTGGCAGCGATGGACACTGCGTCCTCACCTCGTCGCCGCCAAGCTGCGGTGGCCCGGCTCGCGCAGCTCGCCGCACAGAAAGACGACCTGGGCCATCCGCTGGCTCCGCAGGCGAACCCGCAGAACTGGTGGGGTGTGGCCGAGCGCAGTCCCGGTGCCGTCCCGGTGGCAGATCCCATTCGACCCATTCGCTTGTCCGGCAGCAAACTCGACTCCGTCGTCGAGTGTCCGTTGCGATTTTTTCTCGACACCATGGCGCATGCAGAAGTTCCCCGGCCTGCGACCACCGCGTTTGGAAGTGTGGTCCATGCCGTCGCCGACTTTGTGGCCAAGGACCAGATTCCGGCCAGCCTGCCGGAGATGGATGCCGAAGTTGACCGCGTGTGGTCCGAACTTCGCTATGACTCCGCCTGGCAGTCCGCGGCCGAGAGAGTCGAAGCGCACGAGGCACTGCGGCGATTCCTGACCTACCACGAGCGCACTGATCGCGCTTTGGTCGATACCGAGGTCAGCATGAACGTCACCGTTGACGTACCGCTGCCCGCCGGTGGCACCGAACCCGTCCAACTCACCGGCTATGTCGACCGAGTGGAGCGAGACCTACACGGAAACCTGGTGGCGATCGACCTTAAGAACATGCGCAACGCCCCGAGTGCTGCCGATGTGGCGGCTCACGGCCAGCTGGGGCTCTATCAACTGGTGATCCGCTCGGGCGGCTACTCGGCCGAGCCTGATGCATCACCCGGGGGCGCCGCGTTGGTTCAGTTGCGCATCAACGAGAGCTCGTCTGACGATGGCCCAAGAGTGCAGATGCAGCAAGCACTTCCTGATGAGCCAGGAACATGGGTGGAGCAACGGCTCGGCCAAGCCGTGTCGATAATTCGCAGCGAAGAATTCCCTGCCGTGCGCTGCTCGTCCTGTCGCTTCTGCGCATTCCATCAGGTGTGCCCCGCGCAATCCGAGGGCGGGCAGGTCATTCCATGACATTGTCAAACAGCCAGATGAATTCGGTCATGGGCTTCGAGCTCACCGACGAGCAGTGGGCTGCGGTCTCGTCACCGGTCGAGCCGTCAGTGATCGTCGCAGGTGCGGGCTCAGGGAAAACCACCTGCATGGCCGCTCGCGTGGCATTTCTCGTCGCAGACGAGGTAGTGAGTCCCGACCAGGTGCTCGGATTGACGTTCACCCGCAAGGCCACCGGTCGACTGCTGTCCAGCATGCGGGATGCGCTTCGCAGGCTCGAGGCGGAGGGTGCGCTGCCGCAGGGTGACGACGACCTCCCACCGTCCGAGCCGCAGGTCATGACCTACAACTCGTTTTGCTCGCGCATCGTTGACGAGCATGGCATTCGACTCGGGATTGAGCCTGGCGTCACGATGCTGAGCCAAGGGGCAGCCGAGCAGCGCGTCTACCGACTCCTCACGCGTAGCTCACTGCCGTTGGGGGAGTTCGGCACGGGGCCTGTGCAGTTGACTTCGAAGGTCCTCAAGTTGGATAGCCAGTTGGCTGAAATGGGTATCGCACCGAGCGACCTGCGGGATTACGACCGCGAAATCGTGCGCGCGATTAATGGTTTTGCCAAGCCGCAGGTCGACGCGGTCAAACTTCGAGCAACATCCTCTCAACGGGCCTTGCTATCAGAATTAGTGGAGCAATGGAGGCACGACAAGTTTGAGCGACATGAGTTCGATTTCGCCGACCAGACTCGACTCGCTCTCGATCTTGTGCGCCAGTATCCCGAGATTGTCGCTGATCTCCGCGCTCGATTCGGGCTCGTCCTTCTCGACGAATATCAGGACACCTCACTTGCTCAGCGCATGATGTTGCAAACCGTGTTCGGTCACGGCTTCCCCGTGATGGCGGTTGGTGACCCATTCCAGGCCATCTATGGATGGCGAGCGGCGAGCGTGCGCAACATCGAAGATTTTCCGGAGCATTTCCCTGTCGTCACCTCGACCGGCACGCGTTCGGCCACCGTCTACCCGCTTACGCAGAACCGACGGTCAGGACCACTCATTCTCGATGCCACCAACCACACCTCGAGAATCCTTCGCCACGAGCACCCTCGAGTACAGCCACTCACCCCTGGGCAGACTCAGAAGGGTCCGGGACGAGTGGCGTGTGCCCTCTTCGAGACGCAGGCCGACGAGGTTGCCTGGATGGTTAACGAGATCGAGGCCACGCATCGTGGCGGTGTCCCATGGCGCTCAATCGCCGTACTCGGAGCGGTCGGTGCGCATCTGGTCATCCTGGATCGTGCGTTGCGGGCCCGGTCAATCCCCACGCAGCACATCGGCGCTGCTGCGCTCTTGGCGCAACCCGCGGTCGTCGACCTTCGAGCCATGCTGGAGCTCATCCATGAGCCCACAGCCAACCCAGCATTCATTCGCGTTGCCGCAGCTCCGCGGTGGGGAATTGGACCTCGAGATCTTGCGGCGCTCGGCGATCGTGCGGTCCATCTCGCTGGAGGTCGTCGACGCGGTGATCAGTCCGACATCGCTCAAGCGCTGGATGAAGCGGTGGCCGGCGCCGATGTTGTCGACGCAGTCTCACTCATCGATGCGCTCGATGATCTCGGTCCGCTGGACCGCTACTCGCCAGAGGCGGTCGAACGTTTCGCCCGACTGACGCGAGAGATTCACGACCTGCGTCGCCATGCGGCCGAGAGTCCCAGTGAGCTCCTCCTTCGTGTCATCCGCACTATGGGCATCGATGTCGAGATCGCCGTGGCACCCTCGGACATCGCCGACCAACAGCAGCGTGCGATGGCCACACTCCTTGATCTTGCGGCCGACGTGACCGATCTCGAAGGCCACATGTCCCTCGGTGCGTTCCTGGCCAGGCTTCGCGATGCCGATCGATTCGACGTCGAACTTGATTTCGATGACGAAGGGGAGGTGGATGCGGTCCAACTCATCACGATGCACAAGTCGAAGGGGCTCGAGTACCCCTACGTTTTCGTGCCGTTCTTGTCCAAGGGGACGTTTCCCAGCGGTCGCTCGCGTGCGCGTTGGACCAGTGACCCCACGGTGATTCCATGGGAACTTCGCGACGATCGCACTGAGGAGCTGTGCTCGTACCCAGACCTCAGTCAGGACCTTCAGGCAAAGGATTACAAGGAGTACGGCCTCGTTCTCAAAGGGCATGAGGATCTTGACACCCGACGGCTCGCCTATGTCGCACTCACCCGCGCGGAGCGCGGACTCGTGGCGACAGGGCATTGGTGGGGCCCGACACAGACCAACGCGCGCGGCCCACACGCCATTCTCACTGAGCTTCGCGACATCGTCAGCGAAGGGGCGGGCGACGTGGTCCTGTGGACCCCGGCACCCGAAAACACCAAGGGCAACCCCTACGTGGCGCGCACCATGGTCGAGGCCCCTTGGCCTGCGGTGCCCGATGCCGACCGCGTTTCACGCATGCGCGCTCTGGCGGCAGATGTCACCAGTCTGGTGGCGCATCAGCCACAACTCGAGGGGCTTGAGCTCGGCGGCGATGCCGAGGAGCAGCGCTGGGACGAATGGTCAGCCGCCCTTCTCGAGGAAGCTCGCCGCTCACGCATGCGCGAGCGCACCGTGCGCTTGCCGGACTCGGTGTCGGCAAGCCTTCTTATGCGTGCCCTTGAGCAACCTGATGACGTTGCTCGCGACATTGTGCGTCCCATGCCTCAGGCACCAGCACCGGCGGCACGGCGCGGCACTGCATTGCACGCATGGATTGAATCTCGATTCGGCCAGCAGACGTTGTTTGATCCGGACGATCTCCCGGGTGCGGCCGACGCAGATATTGGTACGGACGAAGGCCTCGAAGCTCTCAAGGCAGCATTCGATTCGGGCCCATTCGCTCAGATGGCACCTGTGGCCATCGAAGAGCCGTTCGCACTCCTCTTCGGTGGTCGTGTTGTCAATGGCCGAATCGACGCGGTGTTCGAGCGGGACGGTCGATTCGATGTCGTCGATTGGAAAACAGGCTCCACGCGCAACCTTCACCCGTTGCAGTTGGCGATCTACCAGATTGCGTGGGCCCAGTTGCGCGGTGTTCCTGTGGATCAGGTCGACGCCGGATTCGCGATGATCGCCACCGGAGAGATGATTCGGCCCGACACAAGCGTCGAAGTCGCTCAACTGCTCGCCCTCGGTGCGCGCCTGCAGTAGCCGGCTTACGGCTGCGGAGAAAACGGATCGGTTGGCACGTCCGGGACCGACGTAGGTTCCGCCCCGCCCTTAGGCGCGATTGCTTCACCGGCTTCCTCGGTGGGCTTGCGCCGCGCACCCACGATCGTGCGCATCCATTCGCGCGCAGGCTCCTCCACGAGGCGCCACATCAGCCATGCGATCACGAGCGCGCCCGCTATCAGGGCGAAAACGCCGATGTCGTAGAGCGCGCCTGACGTGATGTGTGCCTTGCTCATGGCGGCTTTCCATAGCCCGAACCACACCAGGTGAGTCATATACAGCGAGTAAGAGATGAAGCCGCCGAGAACCAAGGTGCGGGTGGAGAGAAATCGCGCCAGTCCGCGGCGCGACAATGCCAACGAACCAATCCACGCAATGAGCAGCGGCACAAGAAGCAGATGGAAATACGGTGGCAGCGGCTCGGCATCTCCTGTTGCTCCGATGGAGACCGGCGGCTGCGCGGCAGACCAGGTGCCAAGGAAGACGGCACCGGGGATCACGAGCAGTGGCAGCAGGATCGACAGCCACGTGGCGGTCCGCTCTACGCGAGGCCCCGGGTCGGCAGCTGCGTCAGGCATGAAGCGCCGCACGATGACGTAGGTCAGGGCGCCGGCCGAGAACTCCGTGAGGATGCGGATCGTGGAACCCCAGTGATCGGTGTAATACGAGTCTGATCTGCCAAGTCCGTAGATCACTAGAGGCACCAGAACGGCGACCCAGAGCACGGCGATGAGCGCTGTGGCCGCACGCCGGTAGAGAAGCCAGATCACTAGCGCCAAGAGTGGGAACAGAAGGTAGGCGAGCCACTCCATTGATAGGGACCACGCCACGAAGTTCCATCCGCGCTGCGGATTGGGTCCCCACTCCTGGATGAGAAGAAGATTCTTGCCAAGGTCGATGGGGTTGAGCCAGTCGCGATCGAGGGCTTCATGCGACACCTTGGCCTGCGCGACCACCGCGATTCCTGCGATGACGATCATCACCAGGTGCACGGGGTACACGCGGGCCAATCGCAGCCACCAGAAGTCGACAGTCGCGCGTCCACGCAACGCAGGTCCAAGGCGGGTCAGGTACGTATGCGTGAGGATAAAACCGCTCAGGGCGAAGAACAGGTCGACACCGAGCCGACCGACGCGTAGGACGTCGCCTACACCGGGAATGGACAGCACGCCGATGACGGCCAGCGGTGCCTGAAAGTGATAGAGCACAACCCACGCGGCCGCAATGAATCGGATACCGGTCAACTGGCGAATGAACACGTTCACGCGGAATCCCTCGAGTGACGGATGGGTGACCTGCATCGTGGCACGCCCGGGAGGGGCCATGCGGGATTGAGCAGCAGCTACGGGGGCGTGGCTAGGCTCACGAACGTGAACCCTGACCGCACCTTGCTGGGAAATCTTCTGCTGTCACGCGGAGTCGTTGACCGCGCTGCGCAGTTTCGAGCTGATGATGAGTGGCTTGCCGAACGCAGACGCGACGATTCCAGTGTTGTCCTACGTGTCTCCCGCGGTGGCGCGGTGATGTCACAGGATGGTGCCTCGCTGGAGTTCCTGCCGGCCGTGCAGATCGAACCTGATACCCACCTGACACTCCTTGGAGTCGATGACGAAGGTGTGGCGTTCTTCAGTCATCACCTCGAGAGTCGCGACGATCTGCCCGGACCATGGGCCGACCTGCGTCAGGCCGGGGCCACCCTCGGGGCTCGCGACGCGGGGTTGCTGGTCGCGGCGGTGGCACTCGACAACTGGATACGTACGCACCAGTTCTGCCCCGCCTGTGGTGGCCCGACCGAGCCCATCAGCGCGGGGTGGGCGCGCCGATGCGTCGTCGATGGTTCCGCGCACTTTCCCCGCACCGATCCCGCGGTCATCTGTCTGGTCCGCGATCGTGCGGATCGCGCACTGCTCGGTCGACAGGGTGCGTGGGCCGAAGGATGGTTCTCGACATTGGCAGGTTTCGTCGAGGCAGGGGAGTCGGCGGAAGCCGCCCTACGCCGAGAAGTGTTCGAGGAGTCCGGCGTCGTCCTCGCCAACGGCCCCGACGACATCCACTACCTGGGCAGTCAGCCCTGGCCCTTTCCGCGTTCGTTGATGCTGGGGTACCACGCATGGACCGACGAACCCTCGATCGAGGTGGATGGTGAGGAGATCGCCGAGGCGCACTGGTTCACGCGCGAGGAGTTGGCTGAGCAGTGTGCCGCAGGCACCGTGCGTCTGCCGCCACCTATCTCGATTGCCCGCCGCCTCATCGAGCGCTGGTTCGGCGCCGAACTGCCGGGCGACTGGTCGCGGCCGTTGACGGTGCCGCGCTGACTCAAGACCCTAGTGCGGTGCGGTGCAGTGCAGTGCCGTCGCTGAACGCGCTATGAGCCGACCTTCGCCTTGACGGCGCCGATGGGCGGGTTCGTCAAAGCTGATCCGTCCGGGAACAACAGTGTGGGCACTGTCTGATTGCCGCCATTGACCGATTCGACGAAGGCGGCCGACTCAGGATCGTGCTCGATATCGATCTCTTTGTAGGCGATTCCCTCACGGGTCATCTGGGCTTTGAGCCGCTGGCAGTAGCCGCACCAGGTCGTGCTGAACATGATGATGGTGTCCGGATCAGGGATCGTCATGGCCCCACGCTACGCCGTCAGCCCGGCGTGGAAGCATCGCACCCGTGCACCCCCTCGAAGGCCTTGACGATGAGCAGCGAGCCGCGGCGGAGGCCGTGCATGGTCCGGTGGCGATTCTTGCTGGTGCCGGCACGGGCAAGACCCGTGCGATCACGCATCGCATCGCGCACGCGGTGGGTACCGGCCAGCACGACGCCAGACGCACACTCGCCGTCACCTTCACCACGCGTGCAGCCGGTGAGATGCGCACGCGCCTGTATGCCCTGGGCGTCGAAGGTGTCCAGGTGCGCACCTTTCATGCCGCCGCTCTGCGGCAGTTGCGTTACTTCTGGCCTCGCCTCAGCAATGGTTCTTTTCCGGAATTGATCCCCAGCAAAGCCAAACTTGTCGCCGAGGCGGCACATCGGTGCGCAGTGGCGACGGACACGGCCACGATCCGAGACCTGAGCGGCGACCTTGAATGGGCCAAGGTGAACTTCCTCGAAGGGTCCGCCATCGGCGCGCGCGCTGTGGAAATCAATCGCACTCTGTCGATTCCTGCATCCGAGCTCGTGCGCGTGCGCGCGGCCTACGAAGATATCAAGGAGCATCGAGGACTCCTCGATTTTGAAGATGTCCTGCTCGTTACCGTGGGAGCACTGAGCACCAGGCCAGATATTGCCGATGAAGTGCGGGCGACCTATCGATGGTTCACGGTCGACGAGTTTCAGGACGTCAATCCGCTTCAGCACCGACTGCTGTCCCTGTGGCTGGGGGACCGTGACGATGTGTGTGTCGTAGGTGATGCAAGCCAGACCATTTATTCATTCACAGGGGCTTCTCCCCAGTACCTGCTGGACTTCCGCAAGACCTACCCGGATGCCACGGAAGTCAGGCTTGTGCGCTGTTATCGATGCACACCTCAGATCATCGAGTTGGCCAACGGGGTCATCGCCGCCAGCAGCTCGGCACGGCCACTTCTCTTGCGTTCAGAGCGCTCCGCGGCTGATGCACCGGAGATCGTGGCGTACGACGACGACGTCGCCGAGGCCGAGCAGACCGCCGCACGGGCGCGGACCTTGATCGAGTCCGGTGTCGCTGCCCGCGACATCGCTGTTCTCTTCCGGGTCAATGCGCAGTCGGCAGCTTTAGAAGAAGCATTTGCCGAAGCGGGAATTCCGGTGGTCCTGCGAGGCACCGAACGCTTCTTCGATCGCCCTGAGGTACGCGAGGCCATCACGCGCTTGCGAGGTGCTGCACGCGCCGGCGAAGGCGGAGCCTCGTTGGGTGGCGAAGGCGGAGCCTCGTTGGGTGACAGCGTGCGAGCGGTGCTCAGTACGGCAGGGTGGACGCCACAGGCTCCGTCCACCGCGGGCGCTGTGCGGGAGCGCTGGGAATCGCTGTCCGCGCTGGTGTCCTTGGCAGATGAATTAGGCGAGGCTCTCGATCATTCGCTGCCGAATTTCATCAGCGAACTAGACACCCGAGCTGATCTCCAGCATGCGCCGGTTGCGGATGGGGTCACCCTGTCGAGTGTCCACTCCGCCAAGGGTCTGGAATGGCCGGTGGTCTTCGTTGTGGGATGCAGTGAAGGACTCATCCCTTTGCAGTACGCCGAAACTCCTGAGCAGATCGAGGAAGAACGTCGCCTCCTGTACGTGGCCATCACCCGGGCTGCCGACCGACTTGTGCTGTCGTGGGCGCATTCGCGTAATCCAGGTGGCCGGGCAAGTCGAGAGCGAAGCAGATTTCTTGATCGTCTCGGCCTGCGCACCGGAACCGATGCGCCGCAGATTCATCGAGGTGGCGCCAAGGCACGTGAAGAGCGACGTCGTACAGGACCGGCCCGATGCCGAGTGTGTCGCAAGGGATTGGTGTCCGCCGAAGAGCGCACGCTTGGCCGGTGCAGGTCATGCCCGTCGAATCTCAACGAGCCGCTGCTTGATGCGCTGCGCGCGTGGCGATTGCAGGAGTCGCGCGATGCCGAGGTTCCGGCTTATGTGGTCTTCACTGATCGCACCCTGCTGGCTATCGCCGAGCAGCAGCCGGGTGACATAGATGCACTGGCCGACATTCCTGGCGTGGGCCCGGCCAAACTCGAGCGATACGCACAGAGTGTGTTGCGCATGGTCGAGGACAACCAGCGCGACGGCGCGGTGTAGGACCTACGCAGCCGCGGTGAATGTCGGCAGCCACCGCGTCAACTCTGACCGCATCGGGACCGTGGCATCGAGCTGGCACATCACGCCGATGCTTCCCAGCCATACGCGGTGGATCAATGCATACGACGGTGGCAGGTTGAGCTTGAGCCCAATCATGAAGTCGGGATTGCGCACGTCGTTGAGTCGGGTGAACTGTCCGCGTAGCCAGTCGCGGTTGAAGTGGAAAGTCTCGTAGCGAGCGGGCTCGACAAACGGTTCGAGGTAATCCAGCACCTGCTGGGGATCGAGTTCGACGTTGGGACGAATGAAACCCTCGTCTCGCAGGCCTTGCATGACGGTCTCGGCGTCGCCGCTCATGGCTATTCGAAGCAGGGAGCCCATCGCGGGCGGAAGTCCCCCCGGAAGTACCGCCACTGCGCCGAAGTCCAGAACGCACAGTCGTCCATCGGGGGTCATGCGGAAGTTGCCAGGATGTGGATCGGAGTGCAGCAGTCCTGCGCGGGCAGGCCCGGCCAACAGGAAGCGTTCGTAGAGCTCGCCGGCCCGATCGCGTTCGGCAGGCGTGCCGTCCTTGATGATGGATGACAGTGGTCGTCCGTCGATCCACTCGGAGATCAGAACGTGCGGGGAAGCAGCCAGCACGTGGGGAATGGCGAATTCGGGATCACCCTCGAACGCGACCGCGAAGGTGCGTTGATTCTGCGACTCACGCAGGTAGTCGAGTTCCTCGACGGCGCGGTCGCGAAGTTCCTGAAGAAGCGGCTTGAGGTCCAGCCCTGGTATCCATGACGCAAAGACCTTGCCCATGCGCATCATCTGATTGAGGTCTGCGATGAGTGCCTTGTCAGCGCCCGGGTACTGGACTTTGACAGCCACGGTTCGTCCGTCATGCCAGACCGCTCGGTGCACCTGCCCGATCGAGGCTGCCGCGGCCGGGGTGTCGTCGAACTCGGCGAATCGGTCTCGCCAGTCGATTCCGAGCTCTTCGGCCAGGAGTGCGTGGATGCGTTCGGCCGGCAGCGGGGGCGCGGAGTCCTGCAGCTTGGTGAGCATCGCCCGGTAGGGACCGGCGACGTCCTCGGGAAGTGCTGCCTCGAAAATACTCATGGCTTGGCCAAGTTTCATGGCGCCGCCCTTGAGCTCGCCGAGGACCTTGAACATCT
>JBAWXR010000034.1:0-13552 GCA_037143955.1 Actinomycetes bacterium
GCCCGCGGGAGTCTGCTCCAGGTGCGTGATCGCTGACGTGCTGACGGTGACGGTGTCCGCATCCAGGCCGGTCTCCTCAAGGAGGTTCGTCAGCGCCATCGAGTAGTACCCGGCAAGCGCCGCGCCCACCATCTGCTCGGGGTTGGTGCCCGCCTCTTCGGTGACCCGGGCATTCAGGGTGAAACCGATGGAGGGGCCGGCTGCCCCAAGGGTCATCGAGCCGGTTCCGGTGGGCAGGGATCCGGACCAAACGGCGCTGGCGCGGTGACGGCTCATGAGTCCTCCTAGGGGTGGGCCCCAAGAATATGCTGACACGATGACAAGCGCGCCCGGGACCGTTCGGACCGATGCAGACGTCGTGCCCGACCCTTCCGTTGACAATGTCACCGAGCGGGTGCTGATCACCGGTGAGCACTACGCCGAGCCGATGATCCATCGGTCACTGCAGGTGGTCGAGGGTACGTCCGGGTTGCGCGTCGATCCAGCTCACGATGAGTACCTGTATGTCCTTGACGGTGATCTTGAGGTGACCATCGAAGGGGAACGCGTGGCCGCAGCGGCTGGCACCGCGTTCCAGATCCTCGCCGGTGAGGCATGGCAGGTCACGGTCGCTGCGGGATCGGCCCACGTGTTGTCGTTTCTGGTGCCGGCGCCGGTCTCGCCGTGGGCGGCAGCCTTGGCCAAGCCGGTCGACCGAGTCGAGCACGTGGCTCACCTCGGTGCCCAGGCACAGGAGGCGGCCACGGCCGACCGCCAGTTCGAGGTCTTGTTCAATCGCGATCGAGGCAGTCGAGGTGCCACCATGTTCGTGGGCTTCATTCCCACGTCAGGGGCACCCGAGCATTACCACCTCTACGACGAGATTTGCGTCATCATCCGCGGCTCCGGGGTTCTGCACACCTGCGGCACGCGGCAGTCCATCAATACGGGCAGCGCGTTCCATGTCGCTCCGCGACTTCTGCATGCCTTGGAAAATCCGAACCCAGAGGACCTGTGGCTCCTTGGCGTGTTCCGACCCGAGGGGTCGGCCGCGGCCGCCTATTACCCCGATGGGCGTCCGGCGCCAAACAACGAGGACTGAATGACGCTTTTCGATGATCGCGGCGTGCGGGCGCCGTTGGCCGCCCGGATGCGTCCGACCACCGTTGACGAAGTTGTCGGGCAAGGACTGGCATTAGCCGAGGGGTCGCCACTTCGATCGCTGCTGCAATCCACGCAGGACAGTTCGGTGGTGTCCGTCATCCTGTGGGGTCCACCGGGCACCGGCAAGACGACAGTCGCGACCCTGCTGTCGACGATGTCGGGACGCCACTTTGTTGAGCTCTCCGCTGTCACTGCTGGAGTCAAAGACGTACGCGATGTCATCGAGCGGGCCCGCACCAGTGCGAGCATGACGGGCCGCGGAACGGTGCTGTTCGTCGACGAGGTTCACCGCTTCTCCAAGAGTCAGCAGGATGCACTGTTGCCTGCGGTTGAGAACGGATGGGTGACTCTGGTCGCTGCCACAACGGAGAATCCGTCCTTTTCTGTGATCGCGCCGTTGCTGTCCCGGAGTGTGATGGTGATCCTGCGGTCACTTACGGATCACGATGTTGACCTGCTGGTGCGCCGAGCCATTGCTGATCCTCGCGGGCTGGATGCCCGTGTTGAGGTCACCGACGAAGCGATAAACCATCTCGTGCGGACAGCCGGAGGTGATGCGCGGCGGGCGCTCACCGGGCTGGAAGCTGCGGCTCTGGCTGCTCGTGACGGTGTCGTGGGTCTGCCCGAAGCCGAGGCGGCAGTTCAGCAGGCTGCAATCGTCTATGACCGCGATGGCGATCAGCACTACGACGTCACCAGCGCTTTCATCAAGAGTGTTCGGGGGAGCGATCCGGATGCAGCTCTGCATTACCTCGCCCGCATGCTGGAAGCAGGCGAGGACCCGCGGTTCATTGCCCGAAGGCTGATGATCTTGGCCAGTGAAGACATCGGGATGGCCGATCCCAGTGTTCTGCAGACCACTGTGGCGGCCGCGCAGGCTGTTGCGATGGTGGGTATGCCAGAAGCGCAGATAATCCTGGCGCACGCGACTATTCATGCTGCGCTGGCGCCGAAGTCGAACGCCGTGGTGGTGGCAGTAGGCGAGGCCATGGCTGAGGTGCGGGCCGGTGGCATTGGCCGAGTGCCCCCTCACCTCCGAGATGCGCACTACCCGGGTGCACGAACCCTGGGGCATGGTGCCGGCTACCAATACCCGCACGACCTCCCCGGTGGTGTCGCTGCCCAGCAGTACCTGCCCGATGAGCTCCTCACGCGCACCTACTACCGCCCGACCCGGCATGGGGCGGAAGCGATGTGGGCCGACGTACTGACGCGCCTCTCGGCCAGCCGAGAGCAAACCGCCGACTAGGCTCCCGGGTCATGCGACGTCTGATTTGGGTGGCGGTGGGTGCCGTCGGTGGCATTTATGCCTACCGACGCGGAAGTGCGCTTGTAGCCGAGGCACGTGAACGCGGTGTCGTCCTCACGGCCCAGCAGGCCGCCTTGGCCGCCATGTCCACCGTTGCATCTGCACGCGAGTTGGCGGGACGTATGAATACGGCACGCATGGAGCAGACAACCGGCACAGTCATCAAGGGACAGGCGGCCGCCCGGGTTGTGTCTGAGCGGGACGGTCGCTGACATGGACTCAGCTGAGATCCGCAGTCGCTTCCTGATGTTCTTCGGCGAACGAGGCCATCAGGTGGTTCCGTCTGCACCCCTGCTTCTTGATGACCCCACGTTGCTCTTCGTCAACGCTGGCATGGTGCCGTTCAAGCCTTACTTCCTGGGCGAGGCGCCGCCGCCCTATCCGCGCGCGACCAGCGTTCAGAAAGTTGTCCGCACGCTTGATATCGAGGAGGTGGGTCGTACGACCCGCCACGCGTCGTTCTTTCAGATGGCAGGTAACTTCTCGTTCGGTGACTATTTCAAAGCCGGTGCGATCCCTTTCGCATGGGAGCTCCTGACCCGTCCGGTGTCCGATGGCGGGTACGGCTTCCCCGAAGAACGTCTTTGGGCGACGGTCTATGAGGATGACGACGAGGCAATCGAGTTGTGGCACCGAGAGGCGGGATTGCCATACGAGCGCATTCAACGCCGCGGTCCCAAGGACAACTACTGGTCCATGGGTGTGCCCGGGCCGGGTGGTCCTTGCTCGGAGATCTATTACGACCGCGGCCCGCAGTTCGGTCGTGAAGGCGGCCCGGAGGCAGATGAGGATCGCTATCTAGAAGTGTGGAATCTCGTCTTCATGCAGGACGAGCTTTCTGCTGTGCGATCCAAGGAAGACTTCGACATCCTCCGGCCTCTTCCGGCAAAGAACATCGACACAGGCATGGGCCTCGAGCGTATGGCTGCCCTGCTGCAGGGCGTGGACAACATCTATGAGATCGACACGACCCGCGGCATCCTGGACCGGGCGTGTGAGCTCAGCGGCGCACGGTACGGACGCGACGATCGCGATGACGTATCCCTTCGAGTGGTCGCCGACCATGCTCGGACCTGCGCGTTCTTGATCGGCGACGGTGTGTTGCCCGGCAATGAGGGGCGCGGCTACGTCCTTCGCCGCCTCATGCGTCGAGTCATTCGCATGATGCGAGTGCTAGGTGCCCAAGATCCGACAATGGGGGAGTTGATCGACACCACAGTGCTGTTCATGGCTCCTCAGTACCCCGAACTCAACGACGAGCACCAGCGCATCAAGCAGATTGCGATTGCGGAGGAAGCGGCATTTCTGCAAACGCTCAAGACCGGCACAACAATCTTCGACACGGCCGTGTCCACCATCAAGCAATCGGGTGGACGAGTGCTTCCGGGTGATCAGGCGTTCGCTCTCCATGACACGTATGGCTTTCCGATCGCATTGACGCTTGAGATGGCCGCAGAGCAAGGGCTCGATGTGGATGAGGCTGGATTCCACAGCCTGATGTCGCAGCAGCGCGAGCGAGCAAAGGCTGACGCCCGGGAGCGCAAGAGCGGTTTTGCGGCGACGACGGCGTACCGTGACATTCTCGATGCAGGCGGATCCACGCAGTTCGTCGGTTACTCCGATGTTGTGACGGAGTCCAGAGTCATCGGCATTGTGCGTGAAGGCGAGTCAGTGCCCGCGGCGTCAGCAGGTCAGCATGTCGAGGTTGTCCTTGACCGCACGCCGTTCTATGCCGAGGCCGGCGGTCAGCTGGGTGACCATGGCCGGCTTATCTCTGGCGATGGCGCCGTTATCGATGTCTATGACGTGCAGACACCGGTCCCGGGGCTCTTTCTGCACCGCGGCGTCATCGAGGCGGGTGAGTTGGTGTCGGGGACCACGCTGGTTGCCGAGGTTGATATTCCCCGACGCAAGGCCATCTCTCGGGCGCATACGGCTACCCACCTCATTCATAGGGCATTCCGGGAACGCTTGGGCGACACGGCCACCCAGATGGGTTCCGAGAACGCCCCGGGCCGACTTCGCTTTGACTTTCCCAGTCCGACTCCGATCTCGGCGCAGGTGATGGCAGAGGTCGAAGAGCGCGTGAATGAAGTGCTGATTGATGACCTCGTAGTTCAGGCACATCTCATGACGCAGGCCGAGGCCCGCGCCATGGGGGCCATGGCCCTGTTTGGCGAGAAGTACGGTGATCAGGTCCGCGTGGTTTCCGTGGGCGACTACGCCCATGAGCTGTGCGGTGGCACTCACGCGCAACGCTCGGGCCAACTTGGTGTGGTCGCATTCCTGTCCGAGGGCTCGATTGGTGCGGGTGTTCGCAGAGTCGAGGCATTAGTGGGCTCAGACGCCTACCAGTTTCTGGCGAAGGAGCATGTCCTGGTGTCACGCTTGACTGAACTGGTCAAGGCCCCCAAGGAGGAGTTGGTCGAGCGCATCGAGCGCACGATCTCGTCTCTCAAAGATGCAGAGCGGGATCTGGCACGAGTACGCAGTGCGCAGATGACGGCGAATCTGGATGAGATCGTCGGCGAGGGTCAGGATGTCGGACCGGTGCGGGTGTGGACATTCGTGGCGCCTGCCGGTGTCACCGGAAATGACCTGCGTGACCTTGTCACGAAGGCGAAGGGAAAGTGGCGGCCTGAGATTGCCAGCGTGATGGTGGGTGCGACTGTCGATGAGGGGAAAGTTGCACTGGTAGTCATCGCGAATGACGCCGCGATTGCACTGGGAGCGACGGCCGGTGATGTGCTCAAGGCGGCTCTGGCGATAGTCGATGGCCGCGGTGGCGGCAAGCCCGACATGGCCCAAGGCGGCGGCACCAACGTAGCCGGGCTGCAGAATGCCCTCACAACGGCTCGTGATTTCGTGGCGAGCAAGGTCGGCGCCTAACCTGATGTCGTTGTTGGCCTGCGACGTAGGAACGGTCCGCATTGGAGTGGCGCGCAGTGCTGGCTCTCTCGCGATGCCCCTAGATGCCATACCCGCCGGTGACGCTTCGTTCGCGGGGGTCGCAGACCTGGTCAGCGAACTCGCGGTGACCTGCGTCTACGTAGGCTTGCCACTACGACTGGCCGGAGACGAGGGTCCTGCCGCGCTTATGGCACGAGAGTGGGCCAAGCTCCTCGCGACACACATCAACGTACCGGTACGCCTGGTCGATGAGCGCCTCAGCACCGCACAGGCGCAGCGGGGGTTCCATGAGGCAGGCCGGTCTACCAAGCAGTCTCGTTCGCGGATCGACAGCGCGTCGGCTGTGGTGATTCTGCAAGCCGTGTTGGACTGGGCTCCGGACAGTGAACCGGGGGAGCCCGTGGGAGGTGAGTCGTGAGTCAACTCGAGCAGTTCATGACGGGGCAGGACTTGCCGCCATCTCGACACACGACGCCGGCCCTGCGAGTTGTCCTTGCCGTGGTCGTGGCTCTCGTCCTGATCGCCGGACTCGCCCTGGGATTCTTTGCGCTTCGTGGCTCGGGTGGGATCGACGACTATGAGGGCTCGGGAACCGGCGCGGTGTCTGTGGTGATCAAGTCCGGCAGCACCCTTACTCAGATCGGTTCTGTTCTCGCACAGGCGGATGTCGTCAAATCTGCATCGGCATTCGTAGCGGCTGCCGAGACCAACCCCAAGGCGACCTCGATCAGTCCAGGCAGGTACACGCTTCGCAGCCAGATGAGTGGGGCCAGTGCCGTTGCTCTGATGTTGGACCCGCAATCCCATGCGGGTAGTCGACTGGTACTGCGCGAAGGGCTGCGCCTGACCCAGACGGTGCAGGCTGCTTCTGACGCTTCCGGCATCCCCGTGAAGGACTTTGACGCGGCGCTGGCAGCACCGGCCGAGCTTGGCTTGCCAGACTGGTCGAAGAATCGTGCAGAGGGTTTCCTTTTTCCTGCGACGTACAACCTGACCGGCGAAGAAAGTGCGACCTCACTCTTGGCGTCGTTCGTCAAGCGCTTCAACCAATCCAGCGCGAGCATGAACCTTGAAGCGGGAGCCGCGAAGATTGGGCGAACTCCTTACCAAGTGCTCAAGGTCGCGTCACTGGTGCAAGCCGAAGGCACGCCTTCGGACTTTGCCAAGGTCGCTCGTGTCATATACAACCGTCTCGACAAGGGTATGCCGCTTCAATTGGACTCCACCGTGTCGTACGCCTTGGGCAAGGTGGATATCCAACTCAACGCCGATGAGCTCAAGACAGACTCGCCATACAACACCTACATCAATACGGGGTTACCGCCGACACCCATCAATAGTCCAGGTGAAGAGGCGATTCAGGCTGCACTGAATCCAGAGCCGGGGGATTGGCTCTACTTCGTCACGATTGACCCCATCACGCGCGACACGCGATTCACCAGTAGCTACGAGAAGTTCTTGAAGCTCAAAGCCAAGTTCCAAGCGGCAATGGAAGCTCAGAAGGGCAAGGCCTCAGCATCGCCCAGTGCACCATGAATCTCGGCAGCTCACATCGTCGGGCTGCGGTACTCGGCTCGCCGATCGCACATTCACTTTCCCCCGCTCTGCATCTGGCTGCGTACGCGGCTCTCGGACTTCACTGGTCCTACGAGGCGATCAAGGTTGATGAGACGACGCTGCCGGAATTCCTGACGGGTCTGGACGACACCTGGGCGGGCCTATCGCTCACCCGCCCGCTCAAGGAGGCGGTGATTCCTCTGCTGTCCGATGTTGATGAGGTGGCACGGCGGGTGGGCGCGGTCAACACGGTGGTGCCGGGTCCCCACGGATTTCGGGGTCTCAACACCGACGTACTGGGGATCGTCGACTCTGTCCGGGGGATCCAGGACCATGCGCCTGCCACGGCGACGGTGCTCGGGGCAGGAGCCACGGCGCGCAGTGCGATCGCAGCTCTGGCAGAACTGGGCGCAGGCGACATCACCATCTGCTCCCGCCGCCGCAAGCCTGCCGAGGAATGCGTGGCCCTAGCCGCTCAATGGAATATTCCAGCGCGCTGGGCCTCCTTCGAGCCGACCATGGATCTCGTCGCCGCGGACGTGGTGATCAGCACCCTTCCCGGAGACGTAGCGGCCCCGTGGGCGCAGGCGGTTGCCCACGCCGAAGGTGCCCTCCTGGACGCCTCGTACCACCCATGGCCCACGCCTCTCGCAGCCGCGTGGCCTAGCTCGCGCGTGGCCAGCGGCCGCGACATGTTGCTCTGGCAGGCCGTTGAGCAGGTGCGCTTGATGACCGGGATGGAGCCGCCCGTCGCGGTGATGTCCGCGGCTTTGCCGGTCTGACGTCACACTCATCGGCACCGGTTGCAGGTGTGACGGCTGAGGTCTGGAAGGATGCGTCCGTGCGCTGGCTGACTGCAGGAGAGTCCCATGGGCCGGCCCTTGTGACAATCGCCGAGGGAATGCCGGCGGGGATCCCGATCACGTCCCACGACGTGGCTCAGGACCTCATGCGTCGAAGGTTGGGTGCAGGACGCGGCGCGCGCATGAAATTCGAGCAAGATCAGGTCCGGTTCATTGGTGGAGTTCGTCACGGAGTCACCTTGGGTGGTCCAGTTGCCATTGAAGTGGGGAACACCGAGTGGCCCAAGTGGGAGCAGGTCATGTCACCTGATCCAGTGGACCCGGGAGTTCTGGCCGACCTCGCGCGCAATGCACCGCTGACGCGACCGCGCCCCGGGCACGCAGACCTTGTGGGAATGCAGAAGTACGGGTTCGAGGACGCCCGTCCCGTGCTTGAGCGAGCCAGTGCCCGTGAGACCGCAGCCCGAGTCGCTATCGCATCAGTGGCACGAGCCTTCCTGCGTTCGGTTGCAGGAATCGAGGTCATGAGTCATGTCGTTCGCATTGGGTCTGTAGCGGTATCGAGCGGCGCTGCTCTGCCCACACCGTCGGATCTTGATGCGATTGACGAGAATCCCGTCAGGTGCTTCGACTCTGCGACCGCAACTGAGATGGAAGCGGAGATCGCTTCAGCGCTGAAGGATGGCGACACGCTTGGTGGCGTTGTTGAGGTGTTGGCCTATGGGTTGCCGCCGGGGCTGGGGAGTCATGTGCATTGGGATCGGCGTCTAGACGCCAAGCTCGCTGCGGCGCTCATGGGTATCCAGGCCATCAAGGGCGTAGAGGTTGGCGATGGCTTCCTACTCGCTGCTGTGCGGGGATCGCAAGCGCAGGACGAAATCGTGAATGACGACGGAACCCTCAAGAGGACGTCCGGACATTCAGGTGGAACTGAAGGTGGCATGTCCACGGGCGAAGTTCTGCGCGTGCGTGCCGCCATGAAGCCCATCTCCACCGTCCCGCGCGCACTTCGCACCGTGGACGTCGCCACCGGCGAGGCGGCTCCGGCCATCAATCAGCGGTCCGATGTGTGCGCTGTGCCCGCGGCCGGAGTTGTCGCTGAGGCGATGGTGCTCATGGTGCTGTGCGACGCCGTGCTGGAGAAGTTCGGTGGAGACAGTGTTGTCGAGACTCGGCGAAACATCGTGAGTTACCTGGACGCACTGGCGATCCGCTGATGCCTCCGGTAGTCGTTCTTGTAGGTGCTCCGGGAGCCGGCAAGTCCACCGTCGCGCGGGCACTTGGCCAGCGGCTTGCATGCGATGTGGTCGACACCGACGCACGCATTGAGCAGTCAGCAGGTATGAGCATCGCTGACATCTTTGTCTCGGAGGGGGAGCCGGCTTTCCGGGCCCGTGAGGTAACTGAAGTGGCTCGTGCACTCGAGGACAGCTCAGGTGTGGTGGCTCTGGGTGGTGGGTCAGTTCTGGATCAATCAACGCGCGAACGCCTGCATGACCATTTCGTGGTGTGGCTGCAGGTAGACCTTGCAGATGCGGCGGCACGCGTCGGACTCAACACCGCACGTCCGCTGCTCCTGGGCAATGTTCGACAGACGTTGGGCCGCCTGATGGAAGAGCGTTCACCCCTGTACGCCGAAGTCGCCACCATGACGGTCGTCACGACACAGCGAACCCCCAGGGACATTGCGCACGACATCGAGCTAGCGCTCAAGGCGGGCACATGAGCATCACGAGAATCGGAGTGCGGGCCGAACGCGAATATGACGTCGTATTGGGTCGCGACCTGATGGGCGAGCTGCCCGCGATGCTCGAGGGAGCCAGTCGCGTGGCCGTGTTGTACCCGGAGGCTCTTGAGTCGCACGCATCTCACGTGGTGGAGCTTGTCTCTGCTGCAGGGTTGAGGCCACTCACCATTGCACTCCCTGATGCGGAGGCGGCTAAGACGGCATCCGTCATGGAGATGTGCTGGAACAGTCTCGGCGAGGCGGGATTCACGCGCAACGACGTCATCGTTGGACTCGGCGGCGGAGCTACCACCGACGTCGCTGGATTCGTCGCGGCCACATGGCTCCGAGGTATTCGCGTCGTCCACATGCCGACCACTCTTTTGGGCATGGTGGATGCTGCGGTCGGGGGCAAGACAGGGATCAACACAGCGGCGGGAAAGAACCTGGTGGGCGCGTTTTGGAGCCCGTCGGGCGTTCTGTGCGACGTCGACGCCTTGCAGTCCCTCCCGAAAGCGGACCTGATTGCGGGCATGGCGGAGATCGTCAAGATCGGTTTCGTTCGAGATGTGAGCATTCTCGATGACATTGAGCGTGACCCAATCCAGGCGGTCGACCCCTCAGGTGCACTCCTAGTTGACCTCGCGCGCCGCGCCATTGAGGTGAAGGCCGAGGTTGTGTCCGCAGATTTCCGAGAGTCCGCGGCCATCGGTCGCGAGGTGCTCAATTACGGGCACACCTTCGGACACGCCATCGAGCGCACGGAGAACTACTCTTGGCGGCACGGAGAGGCTGTAGCGGTGGGGTTGGTCTACGTCGCCGAGTTGGCGCATCTTGCGGGTCGGTTGGGACAGGACGATGTTGCGCGCCATCGACGAGTCCTTGAGCTTCTGGGTCTACCAACCACCTATGCACCGGACCGGTGGGAGTTGCTGCACTCGGCCATGGCCGTGGACAAGAAGGCGCGCGGTTCGGTGCTGCGTTTCATCGTCCTCCAAGGCATCGGGAATCCGGTGGCTCTCGATGGTCCCGAATCTGCACTGCTGGAGGCCGCGTATGAGGCGATCAGTGGGTAATGGGGCGCGTAGAGTCCGCATCCATGAAGCACGTCTACGTCCTCAACGGCCCTAACCTCAACCGGCTCGGCACCCGCGAACCAGACATCTACGGGACCTTGACGATGGATCAGATTGCCGATGCCTGCGTCGCAGTGGCGGGGGAATTGGGCCTGTCGTGCACCGTGCTGCAGACCAACGATGAGGCCGAGTTGATCGGGTGGCTGCATCGGGCACAGGATGAAGGCGCCGCGGTAGTGATCAACCCAGCGGCCTTCACGCATTATTCCTATGCGCTGCGCGACGCCTGCGCGATCGTCACCGGGCCGATCATCGAGGTGCATCTCTCCAATCCAGCGGCGCGCGAGGAGTTCCGGCACACGTCGGTCGTTGCCGGCGTCGTGACCGGATCCATCACTGGACTCGGCCTTGAGTCATATCTCCTCGGGGTGCGTGCCGTGGCTGCCAGATTCGCCGGATGAACACGTACGCCCAGCGGCGGGCGTGCCTGCGCCAATCGCTCGACACCAACCGTGTACTGGTGATCACGTCGCTCGAGAATGTGCGCTATCTGACGGGCTTTTCCGGCAGTAATGCAGTATGTGCCATCGGACGTGACGTGGAATTCATCGGGACTGATGGACGATACGTGGATCAAGTGGCCCAGCAGGCCCCGGATCTCACGGCGATTATCGATCGCGACACTCTCTCTGCCGTGTTGTCGAAGTTCCCCGGTGCACAGATTGAAGTAGAAGAGTCCACCACCGCGATGGATCTTGGGATGTGCCAGAAGCACGACGCGACCACCATCGTCCACGCATCCAGAGTCGCGCCCCTAAGAATGATCAAGGACGAGCAGGAACTCGCCCTGATCACCACAGCATGTGACATCACGGTGCGGGCGCTCAGTGCGCTGGCGTCCGAGCTTGTCGTGGGGATGTCGGAGATTTGGATTGCTCGCCGACTCGAACAGCTCTTCGGCGAATTCGGAGCACAGGACCGAGCGTTTGAGACCATCGTCGGGGCCGGTTCCCACTCCGCAATTCCGCATCATCGCCCGGACTCCACGGCCATTCGCCCCGGTGACTTTCTTGTGGTGGATTGCGGAGCACGTGTCGACGGCTACCACGCCGATATGACGCGCACATTCTTGGTCGCGGCTGAACCCAAGGCCTGGCAGTCCGAGCTTCATGCTGCCGTGTGGGAGTCGCAAACCCTCGCGAGGGCTGAGGTGAGGGATGGCGCGTCGTCGGCCACCCTCGACTCGGTAGCGCGCTCGAGTCTGACGGCGGCGGGGTTGGGCCAGGAGTTCACCCACGGACTGGGTCATGGTGTGGGCCTGCAGATCCACGAGCCACCGTTCTTGGGTCCGCGCGCGACAGGTAGCATCGCCGCCGGAATGACGATCACCGTCGAGCCCGGTGCATACCTGCCCGGTCGTGGCGGGGTTCGCATCGAAGACACCTTGGCCGTCACGGCTTCTGGTGCGCAGGTCCTCACCGAGGCGTCGCGCGCACTTGACATCGTGGCGGTCTGACCCAGGAGACCCCGTGGCAACCACCAATGACCTCAAGAACGGCCTTGTTCTCAACATCGATGGTGCGCTGTGGACCGTCGTGGAGTTTCAGCACGTCAAGCCGGGCAAGGGTGGCGCGTTTGTGCGTACCAAGCTCAAGAATGTCCTGACCGGCAAAGTGGTGGACAAGACGTTCAATGCCGGAATCAAGGTGGAGACCGCCAACGTCGACAGGCGCGAGATGCAGTACCTCTACCGCGACGGTGATGACTGGGTATTCATGGACGTTGTGTCCTACGACCAGACACCGGTACCGGACGTCGTGGTCGGGGACAGTTCGAAGTACCTTTTGGAGAACCAGAATGCCACCGTCGCGTTGCATGATGGTGTGCCGCTCTACGTCGAGCTGCCTGCGTCAGTCGAGCTGATGGTCACCTACACCGAGCCCGGTCTTCAGGGAGACCGCTCCACGGGCGGTACCAAGCCGGCAACGCTGGAAACGGGTGCGGAGATCCAGGTGCCGCTGTTCTTGGAGTCCGACACCAAAGTTCGTGTCGATACACGTGACGGGTCGTACCTCGGCCGCGTAAACGACTGACCTGTGTCAGCCCGCAGCAAGGCCCGCAAACGAGCGCTCGACATTTTGTACGCCGCTGATCTGCGTGGCGTTCCCGTCAGCGAGGCCATGGCCGCTGCTATCGACCTTCGTGAGATCCAGAACGAGGGTTCGCTGAACGAATACACCCTTACTCTCGTCGCGGGTGTGACGTCACATCAGGCCGAAATCGACGACCTACTGAGCAACTATTCGCTGGGCTGGAGTCTGGAACGCATGCCTACCGTGGATCGCGGGATCCTTCGGCTTGGCGTATACGAGATCCTGTGGTGCGACGAGACTCCGGATGCTGTTGCTGTTGCCGAAGCAGTCGCGTTGGCAGTGGATTTGTCGACCGATGAGTCGGCGTCGTTCGTCAACGGGCTGCTGGGACGAGTGTTGGAGATGAAGCCACGCTTGGGAGTCGTGCCCGAACAGGCCGCAAAGGCGCCCGGGTCGACGCCTGACGCGACTGCTGAGGCGACTACCAAGACGAGCCCTGTGGACGGGCGTCAACCGCTGTAAAGGGTGCCCCGGGTGAGATTTGAACTCACACTGGACCGAGTTTGAGTCGGCTCCCTCTGCCGGTTGGGGTACCGGGGCGCGAAGAGAAGGGTAGCCGCGCGGACCTAGGCTGGTGCACATGGCCAACCCCCGAACCGTTGTGGTCGCCGAAGATGAGGCGTTGATCCGCATGGATCTCATCGAGGTGTTGCGTGAGCAGGGATATGAAGTCGTAGGTGAAGCTGCGGACGGCGAGGTCGCGGTTGCGCTGACGAGGGCGCTACGTCCAGACGTCGTGTTGCTGGATGTGGCCATGCCCCGACGGGACGGACTGTCGGCAGCCGAGGAGATCGGTGGGGAACACCTTGCCGCCGTGGTGATGGTGACGGCCTTCAGCCAGCGAGAGACGGTGGAGCGGGCCGCTGCGGCCGGGG
>JBAWXR010000035.1:0-13386 GCA_037143955.1 Actinomycetes bacterium
ATGTCGACCTGCGGATGCGAGGACAGCACATCGCCCACCAGCGAACCGCGGCCACTGACGAGGTTGAACACGCCTGCCGGCAGACCAAGCCCGTGCACGATGTCGGCGAGAACGAACGTGGCCAGCGGCGCAACGCTGCTGGGCTTGACGACGACGGTGCAACCCGCGGCCAGCGCCGGTCCGACCTTGGCGGCCAGCTGATAAAGCGGGTAGTTCCACGGCGTGATGGCGCCCACAACACCGGCGGGCTGGCGAATCACGATGGAGGTGCCGATGCGCTCCTCGGCGGGTAACTCGCGGGCAGCTTCAGCGGTGGTTTCAAAGACCGAGACGGCAAGTCCGACCTGCACGCGCACAGAAATTGCCAGCGGCGTGCCGACTTCACGCGCCATGATCTCGGCGAGCTCAGCTTCCTTGGCACGAAGTCCGGCCGCGATGGCGGTCACCGCGTCGGCGCGCTCGGCCATCGGCACCTGCGCCCACTCGTCGAACGAGCGGCGAGCAGCAAGCACAGCGCGCTCGGCATCGGATGCATCACCGGCCGGCACCGTGCCGATGACCTCGGCCGTCGCGGCCTCATCGACAGTGAGGAGGTCTCCGGAGGACGGTCGCACCCACGCACCGTCGATGTACAACTCTGAACGCTCGATCACAGTTCCTCCAGCAGTCGATCACGAAGGGTGGCCAGGACGTCATCGGGGACGTCGAGGGTGAGCACCCACTGGGCAAGACTGCCGTATTCGGATTCGACCCGCGCGAGGAAGAGTTCCATGGCCGCCCGCGGTGCTCGGAGCAGGTCCACGTGCTGATTCATCATCGGGTGGTGCTCGAAATCCTCGCGGGTGCGCAGCCACTCGACCAAGGCGACCACCTCATCGCCACTGAGTGAGAAGTCCTCGGCGATGTCATCGTCGCTGACGCCCAGCACTGCCAGGAGCACCGCGGCCACGAAACCGGTGCGATCCTTGCCCGCCATGCAGAAGAAGACCGCGGGGAAGGCCTCCGGCTCACTCAGCTTGCGCAGCAGGCTGGGAACTGTGGTGGCGCCGACTTCCAACATCTGCTGCTGCACCCACGCAAGGAATTCGACCGGGGTGACGTCGCGGTCTTCGTCGGTGGCGACCCATGTGTCGGGAAGCATGGACACGTGGGTGGTGTCCTCGATGAATTCTGGTAACGGAAAGGCAGTGCGTTCGCGCGAATAGCGCAGATCGATGACCGTCGAGGCTCCGAATTCCTGCCACGCCTCCACGTCGGTGAGCCGATGCAGGCTTGATGCGCGAAACACCATGCCATGACGGACCAATCGTCCGTCGATGCCGGCATAGCCGCCAAGATCGCGAACGTTGTAGATGCCACCGAGTTCGACCTTCGCACCCGGCTTCACAGCTGCCCCAGATATCCGGGAAAGCGCTGATCGACATCCGGCAGCTCGGCCGGGCCCACGGGGCGTCCGGGCCAACGCTTGCGGTCGGTGATCCCCATCGCCCCGTCGACCCACTCGTGATTGGTCATGCCGTAGAGCGAGAGCACGTGACGGGATGCGAAGAGCCAGCGTCCGTCGACGCGGCGATAGTCATCCTGGTAACGAATCGAGGTGGTGATCGCGTGTTCGGGGCCGGCAAGTTCGGCGTAGCCGATGACGGTGCCCTGCGCATGCGCGGCGTCGACGATGTGCGCAAGGCTTGCGTGCGGGTCGTGCCAGGTCGCTACGAATCCCTCGTGCTTCACGCGGAAGTTCTCGATGATCGCTGCTCGACCGACCGTGCGACTGTTGGGTGAGGAGAACACCCCGTCGTCGGTGAAGAGCATTCCGACCTCCTCAAAGCGACGGTCATCAAGCAGAATCGCGTAGCGCACGAGCAGGTCATTGATGGCAAAACGGTCCTCCACGACCTGAAGGCGCTGCTCTAAGGACACTCTGCGGATGCTACTGGAGTCCATGTCAAGAAAGTCGGTGCCCGGGAGAACGGCACCGGGTTCGCCGCCCTCAGCGACTACCGTCGTGCCATGACCGTCCCGCTGTACGAGCAGGTGCGCCGCTCCATCGCCGACTCCATCACTCGAGGTGATTTTGCGGCCGGCGACAAGTTGCCAAGCGAAGCCAAACTCGCCGCAGACCTACACGTCAATCGGCTCACGGTGCGCCGGGCCATCGAAGAACTTGCGCGCGCCGGCATGGTCCAGTCGCGTCAGGGGTCCGGCACGTATGTGGCCGCTGAGGTGGTGCGCCTGCCGGTGACGCAGTCCCTGACCACGGATTCGCTCGTCGCAAGCATCACCGAGCAGATTGCCGAACGCGGTCACTCGTACGAAGACGTCCTGCTGAAAGCGACGAAGGTCAATGCACCCCAGCTCAATATCGAATACGAACTTCCGGCTGGGCCGCTGTGGCAGATCGACAACGCCCTCATGGTCGATGGCGACGCGTGGATGTGGTCAAGCTCGTGGCTGCCGCGCGAACTTCTGGCCGATCCCAAACGGGACTGGAGTCCCACGAGTGGGCTCTACGGCCAACTCATTGACGTGCTGGGTGAGCTGACCCCGCTGTGGCGGTCGTTCTCCGCAGAAGCCGCGACAACGTTGGACGCGGAGACTCTCGCCATTCGTGCGGGGACGCCGCTGCTCGTGCGCGAAGGGCTGACGGCTGATCAGGATGGCAACCCGGTGCTGCGCGTCATGCGACGCGCACGCATGGACCGGGTGTCGTACCTGATCCGCTACGACGTCTAAGACACCGCGAGCGGTGAATGACCTGCGACTCAGGCGTCGAGCCAGCGATCCAGGATCTGGTGGTAGTGGCGAATGCGGTTCTCCTGGTAGCGCGCGAGCTGAATGCCGGGAGTCTTGAGTGACTTCAGGCCCTGCTGGATGTACGGCAGGTTGGCCATGTCCTGATCGAAGACCGGGCCAAGCAGGCCAATCTCCTTGATGTCGGCGAATGTCTCGCCCGGCTGCAACCAACGGGTCTTGGCCGGTGCCGGATGCGATCCGTCGGCCGGAGCCTGAGCCAGCAGGAACACCTCGGCGATGCACTTGTCCGGGTCGTTGCCGAGCGGACGGAAGCGGTACACGGCGTTGGTGCGCGGACCGGCGAAGACATAGAAGTTCGGGAAGACGAAGTACTGGATGCCGTCGAGGAGCTCGGAGTCGGTCCAGTGCTCGTTGTCGGTGCCGAACTGCTCGCTGAGCGACTTTCGCATCTGGGCAGCGAGTTCGCGACGAGCGGTGGAGTTGTCGGGCACGCGCGGGGTGCCGTCGTCGCCGACGGAGAGGTCGCGACCCTTGCCCTGCGTGTAGAAGGCACGCGTCTCGTAATAGGAGTCGAGCACCTCCTGCTCACTGATGTGGTTGGCGATGGTGGGGCTGGGCACGCCCTGCGGGACGATCTGGCGACTCCAGTTCTCCTCGGCGATGACGTCGTACTGGGTGTTCTCGTCGCCGAGCCACTCCATCATCTGAGGATGCGTGGCCAAGGAGTGCCAGCCTTCGATGAACGCTTCGCCAGCGATCTTCCAGTTGCAGTCGATGACTCCACCGAAGTGCGAGTACACGACTCGATCGTCGTAGTTCCAGCGATCCCAGTCGTTGAGCATCGTGCCCAGGAACTCCGACAACGGAGCAGCATCAGGGTCCATGTTGATGAACACGAACCCGTTCCACACCTCGACCTTGGCCTCGGGCAGTGAGAAGTTGTTGGGATCGATCTCAGGGAAGTCCCATGCGCACGGCACGAACTTGGACGTGCCATCGATGTTCCAGGTGAAGCCGTGGAAGGGGCAGCGCAGCTGAGAGACGCGGCCACCTTCTTGGCGCAGTGCGCGGCCGCGATGCAGGCACACGTTGGACAGCGCCTTGATCTCGCCAGTCTCCGTGCGCATGATGATGAACTTGTCATCGGCGATGTCGTAGGTGATGTGGTCGCCCGGCTCGGGGATGTGGTCCGTGCGGCACACGAACTGCCACACCTTGCGCCACATCTTGGTGACCTCGCGGTCGTGGTAGTCGCGAGAGATGAAGCGCTCAACATCGAGGGGGGCCGTGCCGAGGTTGTCGTTGATGTCGTAGCGGAGCACAGCCGGCACCGGGCGCGCGTCGTGGTCCAAGTACTCCTGGACGCTGATGCCGGGTGAACGGGGACTGGGGGGCTCAGTGGCGTCGCGCTGGGGGGACACCTGCATGTCGGTCATGAGTCGCTCCTCGAAGACGGTAATTCGATTCTGCCCCGCCAGATACTGAACGTCAACTAAAGATACTCAATTTCCGGGAAAGCACAGGGGCTCGGTCCGAAGACCGAGCCAAAAGCACAGGGGCTCGGTCCGAAGACCGAGCCCCTGCGAGGTGTTACCGGCTTCTTAGAAGCCCCAGACCTTCTTGAACTGGGCCTGGTAGTTCGCCACACCGAGGTAGTCACCAGCGGGGGTGAGCACCAGCGACGCCGCGTTCTGCGGGGTCAGGATCTGCGTGGGCAGATCAGCGGTGTTCAGTGCCTGCTTGGTGAAGTAGCGCGCGAACGAATCGACGACTGACCAGCCCACGATGGGCAGGGAGTAGCCGGTCCACGCTGTCTCAGTGCCGTCCTTGACGCCCTGGATGTTGGCCTTGCCAGCGGTCAGGCCGCCGATCTGAGCCTTGCCATTCAGGCCAGCAGCCTTGAGGGCGGCGGGAACGCCGACCATCCAGCCACCGAGATCCGACACCAGCCAGTTGGTGGTCGGGTTCTTCGTCATGATGCCGACAACCGTCGCGGGCTCCTTGCCAGCGAGGATGGTGCCGACCAGATCCTGCGGGTTGGCCGTGTACTTGGCGTTCGGGCAGTACTTCTTCAGCGAGGCCTCGAAAGCCACGTCGAAGCGGATGAGGATCGGGTACAGCGGCACGGTGATGCCCTGAACGTTGGCGTTGCAGTTGGTCTGCGCAGCAACGAACGCGGCGATCATGTTGCCCCAGGAGTCGAGCTGGCGAGCACCCGCGATGTGGGTGTCCACCAGCGCGCTGGTCGGCTTGCTCATGCATGCCGAGCAGACCACCGGGATGTTCATCTTCTTGGCCTGATCGAGCAGGTCGCTCAGGGTGCTGGGCTCAATGCCGGAGATGTGGATGCCGGCAGGCTTGAGGTTCAGAGCCTGCTGGAATGCCGCACGCTGCGTGTTGGGATCAACGGCGCCAGCGATCTCCTTGAAGGTCCAGCCGAAGACGGCCGCACCAGCGGCGATGCCCTCGTCAAGAACCTTGTTCTCGTCGCCACCGTTGGACAGGCCAACGATGAGCAGGCCCTTGGCAGGCTTGGTCTTGAGCGGTGCGGTGATGTTGATCGACTTCGGCGTCGGCGAGAACTTGCCGACCACTGCCTTGGCGACCGTGATGCTGTCTGCCGCCTTGGTGGCAGACGACGCCATCGGCGCGATGCCGACGAGCGCCACGGATGCGGCTGCGATTGCGGCCACAGCTACGAATGACTTGCGCATGGATCTCTCTTCCAGTCGAGGGCCTATGGACCCGAGCCAGAGGAACATAACTGAACGTCCACACATCTGGAAGGGCTAACGGCAACTTTCCCGTCACGATTTGGCCATCTAGATGAGATAAGGGGTACCAAGGAGGCCCGCCCCAAGGGGCGGGCCTCACGTCGGCCGGCTGAGCGGCTGCTCAGCCAAGACCCCAGAGTTTCTTGAATTGGGCCTGATAATCAGCGATCCCGAGGTAGCCGCCGTCCTTGTCCAACACCAGAGTTGACGCGTTGTCCTGGGTCATGAGCTGCGACGGGATGGCACCGTCAGACGGGGCGACCCCACCGATCAGGCGAGCCATTTGGTCCACCACACGCCACGCGACAATGGAAATGGGGTATCCCGTCCACGCCATCTGGGTCTTCGCCACCAGGGCCTTGATGTTCTCCGGGCCACCGGACAGGCCGATGATGGCGGTGGGGAGCAGCGGCGGATTGGTCTTGAGGGCGTCCTCGAATCCCATCGAGAGGGCCGCGGAGTCGAACAGTGCCCAGCGACCGTTGGAGATCTGCATTGCCTGAGCCGCAGCATCGGCGTAGCCCGAAGGATCGTTGACGCTCATGTCATTGTCGTTGAGTGAGCAGTTGTTGCACAGGGCGCTCAATTGGGTGGAGAACGCCGTGTTGAAGGTGACAAAGGCAGGGACGGACGGCAGTTCGATGCCCTCGACGAAGGGCTCGCCGTTAGCGTCGTCCGGACCGACATTCGCGATCACGTAGGAAGCCATGAGCGTGCCCCAGTCCGTGTACTGCTTGGCTCCCGCGAGGGCGATGTCCTCAGGGATCCCGTCGACCGGATCGGTTGTGCAGCCGGTGCACACCACCTGAATGCCAGCTGCCGCAGCGGCTTTCAGTCCATCGCCGATGACGTCAGGGCCAAGACCCTCCACGTGAATGGCAGCGGGCTTGAGGTCAAGTGCCTTCTGGAAAGCAGCCGGTGCAGTGTCAAGTGAATCGGCGCCGGTGACCTCTTGGAATGTCCAGCCGAGTGCGGTTGCCGCCTCCTGCATTGATGCACTGAAAGCTGTGGCAGCCGCAGAGCCGTCTGACACGTTGACGATCAGCAGCCCTGCCTTGGGCTTGGCTGCCAGCGGGGCGTCCACGCCAATGCTTGTGGGCGCTGCCATGGCTGCCTTGACCGCGTCCGCGGCCTGACCCGCACCCGACACGCCACCCGAGCCTGCACCGGCGTCAACACCGGCACCGCCGGCGTTGTCAACGAAATTTGGATCGTCCGCCGGCATCGCGCACGCGGAAAACAGCAGCGCGGTGGAGGCGATCAACGTGGCAACGATGGCCTTGCGGGGTGCGAGCATCGCGATCTCTTTCTTTTGCTGTCCATCTTGCTCTTTACGCTGCTCATGATGGCTGGCAGGCACCGAGACGATACATGCACGTCCTACCAATTTGGACCCCTTCGCAGGTTTCGAGTTGATCTCAGATCGGTCGGCCCTAGACTTTCTGGTGACGTTGTAGATAAACCCCGGCCACGGCAGGAGCCGCATGACCGCTCACCTCAGCCTCGCCCCAGCAACCTTGGACCGCGAGGAGCTGGCCGAGCTTCGGGCTACCGTGCGGGCAGCCGTGACCGAGTCGGGCTATCCGGCACGCGTGCGCGACCTTGAGAGTGATGCGAACGGAGTCGATGCGGACCTGTGGCGCCTGCTCGCTCAGGAGATCGGGCTCGCCGGTGTGGGGCTGCCGGAGTCAGCCGGCGGACTCGGGGGCATGGCCGAGGTCCTGGCCGTCGCCGAGGAGCTCGGAGCCGGCCTTGCACCCGTTCCTTTCCTCTCCCTTGTGCTGAGCGGGCAAATCCTGGCTGCGTGTGATGCAGCGGCGGTCGCCGATGCATTGACCGACATCGCATCTGGCGCCATCGTCGCGCCCGCCATCACCGACCAACGCGGTCGCTTCACGCGTGACGGAATCTCCTGTGTGCTTGACGGAACGAGCGTCACTGGCACCGTGCGATTCGTTCCGCACGGCAGCAGTGCCTCGGCATTCGTGGTGGCGGCATGCACGCCGGCCGGCGAGGTGGCCGTTGTGCTCGTCGCCGCTGATGCCACAGGCGTGACCTCAACACCATTGCCAGCGTTGGACTTTTCGCGCCCCGTGGCCACGGTGACCTTTGCCGGAGCGGACGGCATCGTTCTCGCTACGGGAGCAGCGGCAGGGGCGGCCCTGCAGTACGGCGCAGACATGGGGCTCTTGGCCACCGGTGCCGACCAGCTTGGCGGGGCGCAACGCTGCTTCGACCTGACGCTTGAGTACATCAAGCTGCGCCGCCAGTTCAACCGCGAGATCGGCTCGTTCCAAGCGATCAAGCACCGCATGGCCGACGCACTCGCTCAGGTCGAGATGATGCGGTCCGGGTTGGAGCGCGTGACCTGGGACGAGCGCGAGAATCTGTCGGTGGATGCCGCGACGGTGAAGGCCTGGAACAGCGATGCCTATCTCGCATTGGCGGCCGAGACAGTGCAGCTACACGGTGGAGTTGGCTTCACGTGGGAGCACGATGCTCACCTGTACTTCCGACGAGCTCGATACGACGATGCCTTCTTGGGCAACGCAACATTCCAGCGTGAACGGCTCGCTGCTCTGCTGGCTTGGTAGCAGGGCTCTGCGCCCCAACGGCCCGCTAGCTCTTACTGAGCTGTGAGAACGGCGCCTTGTCTGCGCGCTGCTCGGCCGGCAGTCCCAGTACTCGCTCAGCGATGATGTTGCGCTGAATCTCGTCCGTGCCGCCAGCAAGCCGGTAGCCGGGAGCACCTAAGACATGCTCGGACCACGCGAACTGCCCCCACTCGCCAGTGTCGGCAACCATCGCCGAACCCAGCAGTTCTGAGGCGACGTTGCCGATGCGCACAAGGTTGTCGGACGCGAGCAGCTTGCCCAGCGAGCCGGCCGGCCCGGGGTTCTCCCCCGTGGCGGTGGCGCGGGCCACCCGCTCGACCGTGGCCGCATGCAGCTGGGTGCGCACGTAGATGTCGGCAAGGCGCTGGCGCACCACCGGATCCTTGGACAGCTCAAGAGCCCGCGCGAGCTCGACCAGGTCGGCGGACGTGCCGCCCTTGCGACGGTGACCCGAGCCTGAGGAAGAACGCTCGAAACCCAGGGTCGCCATGGCGACCTTCCAGCCGTCGTTGACCGCGCCGATGCGCAAGGAGTCGGGGATACGCACGCCGTCGAAGAACACCTCGTTGAACGACGCGGGGCCGCTCATCTGCCGGATCGGACGGATCATGACGCCGGCGGCATCCATCGGCACGAGAAACGCCGTGATGCCGGCCTGCTTCACCACATCAGGATCCGTGCGCGCGAGCATGAATCCGTACTCGGAGAACTGAGCGTTGGATGTCCAAATCTTCTGACCATCAACGATCCAATCGTCGCCATCGCGCACCGCCTTGGTGGTCAGGCCGGCGAGGTCGGAACCAGCACCCGGTTCGCTGAACAACTGGCAGCACAGAAGATCGGTGCGAAGAAAAGGCTTGGCGTACTTCTCACGCTGCTCGGGAGTGCCGAACACGCTGACCGCGGCACCCATGAGTCCCGTCGTGACACTGATGATCTCTGACGATGGCGGGATGTCGAAGGCGCGCTCCTCCTCGGCAAAGGCCACGCCGTACACAGTCGGCATGCCGGCTCCGCCGAACTCCGTGCCGAGGGTGATCGCGCCATAGCCCGCGTCGTAGCGCTTGCGTCGGTAGTCGCGGACTCGGTCGAGGTAGGCGCGCTCGTCTTCCTCGCTCATGACACGGAAGATCTGCAGATCCGGATCCCCCTGACCCCAGACGCGCACCTCCTCGGAGCGCGGCTTGGCGATTGTCGCGAGCCACGCACGCACTTGCGCGCGCCACTGATCCAGATCTTCTTGGTCAACCGCCATCGTCATTCCCCGATCATGCCGTGGTCGTCAGAACGGTGCACGCGCTGATCCCGGGGGCGCCGTACACATGCGTGAATCCCAGACTCGGAGCACCAGGAACCTGCTTGCCTTCAGCCCTGCCCTGCAGTTGTGTGGCTACCTCGTAGACCTGTCGAAGGCCTGAGGCTCCGACAGGTTCGCCGTTGGCGAGGCACCCGCCATCGGTGTTGATCGGTAGTCGACCATCAATGTCGAAGTCGCCACGAGCGAATGCAGCCTCTTGCTCGGTGCACAGTCCGGTCTCGCCCAGGTGGATGATCTCCGCGCCACTGTCGGTGTCCTGCACCTGCGCAACCTGCACATCGGCGGGTGTGACGCGCGCCGCCGCGAACGCAGCAGCCGCGGCATCGATCGAAGGACTCGTGCGCTCGCCAGGCGACAGCCACGGTGAGAACACTTCGAAGGATCCCGGACGACGTCCACGCAATTCCACGGCAGCGAGCTTCACGGGCTTGTCGCACATGTCGAAAGCTCGAGGGCCGCGTGCGAGGACAAGTGCCACGCCACCCGCGTTGGGGGCGCAGAACATGAACCTGGTGAGTGGGTCGTTGATGACTTCGGCATCCATGGCCTCATCGACAGATACGGGCTTACGTCGCCACGCCTTGGGATGTGCTTCGCCGTAATCGAATGCCTTCTTCGAGACCATGCCCAGCGTGCGATCGCTGATGCCGTGGTCATGGAGGTATCGGCGCGCTTTGAGACCAAAGTAGGACGTCGTCAGCATCATGCCGGTCTGGCCGTACCAGTCACCGATGCCGTAGCGCGCGGGCGAGGCATTGAAGGCGCCCCGCGAGTGGTTGTCGTAGCCGACAACACACGCAATGTCATTGCCCGTCATCAGCATGTTGCGTGCGGTGAGCAGAGCTACACCGCCGGTGGCGCAGCCGTTCTTGACCGTGATGAACGGCAGCGCCGTGAGCCCAAGTCGACTGACCAGGTTGTCCGGTTTGGTTTCGCCATTCGTTCCACCCACGGCCACATCGACGTCACGCCACGTGATGCCCGCGTCGGCAAGAGCGCCGCGCACCGCTTCTTCAGCAAGGTCATGGTCTTCGCCCTCGAAGCGTCCGAACACGGTTCGCGACGCACCGACGATGTAAACGTCCTCGCTCATGGTCGGGCTCGGAATCCATAGGTGTGCACGACCACTCCGTCGACGTCTGTCCACGCGGTCGCGAGTGCAAGGTCGACGGGATCCCCGATAGCCCAATCAGTGCGCTCCAGCAGCCAGCCCTCGACAATCACCGGGCCAAGATCGACGTAGCCGATGGCAAAGGGTGCAAAGCCGTTCGAGCGGAACGGTGCTTTGGGTTCGTATCGCTGTACGGTCCACGACCACACGGTTCCCTGCGTCGGCAACGCCACGTCATTGACATCCACACCCGTGCACATCGGACAGGTGGCCTGCGCGGGGAAGACATGAGCGCCGCAGTCCGAGCACGCAGACCCGCGAAGGGCAACCGGCTCAAGACTGGCGAATAACGTCTCGTCGACTACCGCGGTCACGACTCATCCGACAACTTGACGAGCGCCTTGCCCACATTGGCACCCGAGAGAAGACCCGCAAGTCCCGCACCCGCATTGCCCAAGCCCTCGAAGATCGTCGCGCGATCGATCAGTTGTCCGGACGCCAACCAGCCGCTTACGCGCTCTTCGAACTCCGGACGCAGGTGCTCGTAGTCACGCACGATGAAACCTGTCAGCGTGACGCGACGCAGGATGGCCTCGATCAGCGCGCCCACGGGCGGCTGCTCTTCGGAACTGAAATTCGAGATCATTCCGCACAACGAGATGCGACCGTGCAGTTTCATATTGCGCAGGCCCTCGATCAGTTGACCGCCACCGACGTTGTCAAAGAACAGGTCGATGCCGTCAGGCGCCGCTGCGGGAACGGCGTCAGCGAACACCTCTTCGCGGTAGTTGATGACATGGTCAAAACCGCACTCATCGCGCAGCCAAGCGCACTTTTCGGCTCCGCCCGCACTGCCCACGACCCGGCCGGCACCCAGAAGTCGAGCGAACTGACCGACCATCGAGCCGACAGCACCAGCGGCTCCGGAGACCAGAACCACGTCACCGTCCTTGAGCTTGCCCACCGGCAGGAGACCCGCGTACGCGGTGAACCCGGTCTGCCCCATGCAACTGAGCCACGACGTCATCGGTGCCTTGGACAGGTCGCAGACGGTGCCCGCTGCCTCATCCACGACCGCGTACTCGCGCCAGCCCATGCGGTGGCGTACCGCCGAACCCACCGGCAGCAGCGCGGACGTGGACTCCTCCACGATGCCGATGGCTGAGCCATCGAGCGGACAGCCGAGCTCAAAGTTGGTTGTGTACTGCTTCTCGCCGGGATCCATGCGGCCGCGTGTAGACGGATCCAGGCTCATGTAGACGTTGCGGACCAAGGCTTGGCCCGGTCCCAGGTCCGGCAGGTCGATCTCGCCGACCGTGACCACATCTGCCGAGAACACTCGGTCGGGCCGTCGCGCCATGAGAACAGCGGCAGTCTTCACGAGGTGGCCTCGCGGATAGCGCGCGCCTCTGGGGATCGTCCGACCCAGCCGGCAGCCTGGAGATCAACGTCCCTGAGCTCTCCCTCGAACCAGTTGCCGTTGGAGTCGAAGACGCCGTACTTGCCCGACGCGGGATCAAGCACGTGCACCAACCCCTCGGCATTGACGGTGTAGATGCACCCACTGATCGGGTGGCGATACTCCTTACCCATGGTCGACTCCCGGGCTTCGACGGCGAACCTGACAAACTTGTCTCAGACCACAGTAACTTAGCCGAATCCCACGACGGAGGCACGATGTCCGAGACCACGGTCCAGCCCGGCAGCAGCGCGCAGGCGGTCCTGCCATCCGCCCTGGTGCAGATCGCCTACCGCGTCACCGATCTCGAGGCCGCCTGCCGGCAGTGGGCTGCCAATGCCGGCGCCGGACCGTTCTTGATTCGTCGCGACATGAACGTCACCGCGACCCACAACGGCCAGCCAGCCGTTTACGACCACAGCGCTGCGTTTGGTCAATGGGGTCCACTGATGCTCGAGCTGGTCGAACTTCGCGCCTGCGAGCCCGCAAGCATGCGCGCCGTCATCGAGCACGAGCAGATCGGGCAGGTCAATCATTTCGCGTGCTTCGTGGATGACCTGGAGGCGTCAAGCGCCGCGCTCATCGCTCAGGGGTGCCCGCTGACGATGACGGTCACGACGTCTTCTGGCATGGCCGTGAACTACCACGACGCGCGCCATGTGGTGGGCGCTGTGCTCGAGTTGTACGTCGGCACCGAGCACCTTCGCGCGCTCTATAAGAAGGTGGCTGACCTTGCCGACGGCTGGGACGGCACCGATCCGGTTCGTTATCTCTAGTCCGCTACCCCGAGGAAGAATCTCCATGGCCACCAGCGTTCTTGCCACTCTCGTATCCCCCGACGGACGTCGCGATGAGGTCCTTGCCGCACTCGAGGACCTGCGTTCCGCGGCCGAGGACCACGAGCCGGGCACACTGCTGTTCTCCATCAATGAGCATCGCGACGAGCCCGGAACATTCAGTGTTTTCGAAACCTATGCCGACCAGGCGGCGGTCGATGCCCATCGCTCCAGCGCTGCCATGGAACGCTTCCGAGCTGCGCTGGTGGTTCTGGATATCCGACCGACACTGGTCTTCATGAATCGCGTCGAATGAGCCCTAGCGATACGTGAGCATCGAGCGATCGTGCGCGAAGTGCGCATGATCATTGAACGTCAGCAGGCTCAAGCCACGCGATCCGGCGAGAAGAGTCGTGATCGATGCATTGGTGCTGACGCGATTGAGGGCAATGATTCCATCGACTCCCGCGTCTAGCAGGGTTCCGCAGATCGCCGCCGTGACACCCGCCGATGTCGCCACCACGGCAATCTCGCCGCTGGGCACCTTCGCCGCGAATTCCGCGACCGCAGCAACCGCGC
>JBAWXR010000036.1:0-13375 GCA_037143955.1 Actinomycetes bacterium
CGGTGCAGGTTGTACAGAGCATCTGCATACGAATTGGGCTGCAACTCGATGATGCGGCACCGACCAATGTTCGCCCCGGGCTCAAGCGCACGCTCGACAAGGCGCGGTGCGGCGGCAACGTTGGCAGGAACCCAGACCCCGTCCTTATCGGTCTTCGGCGGCGTGTGATTCCAGAAGCCGTTGCACTCCATGTCGCCGTAGGCACTGGCCAGCGGGGCAAAGCGCGTATCGCCGGAAGACTTCCAATCGACGTACTCCACATCACGCCATTCCTGCGCGTCAGCGGACTGGTCGTAGGAATCCAGAACCACATAACCCGTTTCGGCGAAAATAGGCAGTGAGATGTAGTCAGCAACATTCATGAGACCCTCCTTGGCACCCGGCAAGTGTGTCACTTGGACCGCAGCGAAGTCCGCTCACCATGCCGCGTCACATAGAGCACGATGGCTGCGGCGACGGCAGCGTTCAAGGACTCCGCCGGCCCCGTCATCGGTATCGTCACTGTGAGGTCGGCGCATGTACGTGCCAGAGCGCTCACACCGTGAGCTTCCGACCCCACCAACCACACGGTGGAATGCCCTACCACCCCGGAATCTACAGCCTCAAAAAGATCAATGGCCCCATCAGCGGTCGCTACAGCTATCGAGCGTGAAGCCGCATGCGCCGCCGATGAGATGTCCTCCACGCTCGCGCCGGTCGCGATGGGGAGGTGGAATAGCGATCCCGCAGTGGCCCGCACAACTTTGCCATTGTGAATGTCTGCCGAGTCCAAGGTCACGATGACTCCCGCAGCGCCCACGGCGTCGGCGGTACGGACGGCCGTGCCGACATTGCCCGGGTCAGAGAGTGACTCCAGCACGAGGATCGGTCCAGGACGATTCATGATGGACTCAAGCGATGCAGAAACCAGCAACGGGCACACGGCCAGAACGCCCTGTGGCTGCTCTGTCTGCGCCATCGCATCCATGACCTCGGGCGCGACCCGGGTAACCCGAACGCCACGTGATTCCGCCGCGCGGGCCCACGACACATCAGAGTCCAGAACGAAGACCTCGGTTACCGATGCACCCGATTGCAACGCTGCGTCAACGGCCTGCGGGCCCTCGACAAGAAACGAACCAGCCTTGACACGGCCCCTACGCGAATGCAAAGCCCGCACAGCCGTCACCCTCGGCGATTTCGCCGAAGAGACGGTGCGGTCGGACAAATTGATCAGGCTGCGTTGGCAGGCAGAGCGCCGCGCGCAACATCGACCAGTACCGTAAAGGCCGCGGGATCGTTGACGGCGAGCTCGGCGAGCATGCGGCGGTCAACTTCGATACTCGCTGCCTTGAGGCCCTGGATGAAACGGTTGTAGGTCATGCCGTTGGCACGAGCAGCAGCGTTGATGCGCTGGATCCACAGCCGGCGGAAGTCACCCTTGCGATCACGGCGGTCATTAAACGCATAGACCATCGAGTGAGTGACCTGCTCCATCGCCTTGCGGTACAGGCGGGAACGCTGGCCGCGGTAGCCGGATGCGCGCTCGAGGACAACGCGACGCTTCTTATGAGCATTTACTGCGCGCTTGACGCGTGCCATGGGGTTCTCCTGTGCTTCGTTCGGTCAAAGGGGGAAGGGGGACGTTTAGAGCATGCCCAGCATGCGCTTGACGCGAGGGACGTCGGCCTTGGCGACAACCTGGTCGGACTCCAGCTTGCGGGCGCGCTTGCCGGACTTGACCTCCATGAGGTGACGACGGTTGACCTGCTCATGCGTGATCTTGCCTGAGCCGGTCACCTTGAATCGCTTCTTGGCCCCACTGTGGGTTTTCTGCTTGGGCATCGCTTCGTCCTGTCTGCTCTGGTCCTGCGGTGGTCAAACGTGTCGGTGGTACCGGTCAGCTGGCGTCGTCGACGTACTCGACGTCGGCCGACTGCTCGCCATCCAGCTCGTGCTTCACCTTGGGGCCGGAAGCCTTGCGGTGCGGTGCAAGAACCATCAGCATGTTGCGCCCGTCTTGCTTGGGGGTCGCTTCGACGAATCCCAGTTCAGCAACGTCCTCGGCAAGCTTGCCCAGCAGGCGCAGTCCCAGTTCGGGACGACTCTGCTCGCGACCGCGGAACATGATCGTGATCTTGACCTTGTCCCCTGCCTTGAGGAACCGCTCCACGTGACCCTTCTTGGTCTCGTAGTCATGCTGGTCGATCTTCGGCCGGAGTTTCATCTCCTTGATCACCGTGTGAGCCTGGTTTCGGCGTGACTCGCGCTCCTTGAGCGCGGCCTCGTACTTGAACTTGCCGAAATCCATGAGCTTGCACACCGGCGGCTTGGCCATGGGAGCTACCTCGACCAGGTCGAGATCGGCTTCCACTGCCAGGCGCAGAGCGTCCTCGATCCGGACGATCCCAACCTGCTCACCTTGCGGCCCGACGAGTCGGACCTCCGGCACGCGGATGCGGTCGTTGATGCGGGTTTCTACGCTGATGGTTCCTCCTGACTTGAGTGGATCAACCCACCCCGGGAACCACGCTGGCCCCGACATGACACAGGGAGGCCTCGGCAGGCATGCGGCGGCAAGAGCCGATGCCGTGACCCACAGGATCTAGGACGATCCGGGGTGGGAGTCGAGGACTCCGCTTCGTGCGATCCGACCGTGAGGTCGAATCAGTCACCGCGAGGCTACCAGTCAGGGCCCCTGAGGCGCTAACCGCGCCGTCTACCCCAGTCGGATACCAATTCCCCCGGGCACCAGCGCCCTGAGATCGGCAGAGCTCTGCAGGGCCCGGGCTGCCTGGGCCGCGACCGTTCCCGGACTGCGCCCCGTGGAGTCGGCCTCTACGGCGATCTCGACGAGGACATCGACGCCAAGTGCCATCTCACGCGCATCAACGGCGATAGCCGTCATGCGATGGTCCTTCATCAGGCCCGCCAGCGCCTCATACACAAGGTCCGACACCGCCGGCAGGTCGACGTGGTCGTACAGCACGGTCAGGGCGGGTCCCTCCAGCACCATCGTGCCGGGCCCGGCCACGTCCACCACGACGGCCACAGCCCCCTCGTCCAGCGCGGCTCTGCCGACGTCTCGCCCCCAACAAGGAACCGGCCGAGCATCCGGATTCCAGGCATGCAACGAGTCAAGCCCCGTGAACGCCAACAATCCGCGCCGGCCATCCGCCGCCACCATCGACACCACGGCCATATGGCTTGACTTGTCGGCCCCTGCCTCGTCGAGTTCCTCGGCTACCGCGACAACCGACGCGAGGAGCCGAGCACCGCGCAACGCGCGAGCAAGCCCTACCGAATCGCCTTGTGCGATGAGTGCTCGGATCGCTGGATCGGCGGCCCCGTCGTCGCCGGCAAAGGCCGGCCAGGCAAAGTCGATCACACCGGCTAGAGGCGACAGGCGTGGATGTCAGTGACGAGGATGCCTCGGGCTCCGAGGTCGTACAGCTCGTCCATCACCCGATGAACATCAGCCGCTGGCACCATGGCGCGCACGGCAGACCACTGCGGATCCAGCAGTGGCGACACCGTGGGACTTTCGATGCCCGGGGTGAGCTCACATGCACGCGCGAGGTTTGTGCTGTGAATGTCGTAGTCCACGAGGACGTAGGAACGAGCAACCATGACGCCGTGCAGTCGTCTGAGAAATGTCTCGATTGCCATGTCGGAAGGTGCGCCCTTGCGTCGAACTACCAGTGCCTCAGAGATGAGAATCGGATCTCCGACGAGCTCAAGCCCGGCCTTGCGCAACGTGGTACCGGTGGCGACGACATCTGCGACCGCGTCAGCAACCCCGAGCGCTACGGCATTCTCGACAGCGCCGTCGAGCTGGATGACCTGAGCCGAGAGTCCTTCGCGATGAAGATATGCGTTGAGCAGACCTGAGTATGAGGTCGCAATGCGCTTGCCCGAGAGTTGCGCGGGATCCTTGGCCATCCCGATGGGTGCCGCCAGACGGAACGTGGATGGTGCGAACCCCAGGGCCAAGATCTCGTCCGCGTCCGCTGCAGAATCCAGCAGCATGTCTCGACCGGTGATGCCAAGATCCAGCGTGCCTGCTCCGACATAGATGGCAATGTCGCGCGGGCGGAGAAAGAAGAATTCGACATCGTTCTCAGGATCCTGAATGACCAACTCGCGCAATGACGCTGAGCGTAGGTAGCCGGCCTCCTGCAGCATCTCTCGCGCAGGATCAGCCAACTGTCCCTTGTTGGGAACCGCTACACGAAGCATCTAGAGCCGCCGGTAGACGTCATCGAGAGATACATCGCTAGCCAGCATCAGGCACTGAACGGTGTAAAGAAGTTGGGCGATCTCGTCGGCTGCACGGTCATGACCTTCGTGTTCTGCTGCCATCCATGCTTCAGCGGCTTCTTCAACAACCTTCTTGCCGCACGCATGCACGCCCGCCGACACAATGCGATAGGTGCCCGATGCAGAATCCTCATGCTGGACCTTCTGGACCAGTTCGGCGTACAGCGAATCGAAGGTCTTCACATTCAAAGCCTATCCGGCGTTGAATTGCCTCAGCACCAGCGCTGCACTGATCGCCGCCTGCGCGCTCTCGGCACCCTTGTCCTCCGAAGACGCGGGGCGGCCCGCCCGGGCAAGAGCTTGGCCCTCGGTGTCACAGGTCAGGAGTCCGTAGCCCACGGGTACGCCTGTGTCGAGTGCCACACGGTTCAGACCGTCGGTGGCCGCTTGGCACACATACTCGAAGTGGGGGGTGTTGCCGCGAATGATGACACCCAGTGCGACGACGGCCTCGAAGTCCGCCTTTGCGCACGCGAGTGCGACCACGGGCAACTCGAATGAGCCGGCTACCCGGAAAAGCGACGCCTTGGCTCCGGCGTCCGCGCACGCCTTCTGGGCGGCCTCGATAAGGCTTCGAACAATGCTGTCGTGCCAGGTCGAGGCCACGATGGCGACCTTCATGCCCTGCGCTTTGACCTCAGCCGTGGGCGCGCCAGATCCGGTCATAGTCCGACTCCTTCTAGTGGTGTGTGATGTCCCATTCGTTCCACCTTGGTGGCAAGGTACGCGCGATTGTGCTCGTTGGGCTGTACCTCGATCGGGACACGCTCGCTGATCGTGAGGCCGTAGCCCTCCAGTCCAGCTCGTTTGGCCGGATTGTTCGTCAACAGTCTCATGCTTCGCACGCCCATATCGACCAGGATTTGCGCCCCGGTTCCATAGTCACGAGCGTCCGCCGGCAGGCCGAGCTCGAGGTTAGCGTCGACAGTGTCCAACCCTTGCTCCTGAAGTGCGTAGGCCCGAAGTTTGTGCAGCAGGCCGATGCCGCGTCCCTCATGGCCCTTGACGTAGAGCACGACACCGCGGCCCTCGTGGGCCACCTGACGCATGGCTGTCGCCAGTTGCGGGCCGCAGTCACAGCGAAGGGAGCCGAATACGTCGCCGGTCAAACATTCTGAATGGACGCGGACAAGAATGTCTTCGCCGTCACCAATCTCGCCCATCACCAACGCGATGTGCTCGGAGTCATCCACCTCGCCGCGATACCCATGTGCCGTGAAGGTGCCCCACTCCGTGGGAAGCGACGCCTTGGCGATCAACGTGACCTGGCGTTCCATGCGGCGACGGAAACGAATCAGATCCGCAATGGAGATCATCATCAGTCCGTGCGCGTCGGCAAACGTTCGACAGTCTGTCGCTCGCATCATGGTGCCGTCGTCGTTGACCAACTCGCACAGTGCACCTGCAGGCGTTAGCCCGGCGAGCCGGGCCAGATCCACCGACGCTTCGGTGTGACCCGCGCGACGGAGTACACCACCGGGTACCGCTCGCAAGGGCATGACGTGCCCGGGCCGGGAGAGCTCCCACGGCTCTGTCGCCGAATCGGCAAGAACGCGGATCGTATGGGCGCGATCTTCTGCCGAGATTCCTGTCGAGGTGACATCGCGCGCATCCACCGACACCGCGTAAGCGGTGCCACGACGATCCTCATTGACCGAGGTCATGGGCGGCAGATTCAGACGGTCGAGAGTTTGGCCTTCCATGCCCACGCAGATGTATCCAGATGTGAAGCGGATCATCATCGCCACCATGTCGGTGGTCGCCTTTGACGCGGCGAAGATCAGGTCTCCCTCGTTCTCGCGGTCCTCGTCATCGACCACCACGACAGGTTGTCCGCGCCGTACCGCTTCGATCGCGTCTTCGACTGTGTCGAGAAGCACGCCGGCCGCACGCGGGGCGGGCTGCCATGGCTCCGCCGCCGGCACCGGCTCACGGTCTTCTTCGGCGAACAGCTCATCAGCGGGGATCATGCGTCCCTCCACTCTAGGAGACGTTCGACGTACTTGGCGATGGCATCAACCTCAAGGTTGACGCGATCACCCACCTTACGGTCGCCCAACGTGGTCACCTGAAGGGTCGTGGGGATCAGCGAGACACTGAACCAATCGCGCTGGGCCTCCACAACCGTGAGGGATACACCATCGACCGTGATGGATCCCTTCTCAACGACATAGCGTGCGATCTCCTGCGGGAGCGAGAAGCGCATAACGGTCCAATGATCACTGGGCTCTATCGCGAGGACGGATCCGGTGCCATCCACGTGACCTTGCACCAGGTGCCCACCAATGCGCGAGTCAAGTCGCGCTGCACGTTCGAGGTTGACATTGACCCCTGTGGTTGCGGCACCAAGAGAGCTGCGGTCCAGAGTTTCCTGCATGACATCGGCGGAGAACGAATGCGCGTCGCAATCCACCACCGTTAGGCACACACCGTTGACGGCAATCGAATCTCCGGAACGCGTGCCCTCGAGAACCTCGGCCGCGGCGATGACCACGTGCACGGAGTCGCCGAGCGGCTCAACCGTAGAGATACGGCCGCGCTCCTCAACTATTCCCGTGAACATTCATGGTCCCTTCGATCTTGATATCCGCGCCGAGCATGACTGCGCTGTGGACTGACAGCCTACGTGGCACGGGCAGCAAGGGCAGCGCCGCAAGTCCGGCGCCCAAGAGCATGGGGCCGATGAGCCAGACCACTGAATCGACGAGGTCGGCGCGCAGCAGGACACCTGCCAGCGTGGGTCCCCCCTCAACAACCGCTTCCTGTACTCCAGCCTGGACCAAAGCCCGCATAAGCTCGTGCGGATCATGCGACCCCACCATGAGCGTGGGCGTGGCGTCGTCGAGAACTCTCGATGTCTGGGGAACCGGGCGGGTCCCAACAACCACCCGCAACGGCTGCCGAGCGGCGAGAGATCCGTCGGCGAGGCGGGCTGTCAATGCGGGGTTGTCGGCGAGAACGGTGCCGGTGCCCACGATGATCGCATCGGTGCGCGCACGTTCCGCGTGCGCCCACCTGCGTGATTCCTCGCCTGTGATAGGAGTGGGACCCCCCGAAAGGTCGGACACGCGCCCGTCCATCGACATCGCACACTTGAGCGTGATGTAAGGCCTTCCGAGGAGTTGCACCGACGTCCATCCACGGGTGAGCCGCTGCGCGTCCTGAGCACGTACGCCTGACACGACGTCGATGCCCGCATCGCGCAAGACTGCCCCGCCGCCGGAGGCATGCGGCGTGGGATCGGATTGTGCGTAGACGACGCGTGCGATGCCCGCGTCCATGAGTGCAGTCGTGCACGGACCAGTGCGTCCGGTGTGTCGACACGGCTCGAGAGTGACAACCGCGGTTGCTCCCCGCGCTCGTGGCCCCGCCTCGGACAGCGCGAGAACTTCTGCATGCGCGGTGCCCGCACCGCGGTGAAAGCCTCGACCCACGACGTCGCCCGACGCATCAACGATGAGGCAACCCACCTGGGGGTTGAGCGAGCGAGGACCTTGCGCCGCCAATTCCAGCGCGACCTGCATGTGCTCTTCCCACGTCACGGATAAATCGCCCCCTCCGCGAGTGCGCGTAGCTGCAGCACCGCCTCGGCGGGATCCTCGGCGCGATACACCGCAGAGCCGGCAACGAACACCGTGGCCCCAGCATCGGCACACCGCTCAATCGTCTTGGCGTCCACTCCACCATCCACCTGTACCCAGATGTCCGCATCACTTGCGTCCGCGAGCTGACGCGCTTGCCGCACCTTCGGCAGCATGTCGGCCATGAATGACTGTCCGCCAAAGCCAGGTTCGACCGTCATCACCAGAATCATGTCGACGGACGGAAGAGCCTCGTGGATTGCATCAATAGGTGTGTCCGGCTTAAGCGCGATCCCTGCGCGCGCTCCGGCTGCGCGAATATCGCGCGCCACCTGAAGTGGATGCTGCGCCGCTTCGACATGGAAGGTGACACTTCCCGCGCCAGCCTCGGCATACCCCGGTGCCCACCGATCGGGGTTGTCGATCATGAGGTGACAGTCAGCAGGTACCTCAATGTGAGTCAGCAGGCTGGCCACCAGGGGCAGACCGAACGTGAGGTTGGGCACGAAGTGGTTGTCCATGACGTCGAGATGGACCCACTCGGCTGTACGCCCGAGGCGTCTGACTTCGTTCGCGAGGTCAGCCAGGTCGGCATTCAAGATGCTCGGCGAAATTTGCATGCCCACGGTTGAAGGGTAGTCCGCTGGACGTCCTGGCTTCCTTGCCACACCTAGACTCGGGATCACCGAGGAGAACGTCATCCCCCACCGCGGCCGGAAGAGGAAAGTATGGACGAGCGCTACGACTTCGGCCTGAGTCTCATAGCTGAAGCAGGTGCGTTGGCCCTGTCGTTCTTTCACGACCTCGAGTCTCTGGATGTCACCGAGAAGGGGCCGCAAGACCTGGTGAGTCGGGCCGACCGTGAGACGGAAGCACTTATCAAGTCAGCCATCGCAGAGCGGTTTCCTGGCGATGCGTTCGTCGGTGAGGAAACCGGCGTGACGTCTGGCTCAACAGGAGGCACGTGGGTGGTGGACCCGATCGATGGCACCACACCTTTCCTGCTCGGCATGACTTCGTGGTGTGTATCAATCGCCTACGTATCCGATAACGACACATCCTTTGGACTCATCTTCGCCCCGGCAACCGGCGATCTGTATGCAGCTCGACGAGGTGCCGGAGCCACGCTGAACGGGCGGCCCATTCACGTCAGCGATGCAACCACCCTGGCGGCCGGATCCACGGGCATCGGGGCTTCCAGCAAGACAACGCTCGACGAGATCATCTTCATGCTCTCCGGCCTGCACACTGCAGGAGGCATGTTCTATCGCGTGGGCTCGGGTGCCCTGACTCTGTGTTACGTCGCCGCGGGCCAGCTCGTGGGCTACGTCGAGCCGCTCATCAATTCGTGGGATTGCCTCGCCGCCCTGTGCATCATCCGTGAAGCCGGTGGCCGCACCAGCCCCTTCCTCGAGGAATTCGGCGTGGCTGGCTCGCGGCCCTTGGTTGCCGGCACGCCCGGCGCATACGAAGCGCTCGAGGCTCTGCTGCCTTAGCCGTCGTGGCTGCACTCATCACTCAGCCGCAAAAGCGGAGCTCACGACTCAGCCGCACCTACCCTGTGAACCATGACGGGGGCTTTGCGGACTGGCGTGCGGTGCATTGCCGCGGTCGCTTTCTGCACACTCCTGGCTGCGCCACCGGCGCACGCGCAATCGTCAATGGGCTCGATATGTCGGGACGGGTCGTGGACCCCGTCCGTGGGGTCTGGCACATGCAGCCACCACGGTGGCGTGGCGCAGAAAGGGGTTGATCAACCGGGCCTGCCAACCGACGTCCTACTGCCAACCGACGTCCCACTGCCGACAGCGAACCCACTGCCAACAGCGAACGCACTGCCAACAGCGAACGCACTGCCAACAGCGAACGCACTGCCGTCACCGACCCTGCCGTCCCTGGTACCGGTGCCCACATCGGTCCTTCTCCCTAAGGCGGTCACGCCCGGAGCCGTTGATCCCCGAGTCACCCAGGCCAACATCAACTCCACCATCTGCCAGCATGGATACACCGAGACCGTTCGTCCGCCCTCGTCGTACACGACCAGGCTTAAGCGTGAGCAACTTGCGACGACCTACTCGGATTTTGCCGACAAGCGCACCGGATCGTATGAAGAGGATCACCTGATCTCACTCGAATTGGGCGGTAGCCCCACCGATTCACGAAATCTGTGGCCTGAGCCTTATGCCGGTGCCACCGGAGCACGCATCAAGGACCGACTCGAGAATCGATTGCACGCCATGGTGTGTGCGGGTTCAATGAACCTCGTTGAAGCACAACGTGCGATTGCCTCCAACTGGTGGGATGCCTACCAGCGCTACGTTGACTGACGCAGCACTGCCAGGAACATGGCATCGGTGCCATGGCGATGTGGCCACAACTGCACAAAGGGACCATCGCCGCAGTCAGAAACTTCGGGCACAAGAGATCGTGCGTCCTCGAGGGTGACACCTTCCCTACCGCGCATCACATCACGTACCACGAATTCAGTCTCGGACAGGTGCGGCGAGCAGGTCACATAGGCCACAACTCCACCGGGTTTCGTGGCATCCAGCGCCGCGCGAAGCACATCTCTCTGCAGCGGGCCTAGCGCAGCGAGGTCCGCCGCCGTGCGACGCCAACGCGACTCTGGACGACGACGCAGTGCGCCGATTCCCGTGCATGGCGCATCCACGAGCACACGATCGAACAGTTCGTCACCCCACGGGGCTAGACGCGCATCACCGACGACAACGTGCGCGAGCCCAGCAACCGCATGCTCCACGAGTCGAGCCCGATGACCATGTGGCTCGACACAGGTGAGTGTGCCTCCGCGTTCATGCACCACGCCCGCCAGAATTGCGGCCTTACCTCCCGGGCCCGAGCACACATCGAGCCAACGCGCATCGCCGCCCGCAGCACGCGTCAACGCCAGAGCTACCAACTGGCTGCCTTCATCCTGTACACCCGCGCGGCCATCGCGAACGCTCGCCAGTGCATCAGGGATTCCCTCTACCAACGTGGCCGCCAACGGAGAGAGCATTCCTGGCTCGACACCGGGCTCGGTCAGCAGTTCATCAATCGACATACGGCCTGGTCGTGCCACAAGGCTCGGTCGCGCGGCAACGTTGTCTGCTTGAAGAAGCGCGGTGAGTTCGTCGCGGCGATCGCCAAGAGCGTCGCGCAGTGCGCGCACGATCCAGGCGGGGTGCGACCAGCGCGTCGCGAGCCAGGTGGGATCTTCAGGACTTCGGCCGGCAGACACATGCTCCGCCCATTCATCCGTGCCGCGTTCGGCCACGCGGCGCAGCACAGCGTTGACGAAACCTGCGCGCGCCTGAGCGCCGCCGGGAGCACCCGCGGCACGCGCGAGCGTGCATGAAGAATCAACCGCTGCATGGTCAGGAACTCGCATGGCAAGGATCTGATGCGCGCCAAGGCGCAGCACATCTCGCACGGCGGGCTCAACAGACTCCCGCGTAATACACGTGGCAAGAATGGTGTCGTACCAGGCCTGCCAACGAAGGGTTCCGTAGCCGAGCTCGGTTGCGAATGCAGCGTCGCGACCAGACAGCTTGCTCTCCCGCAGGAGAAGTGTCATCGCAAGATTCGCGTAAGCCTCGTCGTCTCGAACGACACGCAGAAGTTCGAGCGCGACTTCGCGCGGGTCACTCATGAAAAGACAGCCAGAGAATCCAGACGTGCTCCGCGTGCCCAATCAGCGGCTGTCATCGCCTTTTTTCCCGGCGCCTGAACCGTGCTGAGACGCATGGGGCTTGTGGCCGTGCCGATGAGCACCTCGTGCTTTGCCGGGGCGATGCTTCCCGGAGTCATGGCGGGGGCATCCCTCACCACGGCAGCAGGACCGAGACGAAGACGTTCATCCCCGAGCATCGTCCACGCTCCCGGTTCCGGAGTGCATGAGCGGATGTGGCGATCAATCGCGACCGCAGGAGATGACCATGTGATGCGTGCGTCGTCCACGCTGACTTTGGGCGCAAGGCTCGACGAACCGACCTGCGGTACCGCCTGCAGAGTTCCGGCCTCGAGCGCGTCGAGCGTGTCCACAAGTAGTCGCGCGCCAACCACGCCCAGGCGTTGCATCAGATCCCCGGACGTGTCGATGTCGCGAATGTGTTCGGTCGCGGTCCCATATACCGGCCCGGTGTCCATTCCAGCGTCGAGACGAAAGGTCGTGACACCCGTGATGTCATCGCCATGCTTGATCGCGTGCTGGACTGGAGCAGCGCCCCGCCACGCAGGTAGGAGCGAGAAGTGAACGTTTACCCAGCCCAAGCGCGGCACCTCAAGCAGGTTCGACGGAATCAGTCCGCCATAGGCGACTACTGGTGCGCAGTCAGGTTCGAGTGCACCGATGCGCGCGAGGAGCTCCGGATCCTTAGCGCTCACGGGTTGAAGGAGCTCGATGCCACGTTCGGTGGCCAGGACGCCGACGGAAGACCGAACTTCGTGACGGCCCCGCCCCGCCGGTGCATCGGGCCGCGTCAGGACCGCTATGACCTCATGCTGAGAGTCCAATACGGCCTGTAGTGACACCGCAGCGACATCAGGCGTGCCCGCGAACACAACCCTCACGCATCACATCCAGTCTTTGGACATGCCATGCGGGCTGATACGAACGGTGGGGGCGGGCTCCCCGAACCACTCCGCTTCGCGAATCGCCTTCATCGCTTCTTTGCGCGCCTCGACGTCAAGGCGATCCACGAACAAGATCCCATCGAGATGGTCGGTCTCATGCTGGACACATCGCGCGAGCCACTCGGTGCCCTCAAGAATGACCGGCTCGCCGTGCATGTTCATCCCATGCGCCACCACGCGCTGAGCTCGCGGGGTTTCAAAGTGGAGCTCGGGGATCGACAGGCAGCCCTCGAACTCGATCTCCGTCTCACCCTCGAGAGTGAGCTCGGGATTGCACAGGTGGCCCAACTCGTCATCTACCCAGTAGGTGAAGACCCTCAGTGAGACGCCAATCTGGGGAGCAGCCAGACCTGACCCGGGCGCATGCTGCATCGTCTCGGTCAGATCCCGGACGAGCATGCGCAATTCCTTGTCATACGTCTCGACAGGTGCCGCAGGAGTACGAAGGATCGGATCACCGAAGAGTCGGATGGGTTGCACAGCCATGGCGGGAGTCTAGAGGGGCGCCAACACGGCTACAGGCTCGCGGGATCCATCACCACGCGGACGATAGAAGCCCCTGATCGCGAAGATCGCGCAGACGTGATGCTGCGAAGCTCGTGTGCCAATCGCGCACCCTGGTCGCGCGGCACCACCACGAGACCCCGTTGCTCATCACCTTCGGGAACTGGACCAAGCAATCGATGCGGTAGCTGCAGACTGGCAGCCGCCTCCCGCACACTGGCGAGGTCACCTGTGAGCGCGGCAATGCGCGTGGAGGGCGGAAGTCCGGCCGTCGCCCGTTCGGTGATCTCTCGGGACGGCGGCCACACCGGATCCCATCGCACAAGCGCCTGGACCGCGGCTAGAGAGGTTGCCGC
>JBAWXR010000037.1:0-13314 GCA_037143955.1 Actinomycetes bacterium
CTCCAGGACCGCGCGCACCGGACCACCGGCGATAACGCCGGTACCGGGAGCGGCGGGACGCAGCATGACAACGCCCGCGGCCGCCTCACCCGTGATGGGGTGAGGAATGGTGCCCTGGATGCGGGGAACGCGGAAGAACGACTTCTTGGCCTCTTCGACTCCCTTGGCAATTGCCGCGGGAACTTCCTTGGCCTTGCCGTAGCCCACGCCCACCATGCCATTGCCGTCACCGACGACAACGAGTGCAGTGAAGCTGAAGCGACGTCCACCCTTGACGACCTTGGACACGCGGTTAATTGCAACCACGCGCTCCAGGAACGCTGACTTCTCCTCGCGGGGAGTCCGCTCCTTGCGCTCACGGCGTTCGCCGCCAGCGCCACGGCGCGACGTGTCTGACATCGAATTACCTCTTTCGTTGGGCATTAGAAGTCCAACCCACCCTCGCGGGCTCCGTCGGCAAGCGCGGCCACACGGCCGTGGTACTTGTTGCCGCCGCGATCGAACACGACAGCTTCAATACCGGCCTTCTTGGCGCGCTCGGCGACGAGCTGGCCGACCTTGCGGGCCTTGGCCGTCTTGTCGTCGGAGGTGACACGCATGTCGGCCTCCATCGTTGATGCAGACGCCAACGTGACGCCCTGGGTGTCGTCGACGACCTGAGCCACCATGTGGCGAGCCGAACGGGTGACAACAAGACGCGGACGCATTGACGTACCGCTGACCTTCTTGCGCACACGCAGGTGACGGCGGGCACGACCCACAGTCGACTTCGTGCGTGTACCGAGCTTGGGAGCGAAGGAACTCACTTCTTACCCGCCTTTCCAGCCTTGCGGCGCACAACTTCGCCTTCGTAGCGCACGCCCTTGCCCTTGTAAGGCTCCGGCTTACGGATCTTGCGGATATTGGCTGCGACCTCACCGACCTGCTGCTTGTCGATGCCGACGACCTTGAACTTGATCGGGCTCTCGACCTGGAAGGAGATGCCGGCAGGTGCCTTGACCAGCACCGGATGGCTGAAGCCGAGCGAGAACTCCAGATCCGTACCCTTGGCGGCAACTCTGTAGCCGGTGCCGACGATCTCCAGTCCCTTCTCGTAACCCTGTGTCACACCGGTGACCATGTTGGCGATGAGGGTGCGGGTGAGGCCATGGCGTGCACGTGAATCGCGCTCGTCATTGGGCCGCGTGACGATAAGGGCACCGTCTTCCTGCGTAACGACGATCGGCGATGCGATGTCCATGGAAAGCGTGCCCTTGGGGCCCGCGACCGTGATGGACGCATCGTTGATAGTGGCGGTGACTCCGGCAGGAACCGGAATCGGCTGACGACCAATACGTGACATGGCGCAGTCCTCCTCTACCAGACGTAGGCGAGGACTTCTCCGCCTACGCCCTTCTGCGCGGCCTGTCGGTCGGTCAGCAGACCGGACGACGTGGACAAGATGGCGATGCCGAGTCCGCCGAGCACGCGCGGCAGCGCCGTGCTCTTGGCGTAGACGCGCAGGCCGGGCTTGGAGACACGACGAAGCCCGGCGATCGAGCGCTCGCGCGACGGGCCGTACTTGAGCTCCAGCACCAGGCTCGTGCCGACTTCAGCTTCTTCTTGACGCCAGCTTGCGATGTAGCCCTCGCGCTTGAGGATCTCGGCGATGTTCGCCTTGATCTTCGAGTGGGGCATAACCACCTGGTCGTGATACGCGGAGTTCGCATTGCGCAGGCGCGCAAGCATGTCCGCAATCGGGTCAGTCATAGACATTGGCCATCCGGCCTTCCTTGCTGCGGTTTCCGGCGGGCCGGACCTTCAGCATCGTGGGTTTACCAGCTGCTCTTTGTCACACCCGGCAATTCGCCGGCATGTGCCATTTCACGCAAGCACACTCGGCACAGGCCGAACTTGCGATACACCGAGTGCGGACGACCGCACTTGTTGCAGCGCGTGTAGGCGCGCACCTTGAACTTCGGGGTCTTCTGCTGCTTTTGAATGAGTGCCGTCTTCGCCATGGTGCTCAGGCCTCCTTGAAGGGGAATCCGAGAAGGGTCAGCAGTGCGCGACCTTCTGCGTCGTTCGCCGCCGTGGTCACGACGGTGATGTCCATGCCACGGGGGCGGTCAATCTTGTCCTGATCAATCTCGGGGAACATCGACTGCTCGTTGAGACCGAACGTGTAGTTGCCGCGACCATCGAACTGCTTGCCACTGAGTCCGCGGAAGTCGCGGATACGCGGCAAGGCCACAGACATCAGGCGATCAAGGAACTCCCACATGCGATCACCGCGAAGTGTGACGTGAGCTCCGATGGGCTGGCCCTCACGCAGCTTGAACTGGGCAATGGACTTGCGGGCCTTGGTCACCTGCGGCTTCTGGCCGGTGATCTCAATGAGATCGCGAATGGCGCCTTCGATCAGCTTGGAGTCGCGAGCGGCGTCGCCGACACCCATGTTGACGACAACCTTGGTGACGGTCGGGACCTGCATGATGTTGCTGAACGCGAACTGCTCGTTCAGAGCCGGCACGATCTCTGCGCGGTAACGCACCTTGAGGCGCGGCATCGTCTTGTCAGTGGTAGCGGTGCTCATGTCAGATGTCCTTGCCGGTGCGACGCGACACGCGCACACTGCGCTCGGCGTCGTAGGTGGAGCCGTCAGTGCGGCGCTTCTCTACCTTCTCCTTGCGGAACCCGATGCGGGTCGGACGACCGTCTTCGGGGTCCACGATCATCACGTTGGACGCATGGATAGGAGCTTCCATTGTGACGATGCCACCGGTCTTGGCGCCACGATTGTTCTGGCCGACCTTGGTGTGCTTCTTGATGCGGTTGACACCCTCGACGATCACGCGATCGGCATCGGGGTAGACCTCAATGACCTTGCCCTTGACTCCCCGGTCCTTGCCCGAGATGACCTGGACCAGATCGCCCTTACGGATGTTCAGTGCCATGACTAGAGCACCTCCGGTGCCAGCGAGATGATCTTCATGAACTTCTTCTCACGCAGTTCGCGGCCCACGGGGCCGAAGATGCGCGTGCCACGGGGCTCACCGTCACCCTTGAGGATGACAGCAGCGTTCTCGTCGAAGCGGATGTAGGAACCGTCTGCACGACGGCGCTCCTTCTTGGTCCGAACGATGACAGCCTTGACGACCTCACCCTTCTTCACACCACCACCAGGGATGGCGTCCTTGACCGTGGCGACGATGATGTCGCCGATGCCGGCGTAACGGCGAGTCGAGCCACCGAGAACTCGGATGCACAAGATTTCCTTGGCACCGGTGTTGTCGGCGACGCGAAGTCGCGACTCTTGCTGAATCACTTCATTCTCCCGATCGTTACGCGGACTACTTGGCCTTCTCGAGGATCTCCACCACGCGCCACCGCTTTGTCGCGGAAGTCGGGCGGGTCTCCATGAGCAGAACGCGGTCGCCGATGCCAGCAGCGTTGGCTTCGTCGTGCGCCTTGAGCTTGCTCGTTCGCCGTACGACCTTGCCGTACAGCGGGTGCTTGAAACGGTCCTCAACTGCTACGACGACCGTCTTGTCCATCTTGTCGCTCACCACAAGGCCCTCACGGGTCTTGCGGTCACCGCGATCGATTGTCTCGTTCATGCAGCACCCTCCGTGCCGTTCGTGGGTGTGATGCCGAGCTCGCGCTCACGAAGAATCGTGTAGATGCGGGCGATGTCTGTGCGAATCGCACGCAGCCGGCCGTGGTTCTCCAACTGGCCCGTCGCACCCTGGAAACGAAGGTTGAACAACTCTTCCTTCGCCTCACGGAGCTTGGATGCCAACTCGACCTCGTTGAGGTTGCGCAGCTCTCCGACCTTGGTTCCTACGGACATCAGTTCTCACCTGCCTCATCGCGCCGGACAATCCGGCACTTCATGGGGAGCTTGTGCATTGCACGGGTCAACGCATCGTGCGCGACCTTCTCGTCCGGGAAGGACAGTTCAAACATCACGCGCCCGGGCTTGACGTTGGCGACCCACCACTCCGGCGAACCCTTGCCCGAACCCATGCGAGTTTCCGCAGGCTTCTTGGTCAACGGACGATCCGGGTAGATGTTGATCCACACCTTGCCGCCGCGACGAATGTGTCGAGTGATGGCAATACGAGCGGATTCGATCTGGCGGTTGGTGACATACGCGGGCTCGAGCGCCTGCAGTCCGTAGGTGCCAAACGTCACCTCGGTGCCGCCCTTGGCCATGCCGGTGCGCTTGGGGTGATGCTGCTTGCGGTGCTTCACGCGACGGGGAACCAACATGATCAGCCCTCCTGTCCCTCTGCTGCCACAGCAACCTCGACGGGAGCCGCTTCGACGGAACCAGCCTCGGTGGAAACCGACTCTGCGCCCATCTCACGGTCGCGACCCGGCTTGGGTCCACGGGGTGCACCCAGGCGAGCCTGCGCAGCGGCAGCCTCACGCTCAGAGCGTGAGCTCAGCGCGTCACCCTTGTAGATCCAGACCTTGACGCCGATGCGGCCGAATGTCGTGCGCGCCTCGTAGAAGCCGTAGTCGATGTCCGCACGCAGGGTGTGCAACGGAACGCGACCCTCGCGGTAGAACTCCGTGCGCGACATCTCAGCGCCACCGAGGCGACCGGAGACCTGCACGCGAATGCCCTTGGCTCCACTCTTGAGGGCGCTCTGCATGCCCTTGCGCATGGCACGACGGAACGACACGCGGCTTGAGAGCTGCTCGGCGATGCCCTGAGCAACCAGCTGCGATTCGATCTCGGGGTTCTTCACCTCGAGGATGTTGAGCTGCACCTGCTTGCCGGTCAGCTTCTCGAGATCGCCACGAATGCGATCGGCCTCGGCGCCACGGCGCCCGATGACGATGCCGGGGCGAGCGGTGTGGATGTCGACACGAACGCGATCACGCGTGCGCTCGATCTCCACACGCGCGATGCCTGCGCGCTCCATACCAGCGGTGAGGAGCTTGCGGATCTTGACATCTTCCGCGACGTAGTCGCGGTAGCGCTGACCGGGCTTGGAGCTGTCGGCGAACCAACGGGTGTTGAAATCCGTGGTGATGCCCAGCCGGAAGCCGTGCGGGTTTACCTTCTGGCCCACTGGGTCACCCTTCCTTCTCTGCGGACGCAGCCTTTTTGGCTGCGGGTGCCTTCTTGGCGGTGGTCTTCTTGGCGGTCGTCTTCTTGGCGGCAGAAGCCTCAGTAGCCTTCTTGGCCGGAGCCTTCTTGGCCGCGGGCTTGTCAGCCGCAGCCTTCTTGGCGGCTGCCTTCGGTGCGGCGGCCTCCTCGGTCTGTGCAGGTGCGGCCTTGGCCGGTGCTGACTTCTTCGCCGGTGCAGACTTCACGACAACCATCTCGGTGCCGTCAGAGACGACCACGGTGATGTGGCTGCTGCGCTTGCGAATCCGGTAAGCGCGACCCTGGGCACGAGGCCGGATGCGCTTCATGGTCGGGCCTTCGTCGACGAATGCCTCACACACGACGAGCGCGCGGGCGTCCATGGCGTGGTTGTTGGTGGCATTGGCAATGGCACTTGCCAACACCTTGCCTACCGGCTCGCTCGCTGCCTGTGGCGCGAACGTCAACACCGCCTGGGCGTCGGCCGCCTTCATCCCGCGGATGAGGTTGATGACACGACGCGCCTTCATGGGCGTGACGCGGACATACCGCGCTTGGGCCCTGGCTTCCATGGCTATCCCCTTGCTCCTAAATTCCTACGATGGACGAAGGCGCCTAGCGGCGCTTCGCCTTACGGTCGTCCTTGACGTGACCCTTGAACGTGCGGGTCGGGGCGAACTCGCCCAGCTTGTGTCCAACCATGTTCTCGGACACGAACACCGGGATGTGCTTGCGACCGTCGTGCACGGCGATGGTGTGGCCGAGCATGGCGGGAATGATCATGGAGCGGCGTGACCAGGTCTTGATAACGGCCTTGGAGCCGCTCTCGTTCTGGTTGTCCACCTTCTTGAGCAGGTGCCCGTCGACAAACGGACCCTTCTTGAGGCTACGTGGCATGGCGATCCCTAACGCTTCTTGCCGGACTTGCGGCGACGGACAATGAACTGATCGCTGGCCTTGTTGCGCTTGCGCGTGCGGCCCTCGGCCTTACCGTTCGGGTTGACCGGGTGACGGCCACCGGACGTCTTGCCTTCGCCACCACCGTGCGGGTGATCGACCGGGTTCATGGCGACACCGCGGACGGTCGGGCGGACGCCCTTCCAGCGCAAGCGGCCTGCCTTACCCCAGTTGATGTTGGACTGTTCGGCGTTGCCAACCTCGCCGATCGTCGCGCGCGAGCGCAGATCAACGTTGCGGATTTCGCCGGACGGCATGCGCAGCTGGGCATACGGACCGTCCTTGGCAACCAACTGCACGGACGAACCTGCGGAACGCGCAATCTTCGCGCCACCGCCGGGCTTGATCTCCACGGCGTGGATGACGGAGCCGACCGGGATGTTGCGCAGCGGAAGGTTGTTGCCGGGTTTGATGTCGGCGCTGGGGCCGGTCTCAATGCGGTCGCCCTGCTTGAGCTTGTTCGGCGCGATGATGTAGCGCTTCTCGCCATCCGCGTAGTGAAGGAGCGCGATGCGCGCCGTGCGGTTGGGGTCGTATTCGATGTGCGCCACGCGCGCGGGCACACCGTCCTTGTCCGCACGACGGAAGTCGATGATGCGGTAGGCGCGCTTGTGTCCACCGCCCTGGTGGCGTGCAGTGATGCGACCCGACGAGTTGCGGCCACCATTCTTCGGCAGTGGCTCAACGAGCGACTTCTCCGGAGTGGTCCGGGTGATCTCGACGAAGTCGGCAACACTCGAGCCACGACGGCCCGGTGTGGTCGGCTTGTACTTACGGATTCCCATAGCTGTCCTTCCGCCCGGTCAGGAGACCGGACCTCCGAAGATGTCAATGCGGTCGCCGGCTGCCACCGTGACGATGGCACGCTTCGTTGCGGCGCGGCGACCGAAGCCGGTACGCGTGCGCAGACGCTTGCCTTCGCGATTTGCGGTGTTGACCGCGGTCACCTTGACGCCGAATACCTGCTCGACCGCGATCTTGATCTGGGTCTTGTTGGCATCGGGCGACACGATGAACGTGTACTTGTTCTCGTCCAGAAGCGCGTAGCTCTTCTCTGACACCACCGGAGAGATCAGGATGTCGCGGGGATCGATGATCCTCATTCGGCTGCCTCGCTCTCGGTTGCGACGGCCTTGACCGACTTGCCCTTGGCAGGACCGGCCAGGAAGACATCGAGTGCGGCAGCGGTGAAAACCACCTGGTCGCTCACGATGACGTCGTAGGTGTTGATCTGGTCTACGTACAGAAGGTGGATCGACGGCACGTTGCGCATGCTCAACGCCGAGTTGTCGTCGGTGCGGTCAATGATCACGAGGACCTTGCCCTGCACACCGATGCCGGCCAGAGCCTTGATCGCACCCTTGGTCGAAGGCTTGTCACCCGACACGAGCTCGGAGAGAACGTGGATACGACCCTCACGCGCGCGGTCGGAGAGAGCGCTGCGCAGGGCAGCAGCCTTCATCTTCTTGGGGGTGCGCTGGTCGTAGCTGCGTGGCTCGGGACCGTGAACGACGCCGCCACCACGGTACTGGGGAGCGCGAATCGAACCCTGACGGGCGCGGCCGGTTCCCTTCTGCTTGAACGGCTTGCGACCACTACCGCGAACCTCACCGCGATCCTTGGTCGAAGCCGTGCCCTGGCGTGCTGCTGCGAGCTGGGCCACGACGACCTGGTGGATCAACGGAACATTGACCTGCACGTCGAAGATCTCCGAGGGGAGTTCAACCGTGCCGGACTTCTTGCCGGCGGGGGTGACGATGTCAACGGCGCTCATGCCTGGAACTCCTTCACGGCAGTGCGAACGAAGACCAGGCCACCCGTGGGGCCGGGGATGGCGCCCTTGATGAGCAGCAGTCCGCGCTCGGCGTCGACACCCTGAATGACGAGGTTCTGAATGGTCTGGCGATCTCCACCCATACGTCCAGCCATCTTCATTCCGCGAAACACGCGACCAGGGGTCGCGCAACCGCCGATGGATCCGGGCGAACGATGCTTGCGCTGCACACCGTGCGAGGCGCGAAGGCCATGGAAGCCGTGACGCTTCATGACACCGGCGAAACCTTTGCCCTTCGACGTACCGACAACGTCAACCATCTGGCCAACTTCGAAGGTGTCGGGGCCGAGCTCCTGGCCCAGTGTGTACTCGGTCGCGTCCTCGGTGCGGATCTCAGCAACATGGCGACGCGGGGTCACACCAGCCTTGGCAAAGTGCCCGGCCTGCGGCTTGGTGACCTTGCGAGCATCGATCGCGCCGAACGCGATCTGCACGGCGGAGTATCCGTCGTTCTCAGGGGTGCGCACCTGTGTGACGACGCACGGCCCAGCCTTGACGACGGTTACGGGAACGACACGGTTCTGCTCGTCCCATACCTGGGTCATGCCGAGCTTCTCGCCCAGAACGCCCTTTACGTTGGTACCCATTAGTCCTTCGCCGTCCCTTAGAGCTTGATCTCGATGTCAACGCCAGCCGGCAGGTCGAGTCGCATGAGCGAGTCAACCGTCTTCGGCGTGGGATCGAGGATGTCGATGAGCCGCTTGTGCGTGCGCATCTCGAAGTGCTCGCGGGAGTCCTTGTACTTGTGGGGCGAGCGGATGACGCAATACACGTTCTTCTCAGTAGGCAGCGGCACCGGGCCTGCAACCTGAGCGCCCGTGCGCGTCACCGTCTCGACGATCTTGCGCGCCGAAGAGTCGATGACCTCATGGTCGTAGGCCTTAAGCCGGATGCGGATCTTTTGTCCCGCCATGGTGGCTGGTGTCCTTACTCGAGTAGTGCCGCTGATGCCTTGCTGGTGGTCGTGCTGGTGGTCTGTCGTGGTGGGCGGCGGATCACGCCGCCCACCACGAAGTCCGTGGTTCCTGAATGACTACTTCAGGATTTTGGTGACGCGACCGGCGCCCACGGTGCGGCCACCCTCGCGGATGGCGAACCGAAGACCGTCCTCCATGGCGATCGGCTGGATCAGCGCGACCGTCATGTCGGTGTTGTCGCCGGGCATAACCATGTCCTTGCCCGAAGGCAGGGTCACGACGCCCGTGACGTCCGTGGTGCGGAAGTAGAACTGCGGACGGTAGTTGTTGAAGAACGGCGTGTGACGGCCGCCCTCGTCCTTGGACAGGATGTAGACCTGTGCGTCGAAGTCGGTGTGCGGGGTGATGGAACCCGGCTTGCAGCACACCTGGCCGCGCTCGACGTCTTCACGCTTGATACCGCGCAGGAGCAGACCGACGTTCTCGCCTGCCTGGCCCTCGTCGAGCAGCTTGCGGAACATCTCGACACCGGTGACGGTGGTCTTGGTCGCGAGACCGGGGCGGATGCCGACGACCTCGATTTCCTCGTTGACCTTGACGATGCCGCGCTCGATACGACCGGTGACGACGGTGCCACGACCAGTGATCGTGAACACGTCCTCGACGGGCATGAGGAACGGCTTGTCAATCTCACGCTCAGGGGTCTTGATGTAGGAGTCGATCGCGTCCATGAGCTGGAGGATCGAATCGCCCCACTTGGCGTCGCCGTTGAGAGCCGGGAAGGCCGCAACGCGAACCACGGGGATGTCGTCGCCCGGGTACTCGTAGGAGGACAGCAGTTCGCGGACCTCCATCTCGACGAGCTCGATGAGCTCCTCGTCGTCGACCATGTCGCACTTGTTGAGGGCGACAACGATCGCGGGGACGCCGACCTGGCGGGCCAGGAGCACGTGCTCCTTGGTCTGCGGCATCGGACCGTCGGTGGCGGCGACGACCAGGATCGCACCGTCCATCTGGGCTGCGCCGGTGATCATGTTCTTGATGTAGTCGGCGTGGCCGGGGCAGTCGACGTGGGCGTAGTGACGCGCCTCGGTCTGGTACTCGACGTGCGCGATCGAGATGGTGATACCGCGCTGGCGCTCCTCGGGAGCCTTGTCGATCTGATCGAACGGCGTGAAGGGGTTCACGTCCGGGTACTTGTCGTGCAGCACCTTGGTGATCGCAGCGGTCAGCGTCGTCTTGCCATGGTCGATGTGACCAATGGTGCCGATGTTGACGTGCGGCTTGGTGCGCTCAAACTTGGCCTTAGCCACCTGAGTTCTCCCTTTCTCGAGCCGTCCGGCGTTCGCGGATCGGTGTAGTTCTGTATTCGGTTGGGTGTTACTTGTGATCCGCGACTATTCGCCGCGAGCCTTCGCGATGATCTCCAACGCCACGTTGCTCGGAACCTGTGCGTAGGAGTCAAATTGCATGCTGTAACTGGCGCGTCCCTGAGTGCGGCTGCGCAGGTCACCCACGTAGCCGAACATCTCCGACAGCGGCACTACAGCCTTGACGACGCGGGCGCCGGAGCGCTCCTCCATCGCCTGGATCTGTCCACGGCGTGAGTTGAGGTCGCCGATGACATCGCCCATGAAGTCTTCGGGCGTGGTGACTTCGACTGCCATGACCGGCTCAAGCAGGACGGGGCCAGCCTTGCGGGCACCTTCCTTGAACGCCATGGATCCGGCGATCTTGAAGGCAAGTTCGGACGAGTCGACGTCGTGGTACGCACCGTCCTGAAGAGTCACGGTGATGTCGACCATCGGGTAGCCGGCGAGGACACCGTTCTCCATGGCTTCCTGCGCGCCTGCATCCACCGAGGGGATGTACTCGCGCGGGATGCGACCGCCGGTGACCTTGTTCTGGAAGACGTAGCCGCCACCCTCGATCGTCGTCGGCTCGATGTCGATCTGGACCTTGGCGAACTGGCCGGATCCACCCGTCTGCTTCTTGTGGGTGTAGTCGACCTTTTCGATCTTCTTCGTGATGGTCTCGCGGTAGGCGACCTGCGGCTTGCCCACGTTGGCCTCGACCTTGAACTCGCGGCGCATGCGGTCGACGAGCACCTCAAGGTGAAGCTCGCCCATGCCGGAGATGATCGTCTGGCCGGTCTCCTCGTCGGAGCGAACCTGGAAGGTCGGGTCCTCCTCGGCCAGGCGCTGGATAGCAGTGCCGAGCTTCTCCTGGTCGCCCTTGGTCTTGGGCTCGATGGCGACCGAGATGACCGGCGCCGGGAAGTTCATGGACTCCAGCACGACCGTCTTGGACGGATCACACAGGGTGTCGCCCGTGGTGGTGTCCTTCAGGCCCATCACGGCAACGATGTCGCCGGCGCCTACTGAGTCGATCTCTTCACGCTTGTTGGCGTGCATGCGATAGATCTTGCCGATGCGCTCTTTGCGGTCCTTGGTGCTGTTGGTGACCTGAGTGCCGGAGTCAAGCCGGCCCGAGTACACGCGCACGTAGGTCAACTTGCCCAGGTGCGGGTCGGACATGATCTTGAAGGCGAGAGCCGCAAACGGCTCGTCATCGCTGGGCTGGCGCGAGATGATCTCGTCTTCCTTGCCGGGCTTGTGGCCTTCGATGGCTTCGACATCCAGTGGCGAGGGGAGGTAGGCGACGACGGCGTCGAGCATGGGCTGAACGCCCTTGTTCTTGAATGCCGAGCCGGTGAGTACGGGGGTGAGCTTGTCGGCGAGGGTTGCGCGACGGATGGCCGCCTGAATCTCCTCGGCCGAGAGATCCTCACCATCGAGGAACTTCACCATGATGGCGTCGTCAGCCTCGGAGAGGGTCTCGAGCAACATCTCGCGGTACTCGGCTGCCTGCTCAGCAAGATCAGCCGGGATATCCTCGATGACGTAGTCCTCGCCCTTTTGAGTCTCACCACGCCACGTGAGGGCCTTCATCTGCACGAGGTCGACCACGCCGAGGAAGTCGCCCTCAGAGCCGATCGGGATCTGCAGCACAAGTGCGGTGGCACCCAGGCGGGCCTTGATCATGTCCACGCACATGTAGAAGTTGGCGCCCGTGCGGTCGAGCTTGTTGACGAAGCAGATACGGGGCACGTTGTAACGGTCGGCCTGACGCCACACTGTCTCTGACTGGGGCTCAACGCCGGCAACACCGTCGAACACGGCGACGGCGCCATCGAGGACGCGCAGCGAACGCTCCACCTCGACCGTGAAGTCCACGTGACCGGGGGTGTCGATGATGTTGATGGTGGTGTCTTTCCAGTGGCACGTGGTCGCAGCGGACGTGATCGTGATGCCGCGCTCCTGCTCCTGCTCCATCCAGTCCATGGTGGCAGCGCCCTCGTGGACCTCACCGATCTTGTAGTTGATACCGGTGTAGAACAAGATCCGCTCGGTCGTGGTGGTTTTGCCCGCGTCGATGTGCGCCATGATCCCGATGTTGCGGACCTTGGCGAGATCGAGCTTGGTCTCGGTGGACACAGGTTCTCCGTTGCCTTGTGAGTTGTGGGTTACCAGCGGTAGTGCGCGAAGGCCTTGTTGGACTCCGCCATTTTGTGCGTGTCTTCGCGCTTCTTCACGGCCGCACCTAGGCCGTTGGAAGCATCGAGGATTTCGTTCATCAGACGCTCGGTCATCGTCTTCTCGCGGCGCTGCCGGGAATAGCCGATGAGCCAGCGAAGTGCGAGCGTGGTGCTGCGGCCGGCCTTGACCTCAACCGGAACCTGGTAGGTCGCTCCGCCGACGCGACGTGAGCGAACCTCGAGGGTCGGCTTGACGTTGTCGAGCGCGCGCTTGAGCGTCTGTACCGGATCGGAACCGGTCTTGTCGCGGCAGCCCTCGAGCGCGCCGTAGACGATGCGCTCAGCGGTCGACCGCTTGCCGTCGAGCAGAACCTTGTTGATGAGCTGAGTAACGACCGGGGAGGCAAACACCGGGTCGATGACGATTGGCCGCTTAGCCGCGGGGCCCTTGCGAGGCATTAGCTCTTCTCCTTCTTCGCGCCGTACTTGGAGCGAGCCTGCTTGCGGTTCTTCACGCCCTGCGTGTCGAGTGCACCGCGGATGACCTTGTAACGAACGCCCGGCAGGTCGCGCACACGACCGCCGCGCACCAGAACGATGGAATGCTCCTGAAGGTTGTGACCGACGCCAGGGATGTAAGCCGTGATCTCAATGCCGGAGGTCAGGCGCACACGGGCGACCTTGCGCAGCGCTGAGTTCGGCTTCTTGGGCGTGGTTGTGTAGACGCGCGTGCAGACGCCACGACGCTGCGGGCCGCCCTTGAGCGCCGGCGCCTTGTTCTTGGACACCTTGTCCTGCCGGCCCTTGCGGACTAGCTGCTGGATGGTGGGCACAGTGCTACGCCTTCTTTCATCGTTACTGGTAGGTCGTCGTACGGTCGTGATGTGCGGCCCACGCGGTCGGGTGTGTCGCCTCAGCAACCGGCTGCTGCGCCCACCAAATCGAGTGGATTCCCCTGCGCAGTCAGGCGCTTACAGCGCTTGAC
>JBAWXR010000038.1:0-13135 GCA_037143955.1 Actinomycetes bacterium
ACGCCCACCTGCACTATCGCCTCGTCGACGTCTCCAGCATCAAGGAGTTGTCTCGTCGGTGGTACCCGCGCACGTATTTCGCCAGCCCAGAGAAGACGGGCAACCACCGTGCTCTTGGCGACATCCGCGATTCGATCGCCGAGCTTCGCTACTACCGCGATGCCGTCTTCGTTCCGCTACCAGGGCCGGAGCTCGGTGAGGCCCAGGCTCTGGGGCAGGCGCACGCGGTCGATCCCGTTCGCTAGACTCCGGCTCCCGCCATGTGCGGGGTGGCATGTCGAGGGGGACTCCCCATCGCGTGACATGGTGGGTGTAGCTCAGCTGGTAGAGCACTTGGTTGTGATCCAAGACGTCGCGGGTTCGAGTCCCGTCACTCACCCCACATGCTCCTCCGTGAGTCATGTTCCCACTAGCCTTCCCTCCAGACTTACTCAACTCAAAGGTGGTGGCGCAGGGTGATGTCGCGCGCGGTGTCGGTTTTTATCGCCGCGGTTGTGACCGTCCTCGCCACCTCACCGCTGTCCACGACCGCCAGCGCGGCCTCGACGGTGTCCTTGCCCTACCTCGCGGTCATCGATGCCGGAAGCAGCGGCACGCGCCTCACGCTCTATGCCAATACGTCCGGCACGTTGCGCCCCCGAGCTACTTACGTGGCACCCACAACCTCACGCGGACTGTCCTCATTCGAACTCACTCCGCAACAAGCCGGACCGGAAAGCATCACCCCGCTTCTGACACAGCTGGACGTTTACCTCGCTCAGAACGGCATATCGATTTCCAGCGTGCCGGTGTCCTTGCTGGCCACTGCTGGAATGCGAGATGTGCGACGTGACGATCCTGCAGCCGCGCAGGCGATCCTCGACAGCACCGCGCAGACACTTGCCGCGAGCGGGCATCTCGTCACTGACAACCGCATCCTGCCGGGCGAGCAGGAAGCATCACTTGCGTGGCTTGACGCCAACGTGGTCGCGGGCACCCTCGACCATGCCAGCTCAAGCATTGGCACGCTCGAGGTAGGCGGAGCCTCAGCCCAAGTTGCATTTCGATCACCCACGACGCATGGCAAAGCGGTGAGTCAACTACGTGTCAACGGCACCGACGTTTTCGTCGTAGCCGTGTCTTACCTCAGACTCGGCGGCAACGATGCACGGGATCTGATGCAGGCTGCCAACGATGCCGGCTCATTCTGCTTCCCCAACAACGTGGCAGGGAGCACACCTGTCATCTACGTGCCCAAGGCCGTGCGCCCGGTCAATGCGAGCACAGCGATGTACTCGTGGTCCAGATGCGCTCACGCGTACGACACAGTCATTACTTCGGTCGGCGCCGTGCGCACTACGGCGGCACCGGTGCCGCCTGCGCAACTACGCACCCTGCCCGGCTTCGCCGGAACAACGTTCATCGGCCTTGGCAGCATCCCATTGATATTCACCACGTTGGGCGCCGCAGGCGCCAAAGACATTCCCGCCGCGGTCCGCGCAAAGATCGCGGCAACCTGCATGGGACCGGGAGCCTGGACTCACTCTGCCGCGCTCTATCCGCCATCGCTTGCATCGTTCGCCGACACCCTGTGCTCCACATCAACGTACGAATACGAACTGGCTTTCAGCACCAAGGGCGTTGGTATCCGGTCAGATCACTTCACGGTGCTCGATCCCAATGCTCCCCAGCAGCCGGCGTGGACGTCGGGGTACGCCATCACCCGGCTTCATCCCTGAGTCCGCCCAACCACCCGACCACCCGACCACCCGAATCACCGCGTGGCCATCACGGGCCCTCTCATGCGGCTGCCCGCTACGCTTTACCCGAATTGTCATGCCTTGGGGAGACGTCAATGAGCAGCGAGTCTGACGCGACTGGCGCCGAAGGTCCTACTCAGGACACCGGTCCGAGCGGTGAGCACCCTGGTGAGCAGGCCGCCGTTCCGCCACTGGTCAAGATCCTGAAGAACCACACCTTCGTTACACCGGGGCAGGCCGAGCGCGTCCCCATGACGGTTCGAAACGTCAGCGGAATCGTCGAGAGCTTCAGCCTCACACCTCTCGGGCCTGCCGCACCCTGGGTCGAAGTTCTGCCGACTGAAGTCTCGCTTTTCCCAGGGGACGAAGGGACCGCGACCATCACCTTCCGACCACCCCGTGTCCCCGGGGTCGTGGCCGGCGAGTACGTGGTGGCCATCCGTGCGCTGTCGCAGGTCATGCGCGACTCTGCCTCCACGGACGAGTTGCTCGTCACTGTTGCGCCGTATTACCAAGCGTCCAGCGATATTGCGCGAAGCACGTTTACCGTACGCACCAAGGCCGAGACTCAGCTCGAGATCGTCAATCGCGGCAATGCAACTGTCGTGTACCACGTGTCGGCAGTTGACCCCGAGGGCTACATGAAGGTGGAGCTCGAGGAAGACAAGGTTTCGCTCGCACCCGGCGAGACCGCATGGGTAACGCTTCGACTCAAATTGGCTCCCCGGCTTTTGGGCACCGCCAATGAAAATCGCATGGTGACCGCGCAGATTGTGCCGGTGCGCAACGCCGATACCGATGCCCCGATTGTGGATGTCGAGCCGATGGTCCAACGCGTGACTGTCCTGCACAAGCCTTTCATCACCCTGCGCATGGGCTGGTTCGGCCGCATCGTATTCCTCATCACCATTCTGGCGTTGATTATGGCCGTCGTCTTTGCCCGCGTTCGAGCAAATACCCCACCGGAGAACTCGGGCGCCCCGCCCGTTCCTGTCAATTTTTCTGCCACGCTCAACGATTCGCAACAGCCGGTTCTCACGTGGGACCCGTCCTCGGGAGCCACCACGTACTCGATCTACGCGATCGGCACTGCCGGGGATCCCACAACAGGGAGCTCCCCCGCCGCGACACCAATCACCAACCCCGTGCCTGCGGTGAACCCGACGAGCTCTACACCGAGTAACTCGGCTTCACCGAGCGCCGTCGACGCCCCCGAGCGTCCCTCGCCTGTGTGCAATAACTGCAGCGAGGTCAGCACTGTCCCCGCAGGCACGACGAGGTTCGTCGTAACCGACGCCCCGCCCGGCTACGACTGCTACCGCATCGCAGCAAAGGTCGGTACGACGCAATCGTTGTTCAGTCCGCGCACATGTCTCGTCGTCCCCGGCGCGAACATTCTTGCCGACACCAATGGTTCCGCGATCTTGACCCCGGACCGCCAACTCCAGACCACGTCGCCCTCGCCAACGCCCACCACCCCCACCGTCATCGCTCCCTGCCCGCCGGTCGAGGTCAAGGCACAGGCCATTCCCGGTGGGGGCGTGGCCTTGCTCTGGAAGAAAGCGGAGGTGCCGCCCAAAGGAATGGTGGCGCCCTCGGCGGTCGCCACCTCAGCGCTGGCGACCGCCTCCGCGGTACCGGCCAAACCCCCCGCACCCGCAAAGGTGTGCGATCCGGCCAAGGCCATCACAGGATGGACGGCACAGCAGCAATTGTTTAGCGGCTGGTCTGACGTCACGCCGAGTGGCCAGCCCAATGACACCGCTCTGCAGGTAGCCGACCTGCGTCCTGGCACCGAGTACTGCTTCCGCATGCGCGCGGACGCCGCAGACGGAAGTTCGGTTTACGCCAAAGTGGTGTGTGCGAAGACTGCGGGGGCCGCAAACCCTCCACCTCTTGCGCCTAACGCTCCAGCAGCTAGTCCATCCACCAGCGCACCCGTCGGTTAATTCGCGTCGGCTTTCGTCGCGCGATGCCTACTACTGAGAATTCATCCCGGGCAGTCCAGGAATTCGAGAGCCTTGCTGGAACCTGAACACGGCCGGCGCCTGCGGAACCTTGAGGAAGTCCACGCCACTCACGGCTACTTCACCCACATTGTCATTATTTCGCTCAATGGGCGAGTACACCGAGTTGATTTTGACCACGACTGTCTTTGTCAGCACATCCGGGAACTTCACCAACTGACGAACTTCATCGGACGATGACAGCTCATTCAACGTACCGGCGACCGACGACCCGTTGTCAAACGTGAGGGTGAAATCTCGAGGCGTTGCCAGCGCGCGCCGGTCGAACTGCAGATTCTGTACGCCTGGGTAGATCACCATGCGATTGATGATCGATGGCTCGTCGAACGTGAACGTCAATGTCGTTCCGGAGCCGTAGTTCGGTAGCGCCGCGGAGGCCCAGAACGTCCGGGAGTCTGCATCCTTGAGATTGGAGTCCGAGGTGCCCATCAGCGACGAGGACGCCGTCACATTGTTGACCGTGGCGGTCGAACCGGTGTACGGGTCAATCCACTGATTGATCAGTTGGAACGCCTGCACCATGCCGAACTGCACGCGCATGGCACCTGGACCAAAAAAGGCGAAAACAAATGCCCCCACCACAATCCCAATGAGCGTCAGAGCCACGATCGCATTGCGCCAGCTACCGGTGATCCGGCGTCTGCGCTGCTTGCGCTTGCCATCTGCGGTCAGAGAGCCATCATCCGCGTCGTCGCCATCGACCAGCGAATACGCAATGACGTCCGGGGCCACTTGGGCACCTGGCAGCACTGCCACACAGATCGCACAGTAGCTCGCACCGCGGAGGTTCAGATGCCCGCACTGGTCACACGCCACGTCACGATTGATGCTCGTCGCGCTCAGCATCGGCTTCGACTTCTCTACGGTCGCGGCAACCAGCTGCGGTTCGCGTGAGCGAATGCGGTCCTCGTCCTCCACCACGGCCGATACAAGTTCTGGCTCCTCGTCGATGTCTTCGGTGACCGCCATCGGTTCTGCTATCGCTTCCTCCTCCGGTTCCGGCTCCTCCCCACGCTCGCGCTCGTCAGGGATGGTGCCGTAGCTCGCCACGGCCACAAGTGCCCAGATGACAAACAATGGCGCGGATATCCACGCCGCATGACTTCCAGATATGGCCGCCAGCAATGCCACCACAAGCAGGGCCATCAGCACCGCAAAGACAGAGGCCACCAGATTTCGTTGCGGCTGTCGGCGCCACCCGCGAAAAAGCAATCTCCATGGACCCGGTGGGCGAGGAACCAAAGATTCGGTGGGGCGACCATGCTTCGCTGCTGGCGCACCTGTGATGGCTTCGGCGATCAGTATGGATTCTGTCATCGGTTGATAAACGTCACCGTCGTCGGCTACGTCTTCAACCACAGGCATATCAACCGATGCGTCATGCGATACATCCACGATCTCGACGGAGTCGACGTCACCATCCACGGCCACGTCTTCTGGTTGCGCTACCTCGTCAGGCTCTGCCCCGTCACCGATCTCGTCACTGGTCTCCGCGGCCACCGGTACGTGTTCTTCGGGATCGGTCGGGTGCCATGGGGGTATTCCGGAAAACTCCAGATAGGCGCGGCAGTGCGGGCAGTGTGGTCCCCACGGGACAACCGTGCTGCACTTGGTGCACGTGATGTCTGGTTGCCCATGCGTCATGACGATAATTATCCTACGGATACCCGCACCGACACATGTGCCGGGACGACTGTGCGGGCGATGCGCTCAATCCGTGCGATCTCGGCCGAGCCAGAGGCCTTGGGTGACACGTTGATGACCACGACAAGCTCGTCGGGATCGTGCCAGGAGGACGGATCCGTCGGTGCCGTCTCTGCCGTGGTGCCACCGGGGTCAATGACGGTGAGCTCCCTCACCTCAAATGGCACGAGTCGATCGCGCAAGGCACGTTCGGTGCCCGCCCACTTGGCACGGAGGGCTGCCCGGGTGACATCGCGGCGAACAATGTCCTCGGTCCACACATCGTCCATCGATGCGAGCACCCACCCGCCCATGTATCGCACCATGTCAAGCGGCGCGATCTGCGGATCAAGGTAAGCATCAAAGGAGTCCAAGACACTGATGACGGGAGCAATGAGCTCGTCAAGACCGTCGAGGAATGCCACGATTGACGGATCGTCCTGCAGCATGGGCGGAATCTGCGTACGCAAAGGAAACGGGCTAGGCAATCCCGGCACGTCGCGCCGCTGCGTTGCGACGCGCGGGAGCGTGGAAGGTTCGCTCATGACATCGCCTCCAGCTCGTTGCCCACGCAGAAGATGAGCTCGCGCTCATCCGGTTGGATCTTGTCCGACGGATCCCCGCGACGTCCGGTGACGACATCGACCGGTACCAAGCGCACCACGTCGACATAGGCCACGCCTGGAACTCGCTGGATCACGGCATGGGCATCGCCAGACAGCAGCGCCCTGCCGTAAGGCCAGCCCGTGCCCGCGTATCCGCCATTGGTGGGATGCATAAAGGTCCGCAGGGCAAGGTCAACTTCCGCTATCACGTTCTCGCGGACCGCACCGGGCTCCAAGGCCAGACGTGCCGCAACCGCAGCACCCAAATAATTCGGTGGCTCAATGTGCACTGTGGCCCCGAGAGGACGGCGCTCGTTGATGAAGTCCTTGACCTGGTTGAGCATCGTTTTGCGTGGCTGAAGCAGCTCGAAGTCATACACGAGATCCGGAACTCGCGGCACAACCTGAATCAGAACGTGGCCCGGACGCCCCAGCGCCGTGCCATCGATGCAGTCCACTCGGGCAAGGCCCGGTGCTGCGAGCGAGGTCAGCAACTCATAGTCACGTGCTGTGACAGCGCGCATCTGCGTGCGCACCGTAATGGCAGCACGATCTTTGACACCATCAAGTGTTTCCGCGTCCATGCCGCCTGTGGCTGCATGAGGGTTAGTGACCCGGGAGACGAACGGAATGCTGGACTGAAGCACGGTCAGAGTGTTTTCATCGATATTGCCTTCCACCCCTCCGCCTACCAGGTACCGACCAACGCGAACCGTTGCCCCGGCAGGAGGTGTGGCCCCATATGACCGCACACCACCCTCGGGCAATCGCACCATGGGGCCAAACCTCAATTGTCCGGACACCTCATCGACAGTGACGTGTCGATCGGTCGGACGCGATTGAGCGAAACTCTCGACACGACTCCACTGCTCCCACCCATTGGCGGTGCTGACGTCAATCTTCAGGTCCATCTGGCCGGCGATCAGTGGGTACCGGCTGAACTGCAGGCGGTCACCGGGGGTGCCCGACGTCGTACCGATGACGTCATCCTCGATCAGCTCGCAGTGAGCCGCCTCGGTCAGCCCACCAATGGTGCTGGCCTGAACTCCGAAGACCTCCGGAGACTTGGTATATGGCGGCTGATCACCGTCGGTCTCCCTCACGTGGATGCGTACCCATGCTGCAGTGATGCCGCTGAGGTTTGAACGATCGTGTCGAGGTACAAACACATCAAATGCGCCTGGGCGGTTAAAGCCACCGGTCTCGTCATTCACGATCGGGGCGTTGACCCACTGCTGCCCATCCCACACTTCGACAGCAATCGGCGGACGCTTGGGATCTACGCCAATTCCGTCGTACTGCTGGTTCGCCTCCATCTGCAAGCGGACGAAGCAGCGGGGGGCCGGGCGGCTCAGACCCAGATACACGGCATCGCCGACGACGGGGACCGGCGAGAACATGGGCACCTTGACTCCGCGGGCACGCTCCTCGTCATGCGTGACGAACCCACCGTCGGCGGCCTTGGTGATGACCGAGTCAACCTTGACGCTGACGATGCTGAGATCTTCAGTGGTCGTGAAGATTGTCGGTGGCTCGACGGACGCTCGGATCGTGGACACCTCGGTTCCGCGCGGTACCTGTATGTCGGTGTCTTGAGCGATTGACAGCCAGAACTCGACCGGCGCGATTGCGGCGGCAGGTGGAATCATCCGCTCGCCGAGGAGGTCGAGGAACTTCACGTAGTGCAGATCCGGCACTTGGTTGAGCCGGAAGATCAGCTGATCGACGAGATAGGCGAAAGACTCGATCAGGGTGACACCGGGATCGGACACGTTGTGGTCGGTCCACTCCGGGTTGCGCAACTGCACCAAACGCTTGGCCTCGTCGACCAGGTCTTGAAACCCGCGGTCATCGAGGTTAGGTACGGGAAGCGTCATGGCTGCTCCTCTGATGGGATGACATAGAAGGGGACTAGAAGATTGCGCGGGTCGTACGTGCCCTTGAGCTGGTAGCGCACATTGATGATGAGGTGCGACGGTTCCCCGTCGTAGGTCACGTCGACCCCGAGTACATCAATCCGCGGCTCCCAGCGCACGAGAGACTGCTCGACCTCCACCTGAATGCGCGTAAGCAGGTCCGGCGTGCTCGGCTCGAACACCATGTCGTGAATCGCACACCCGAACTCAGGGCGCATCGGACGTTCGCCGTAGGCGGTGCCCAGAATCAGGCGCATCGCGCGCTCCACATTGGCAGTCCCTGTGACCAGCTGGTATCCCCCGCGGGCATTGATCCGCCACGGGAACGCAAAGCCGCGTCCCGTGAAGGCCGCATCAGAATTGGTGCTCAATTGACGTTCACCACCGCTCCCTTGAGGGTCAACGACCCGGTTGCCTCGACGTTGACACTCGCTCCCTTGATGGTGGCGCTTGCTGTCGCATCGACCGTGATGCTCGACCCGGTCAGATTAAGCGCGGCTGCCGCATCGACTTTGACGGCACCCTTACTCTCTACGGAAACCTCGTTGGCGACAACCTTCGCATTCTTCTTGGCATCCACATTGACGTTGCCATCCGTACTGACATTTACGTCACCGTCACCTTTGGTGGTGATGGAGATGCCCTTCCTATCGCTCATGACAATGGAACAGGTCTGCCCATTTTTCGTACGAATGGTGATGCCAGAGTCGTCACCTTCGTCGTCGAAAATCAGCTGGTGGCCGGACTTGGTCGTGAACACTTGCTTGACCGGTGATCCACTCTTCATCAACTCTGCGGGCTTGACCTTGCCCGCGGATGAGCCAAAGAAGCCACCCAGCACATAGGGACTCTCCAGCTGACCGTTTTGAAAAGCCACGAGGACCTCGGACTTAGGGGCAGGAAGTGACTGCCAACCGGTGTTCTGGCCGGCGCCCATCTGAAGAATGGGAGCCCAACCCGTGATGTATTTCGCGCTAAGCCAGGGCAGCGTGAGGTTGACCCGCCCCTTGCCCTGCGGGTCCTCGATCGAGTTGACGATGGCCGGGTACACACCGTCCAGCGTCGGACGTTGGGCGACCTCGCCAGAAAGGCCGCCAAGTGAACGGTCTTCAATGCCGGTGCAATAGATCGTGGTGATGAACCCCGACTCTCCGCCAAAGTCGTGGGTCACCGCCGAGACGATGTATTTACCTTCCAAGAACAGCGCATCATCGAGATAGATGGGCTGATTGAGTTTGGCCGCCGGATGCCCGCGCACGATCAATTCAATGTCCGCGGCCGCGCTTGCCACTCGCTTCGCGAGGCCCTTGGCAAGGCCCTTGGCTTCGGCCGTGGAGGAGGCCATGCGATCCATCGACGTCTTGACTCCGGAGGTGTTGACCTGGAAGCTCGAGGGATTACGCCTGACGTTGACCGAGTCAGATGCGGAGCCGCTCGTGCTTGCCGATGTCAATGCCGTGGCGTCCTGCTTCGCGTCCCAACCGGCCGCCTGAACATTGCTGACCAAGCCCAGGCCGCTCACCATGGCTCGCAGCGAGATCAGCCGACCGTCACCCACCTCAAAGCCCTTGGGCCGCGTAGGACTTGACGTACCGCGTGAGGCCTTGGGGACCTTTCCCCAAAAGAGGCGCGTCTTGGACAGTGTGAGCTGTGTGTACACCTCTACGAAACAGACGTAGCCAATCTCACGCGCCAGCCGACAGATGAAGTCCCAGTCGGTCTCATTGAGTTGCACGACAGTTTCATGGGTCGCGGAACTTGACTCGATCGCGCTGCCAATCAGCGGATTGAGACCATTCTTACCAGCAATCTCCTTGACGACTTCCGCGTAGGTCTTTTGTTTCCACATCTTGGTCTTCGTACCGCCGAGCATGGCGGCCGCACCGTCGTGGCAGCGGAAGACCGTTCTCACGCCGCTGCCTTCGTCAGAGATCATCTCGATTCCGGTGACGGTTCCCTTGAACACGACATCACCGGTGAGGTTTCCAGAAGCGTAGGCAAACACGGCAACGTCGTCGCCAGGGGCGAACAGACTGTACGTGTACTTGCCGATGTACTGGGGTGACTCCAAGAACTCAATTTCACACATGCGTGGCAGAAACGTTGATGCCTCGAGCGTCACGCGTGAAATCGTCTGCTGTGCATTCTCAGAGATCTCCTTGCGGTTCTTGAAGATCTTGAACTCGGCACCGGACTTGTCGTAGTCGTACGCCATCACAAATCCTCGTCGGGATCGATGTCGTGACTCTCGCTCTGACCGTTGGTGACCGACCCGCCTTCCGTGCGCCACGGAAGTGTCTCGGGTGACGGCATCATCAACCGCCGACCCGTGGCAATGCGCAAGGGATCCTGAATACGGTTGTGAACGGCAATATCGCGCCAGTTCATGGGGTTGTGATACGTGCGGTAGGCAAGGTGCGCCAAGGTGTCACCCTGCATGAGGGTCTCGGCCATCTCGGGCGCGATGCCGCCCGAAGTGGGGTTGGTACCCGACGTGGATGTCGGGAACTGCTTGAGACCAATAGTGCCGATTGCTTTCGAGGGCGTGCCGTCCGATGCGAATCGAACGAGATCGGCGGACATGTCCGTGATGTACATCAACGGTGAGCAGAACTTGCCCCAGAGCAGCATGACGAGCGGTGGTGTACTGCCGTTGGAGAAAATACCACTGGAGTACGCCTCGCACAGGGACAGAAGTTTCTTGAGGTCGTCCATGACCGACCGCGGCTTGCCGAATCCACCGGTCATGGCGCCGATCAGTCCCCCGCCAGATGCGAGGCCACCGATGAGACCTCCGGCCGAAAAAGGATCTTTGTCATTGGTCTTGAGAAGGAAGTTGAATGACATCTTCATGGGGCGCGGTCCCAGATAGGTGACCGGTCCCGAGCCTTTCGCTTTCATCGACGGCTTCTGCCGCCAACTTGACTCCTTCTCGACTCTGATGGAAGCCGGCGGCAGATAGAGCTCGATGGAGTCGAGCATCGATGCATAACCAGCCAGCACAGCTGCAGTGGCGTTACCCACCGCACCGAATCCCATGATGGATGAGAAGCCGGACTGCGATGCGGTCCAGGTGCTCATGCTCGCCAGCATCTTGGTGGTCACGCCGCCCGTGTTCGGCACGATGACGAGCTTGAACGGCTCGACCTTCTCCTCTGTAGCGATGGCTTGGTCGATGAGTGGTGTGGCCCCGGAGAGTGCTTCGACCTTGTAACCGGAGAATGTGAACGTCAGGGTTTCGAGCGTGGTTGGTGTCTGCGGGCCATTGGTGTAGTAGTTCAGCAGGCCTGCGGTGAGCTGTGGCGCGCCCCACTGCTTGGGATAGCAGTCGCGGAAGATGATGTTGAACTTCTTGCCGGGGAGGTCGGTGGGATCGGCTCCGACAAATACGGCGAGGCTGGAGAGAAGCGATGCGCCTAGGCCTCCCAGGCCGCTCTCTGCAGCCGCCGGCACTTCGACCGTAATGGCAACAGTGGTGCCGCCGTAACGATTGGTCCAGGTGAACCATTCGGTAATGCGCGAGCTTGTCCCCGGAGCCCACGCCCGCGCAAGCGTGACCTCCCCGTATGTGATGCGCTCGATTTCACGAATAGAGGTGCGGATGTATCCACCGGCAGGCAGCTCATTGGTGTGCATCTCCATGGTGCCCAAAGACATGGACTGCCATCCACCGCCGAGGCTCGGGTCACCTGAGATGGCATCGACCGAGAGGGCAAAGCCCATGTAGTAGCCCGCAGGGAATCCGCTGTCGAAGGTCAAACTGCCGAACCCTGTGCTGAGACCTCCGGCTAGGCCACCGACCAATCCGCCCAGCGAACCAAAACCATCCATGATCGACATGGCTACCTCCACTCTCGCGTCAGGCGACCGCGGCGTTCAAGGTCTCTGACAAGTTCAGCACGCAGACGAGATCGAATGAGCGGATACAGCGAGTCGGCCTGACGCTCCAGGTCGCCTCGCTCGCTCTCCTCGTCTTGCGGTGCGGCTGCTGGTGCACTGGTCATACGGGTGAAGTAGCCGATGCCTTTTTCCAGGGCGCTGGGCTCCGGTCGAGACACTTCCGACGTCTCACGGGAGCTCGAGCCCTGGTTGCCAGAACCGCCGCCACTGCTCTGTGCAGAGGGCGCCGGCGTCACGGCACTTGGAGTCACGGTCGCGAGGTTCGTAGGGACAGCAAGCGACGTGCCCGCTTCCGGCCGCGCGGCGGATGCTGGACGCGGCCGCTGCACACCACCCAAGCCCACGGTCTCTGCCGCACCTTGATCGACGCCCGGCGCCTTACCGGCGTGGACAAGATCGACCTGCTCCTTGAGTGTCGGCTGCAGAACGCTCGCATGGGCAGGCTCTAGGGCTGGTGTGGGCGGCATGGATACCCGATCATCATCTTGAATGCTGGGGTTCATGCGCGCCTTGCGCTGCACTCCCGGGGGAACGTTGACCGGTTCAGCGCCCGAGGTTTGTTGTGCACCTTGGGCATGGTGCAGGTCGACGGGTTCCGTTGCCCGCGGCGGTTCGGCAATCGCCCGTTCCACATTCACGGCCGCCTGCTCATGATCGCGGCCTTTGCTGGTGCTTTCATCGGGAATCGGGAGGGACTGACCCTGTTGCTGAACCACGTGGGTGAGCTCGTGCGCGAGTAGTGCCTGCCCTCGAGGGGTGTCCAGCTGTGCATCTGCGGCAAGGAAGATCTCGCCATCACGAGTGAAGGCCTCAGCGTTGAGTGCACTCGCCTGACCGTGCGCATGCTCGCCCATGTGCACGAGGGCGGTGTCCGGCGCGCTTCCTGCGGCCTCGGTCACTGCGCGTCGTACCTCCGGTGGCACGGGAATGGCGGTCGGCGCTGGCGCCGCATCCGGCAAGGTGCCGGCTCGCGCCGTGCGCTGAACGTTGATCGAACTTGACTCCGCAGCGGACCGAACGGAGGGAGTCGCCGGCGGTGAGTCGGTTCGCGCCTTGCGTTGGATTCCGGTCGAACCGGTCGAGACCTGTGCCGTGCCGCCGAACATTGGCGGGGGTGGCGCCGTTACAGAGGGCTGATCACCAAGAAGCGCTCGCGAGGCTCGCGGCTGGGTGGGATCTGCCATGGAGCCCGCGGTGATGGCCGCGGGTTCGGACATCGCGGAAGCGTCGCTCTCCGAGGAGCCGGACGTCCGATGTACCAGGTC
>JBAWXR010000039.1:0-12820 GCA_037143955.1 Actinomycetes bacterium
CAACAGAGTCAACTTTCTCCAACCGGACGGCTTCCGTCGATGCCGTGGCATAGGGATGCGGCGTTGCCTCGTCGGCCGGGTGCTCATCTGTGTGGCCCACGATCAAGCGAGTCGGGGTCAGGGCAAGAACGGTGATGTGGCGACGCAACTCCTCGCGGTCGAACGTTGCCTCGTGATGAACCACGTACGCGACGAGGTCCTCCTCCGCGAGGGCAGTCTCCAGCGCATCCGCTACAAGATCTGGGTAGTAGCCAGAACGCTGGATATCAGTGCGCAGTTCCAGCGCTAGCCCCGGTTTCGTCATGGGCACAGTGTTTCACCCCCCGGTTCGCGTCGGCCGACTGGCTACAGTGGCACCGTGCGACCCCAGCCCACAGCGACGTCTCCCGAGGTTGCTGACGCATTGGCCACGGGAAAGCCGGTCGTTGCGCTTGAATCCACAATCATCAGTCATGGACTCCCCCGGCCGGCCAACCTCCGGGTCGCCCGGTCGGTCGAAGAGATCGTCCGTGCTCGCGGTGCTGTGCCCGCCACGATCGCGATCATCGACGGCGTGGTGCACGTAGGGCTCGAGGACGCACAACTTGAGCAGGTGGCCAATCGCGATGACATCGTCAAGGCCAGTGTCCGAGACCTGGCCACCGTCATGGCCAAAGGAGGCACTGGTGCCACCACCGTTGCCGCCACGAGCCACCTTGCCGCGCGCTTAGGCATCCGCGTCTTTGCGACGGGCGGACTCGGCGGAGTTCATCGTGAAGCCCGGGACTCATGGGATGAATCCGCAGACCTGACGACCTTGGGCAGCACACCCATCACCGTGGTCTGTGCGGGAGTGAAGTCCATTCTCGACGTCGCAGCAACGTTGGAGCGGCTTGAGACACTCAACGTAGGCGTCCTCGGCTTCCAAACCACGTCGTTTCCCGGTTTCTACTTGACGGACTCCGGTCATGTAATTGAGTCGCAAGCCGATTCCGCCGCTGAGGTGGCAGACGTCATGCATGCTCGGGACAGCCTCGGTGTGCGATCGGCACTCATCGTGGCCAACCCGCTTCCACGTGATGAACAACTCGATCCCGACCTTCACGACGCCGTGCTGGATCAGGGGCTAGCACTGGCCTCGCGCAGTGCCGTGAGTGGCAAGAACGTCACGCCTTTCCTGCTTGATCACTTTCATCGCACAACTCATGGCCGGAGCATGGAAGTGAACGAGCGCATCATCGTGCGCAATGCTGCCCTCGCCGCCGACATTGCGGTGGCGTTCGGTCAGCAATGATCGCGGTTCTCGGGGATGTCCTCGTCGACGTGCTCGCCTCGATCGATAGCCCACTGGCATACGCCAGTGATACGCCGGCTGCCATCACGATGCACCCCGGTGGTAGCGCGGCGGGCACTGCTGCCTGGCTGGCCTACCTCGGGCATTCCGTGCGTCTCCTGGGATCGATAGGTGACGACGGACTCGCACACATAGCTCAAGAAGGTTTGGGAAACGTTGATCTCCGTCTGCAGAAGCATCCCGAAGCTCGAACCGGATGCTGCATCGTCATCATCAATGACACCGCAGAGCGCACGATGATTCCCGATGCCGGAGCTAACGAGTTGTGGGAATTCGACCCAGCGGATCTTGCGGGGGTCAGCCACCTCCATGTCTCCGCCTACTGCCTGTACCGGGAGTCAACACGCCACCAGTCACTGGCTGCCATGCAGCACGCGCGGAACCTCGGCGCCACGACAAGTCTGGACCTTGCGTCGGTTGCACCCATGCTGGCCGCCCGTGAGACCGCAACTCGCGCCATGGCCCTCGCCGATGTTGTGTTTGCCAACGCAGACGAGGCGGTGGCCTTCACTGAGTGCGCCAGCACGGTGGACGCGCTTGAGTGCCTTGCTCAGGCAGTTCACGTCGCTGTCGTAAAAACAGGCTCCCGAGGGTGCCTAGCCGCCGCCGGGGACACTCGAGTGGATGTCACAGCGCTGCGTGTGGATGTCCGGGATACCACGGGCGCGGGGGACGCATTCAGTGCGGGATTCCTGCCAGCGTGGCTCGCGGGGTCCTCACTCGAAACCTGTGTCCATGAGGGCCAAGCGGTAGCGGCAAAGACCATCACCCGTGTCGGTGCCGGACCACCACCATCGAACAAGGGACACTGACCCGCCGACCACAGGAAGAGGTCCAGCATGGCCCGCCGAACCGCCGCTGTACCCGGCGAGGGGCGCATCGTCGACGTTGACGTCGCCGACGAAATGCGCGGTTCCTTCCTCGAGTACGCCTACTCCGTCATCTACGCCCGCGCACTTCCCGATGCTCGCGACGGACTCAAACCCGTTCAGCGACGTATTTTGTTCCAGATGGCCCAGATGGGCCTTCGACCCGACCGTGGGCATGTCAAAAGTGCCCGTGTCGTGGGCGAAGTCATGGGTCGACTTCATCCCCACGGCGACGCGGCCATTTACGACGCCCTAGTCCGTATGGCACAGCCATTCACGCTGCGCCTGCCCATGATCGATGGACACGGCAACTTCGGTTCGCTGGATGATGGACCAGCAGCGATGCGTTACACCGAGGCGCGACTGGCTACCGCTGCGTTGGACATGACGGCGGGGCTGGATGAGGACGTCGTAGATTTCACCGCGAACTATGACGGTCGTGAGCAGGAGCCCGTCGTACTTCCCTCAGCGATACCCCACCTTCTGGTCAACGGTGCCTCAGGAATTGCTGTCGGAATGGCTACCTCACTGGTCCCGCACAACCTTGGTGAGGTCCTTCACGCGGCGCGTCATCTACTTCTCCATCCGGACGCGACCCTTGCGGACCTCATGGCCTTCGTTCCAGGGCCAGACCTTCCCGGAGGCGGCGTGATCGTTGGCCTCGATGGGATCACCGAGGCATACGAGACAGGCCGCGGTTCTTTCCGCGTACGAGCACGCACCCGGATAGAGCAGGTGCAGCCCAGACGCCGGGGAATTGTGGTCACCGAACTGCCCTACAACGTGGGGCCTGAGCGCATCATCGACCGCATCAAGGATGCGGTCCAGGCGAAGAAGCTGCAGGGCATCTCCGATGTTGTTGATCTCACCGACGGCGATTCCGGACTTCAACTAGTCATCGAAGTCAAAAATGGCTTTCATGCCGAGGCTGTGCTGGAGCAACTATTCAAGTTGACCCCGCTCGAAGACTCCGTCGCCATCAATGCGGTGGCACTTGTCGACGGGCAGCCGGCAACACTGGGGCTACGCGAGATGTTGCGAGTGTGGCTCGATCATCGTCTTGTGGTCGTCCGTCGAAGGAGCGAATTCCGACGAGCCAAAGCACAGGCACGACTGCATCTCGTCGCGGGCTTACTTACGGCGATCTTAGATATCGACGAGGTCATCGCCGTGGTTCGGCAATCCGATGACACCGCTGCAGCGCGGGATCGTTTGATGACCATCTTTGATCTGACCGATATCCAGGCCAGTTACATCCTTGAGATGCCCCTTCGTAGACTCACGAAATTCAGTCGGATTGAGCTCGAAGCGGAATCGACGAGCCTGCGAGAAGAGGTCGATGCGCTGTCGCGCATACTCGACGATCCGATGGCGCTCCGCAACGCCGTTGCGGACGAAATCTCGTCTGTCGCGCAGGAGCATGTGACGCCGCGGCGCACTCTGCTTCTCGAAGGATCAGCGCCGGTCGCCGCCTCAGTCCCCTTGGAGGAAGCAGACGCGTCGTGCCTGGTCATGATGTCGTCAACGGGGCTCCTCGCGCGATCATCGGGCAATCGCACCGTTGCCGACGTCAAGGCCCGCTCGCCGCACGATGTCATCGTCCATACCGTCCCGACGACGAGTCGGGGACATGTCGGTGTGGTCACGTCTGCTGGCAGGGTGATTCGTATCTCGTGCCTTGATGTCCCGTCACTTGCACCCGGGACCACGGGCTTGTCATCGGGCGCACCGCTAGGTGCTCTCGTTGAGCTGCCACGAGGCGAACGCGCAGTAGGCCTCACCAGCCTCGATGAGTCGGGCGCACTGGCACTGGCTACCGAATATGGGATCGTCAAACGGGTTCAGCCAGAAAGCCTCACTGCGAAGGACTCGTGGGACGTCATTCGCCTCGAGGACGGCGATAGCGTCGTGGCTGCCATGCGACTGCCCGAGGCAGACGCAGAATCCGCTCATCTGGTCTTCATCACCTCTGATGCTCAATTGCTGCACTACCCGGCCTCTCTTGTCCGTCCGCAAGGCAGAGCAGCGGCTGGCATGGTGGGTGTGCGCCTCTACGAAGGATCTCGCGTCATCGCGTTCTCCGCGGTTGACCCCAACTCAGCTGTTGCTGTCACTGTCGCTGGATCCTCCAGCGCGCTACCTGGCACGGATGCCGGCACCGTGAAACTCACCCCACTCACGGAGTATCCCGTCAAGGGCCGCGCCACGACGGGAGTGCGTGCACACAAGTTTCGGGCCAACGAGGACTGCCTTCTTGTGGCGTGGGCCGGAGCTCTACCCGCTTTGGCGTGCTCAGCCTCAGGCGTTCCGATTGATCTCCCAGACCTTGACAGCAAGCGTGACGCCACCGGTACGGCACTGAGCGTGCCCATTGCCGGTCTTGGCGGCGCCCTGTGACGCAATGCTCGGTGTCGGCTCTCAGCGAGCCTCTGGCGGCAACGACGCCTGTTGCAGCCGCCTACGTCATCGTTGAGCAGCCCGGTCCGTGGGGTCGCAACGCTCTGCTCGATAGCCGACTTCCGGTGCATGTAGCTGAGCACCTCGCCTCCGCGCAGGGTTCTGGCACGACCGTTTTGCTTGCCCGACATGCCGATCGTCCTGAACGGGCCTCAGATGGCTCCCGGCATGTCTGGCTCGCCTTCACTGCTCCCGGCAGTGTCCGCATGCGCCATAGCGACCGCGTCACCGACGACGAACTCATGTCCTTAAACTTCGCCGACTTGGCAGCTAACTCCCTTCCGGCAATCGGTGTCCGAACAGACCAGACTCCCCTGTTCATCTGCACGCACAGTGGTCGCGATCGATGTTGTGCGATTCACGGTCGCGCATTAATGGGAGACGTTCTCAACCGATACTCCCAGCGCAGTCGGGTGTGGGAATGCAGTCACCTGGGTGGCCACAGGTTCGCCCCCACAGCACTGTCCCTGCCCACCGGTTCTATGTTCGGACGCCTCGACTTTGACAGCACGCTGGAGATTTTGAAGGCCACTGAGAACGGACGCCTCATTCTCCGCCACTATCGAGGACGCTCAGCGTTTCCCGCTCCGTTCCAAGCTGCAGAGATCGCGGTACGCACTCGCGACGGCATAACCGAGGCCGACAGCCTTGACGTCCTGTGGGTGCGGGAAAACCGCGCCATCCCTGTTCCCGCGGGCGTGGCACTTGACACCATCGCATCAGCTCTGGCCGAAGTTCGTCATGTGGATGGGCGTGCTTGGCGCGTGCCGGTCCGACACCTCACCATTGACGAACGTCTGGAGTCGTGTGGCGGTGATCCCGTCGAGGGTTTCAGCTGGGTGGCTGGTGATGTTCAGAACTGGGACCGCTGGCGTAACTAATCGCCAGCAGCGGTAAGCAATGTCGACAGTTCGTGAATTGTCGTGCGTGGCCTGTTGCGATGAGCACCAAGAGACCGCTCTGCCGCGTCGATGGCTCGCCAACCCTGGGTGCTGACGGCATGGACGCCCCGTTCGGCGAGCAAAGCGTCGAAGGCTGAGGCGGAAGGCTCCCCGGCCCCGGGCAGGCGACCGGCAACCGCGTCTTCCACAAGCGCGGCGACGGTCGCCGTCGCATCCTTCTTGTTGGTCCCGATAATTCCCGTCGGGCCACGCTTGATCCATCCGGCCACGTATTCACCTGGCACGACGACACCCTCGAGAACCACGCGCCCATCAAGGTGCGGGATCACGTTGCTCTTGGCATCGAACGGGACTTCTTCCAAGGCGGTTCCACGGTAACCCACGCTCCTGACGACCAGGTTTGCGGGGATCTCGTATGTGACGCCGGTACCTGTGGCATTTCCCGTGCCGTCAAGCATGGTCTTCTCGACCACGACCGACGACACTCGTCCTTCACCGAGTAGCTCAACAGGACGCACGCAAAAGTGAAGAAAGACCTTACGACGGCGGGTTCCAGGCGCCCGAGTCGACCATTCGCGAATGACGTCAACATTGCGAGCGACCGCCTTATCTGTGGCAATGGAGTTCTCGCTGGCTTCGTCGATGATCACGTCCGACGGATCCACCACAACGTCCGCATCCAGCAGCTCGCCAAGTTCGCGAAGTTCCTTGGTGGTGAAGGTCGCTTGAGCTGGGCCACGGCGTCCCAGTACGTGAATCTCCTCAACATGTGATGAGTCGAGGGAATCCAACACGTGTTGGGGCATGTCGGTTTGGTCAAGCTCGGCAACCGTCTTGGCCAAAACGCGGGTGACATCAACCGCCACATTTCCGACACCCACAACGACGACTCCCACACTGGAGGGAATCAGGCGCTCAAATGTTGACCGATCCGCGTCCGGATGCCCGCAGTACCAGGCAACGAAGTCGGTGGCGGCCACGCTGCCATCCAAGTCTTCCCCCGGGATGCCAAGGCGACGGTCGCGCGAGGCACCGTACGTCAGCACCACGGCGTCAAAATGCCGGTGCAAATCAGCCATGGATATGTCCTTGCCAACTTCGACGTTACCCACGAAACGCACACCCGACTTATCGAGGACCTTGTCCAGCGTGTCCCGCACCGAACGGATGCTCACATGGTCGGGAGCGACGCCGTAGCGCACCAGCCCGAATGGCACCGGCAATCTATCGAGAACATCCACTTCAACAGGGACCTCTGTCTGGCTCATCAGGGCATCGGCCGCATACATTCCTGAGGGCCCAGAGCCCACAATGGCGACTCGCACAGGACGTGACATCTGCACTCCCTTGAGAACATCAGCGCCGACGCGTCTGACGCCCGAAGAGTAACGGGGCAAACTCTTGCGCGATAGCGTCTGACACGAACTCACGGGGCGTAAGTAGTCGCTCGCTGCTTTACCAAGGAGGATGCATGCCGTTTATACAGGTCTCGATGCTCACGGGACGGACCCCGGAGCAAAAGCATGATCTGATCCGGCGACTCACCGACGCAACCGCTGAAGCTCTCGGTGGTGATCCTGGGCGTATCCGCGTCGTGCTGTACGAGGTCACCGGTGACGACTGGGGCATCGGCGGAGAGCCCGTCTCTCAGGCTCGCCCCCAGCCCTAGCTGTCGAACTCAGCAGTCGTTCACGCGTCGATAGTCTTGAGAATGCCGGTGCTGATGTCCAAAACCGCTCCAGCAACAACGAGGTCTGCTGGGAGCAAGGGATAGGCGCGAAGCCGCGTGACGTCCGTGACCAATGCACCAATTTGATCTGTCTCCGTGCGGAATTCCACACTGCGAGTGTCGACTCCGAACCGTTCCATGATCTGCTCGTGTACCTGCCATTCCTCCGCACTCGCCATTCGGCAGTCGGTGTGAGGCATCACCAGGACTCTATTGACACCCAAGAGGTAACTCGCCAGAACAAGTGTTCGCATAACGTCTTCAGTAACACGCGCCCCTGCGTTGCGAAGAATCTTCACGTCACCAGGAGTCATGCCCAAAACATCCAAGGGATCGATTCGCGAATCCATGCACGTGACGACCGCGAGTCCTCTGGCGGCGGTACCTGTTAGACCAGTCGCGTTGTGCTGACGCGCATAGTCGGCATTTGCCGCGAGCACATCTTCGAATGTTGATTCAGGAAAGGGCCGACGCACGGCTGTCTCAGACAATGGCATAGGGCAATTGTGCCGCACCACTACCCATGGCTCAGACCGCCACTCGGCTCAAGCGTCGATGCGATCCCGGTCGAGATTCGACGCTCCCTCGACGATGAAGTCTCGTCGAGGGGCGACCTCGCTGCCCATGAGGAGGTCGAAGGCCATTTCCGCGGCAGCCGCATCAGCCATGGTCATACGGCGGAGTGTGCGCCTACTCGGGTCCATGGTCGTCTCTCGCAACTGGCTGGCATCCATCTCGCCCAAACCCTTGTATCGCTGAATGGGATCCTTGACCTTGCGGCCCTTCTTCTCCATGTCAGCCAGAACCGCGTGCATTTCGATGTCCGAGTATGTGTAGATGACGTCGTTGGGCTTGCTACCTGCCTGCACGACCTCAATTCGGTGAAGCGGCGGTACCGCGGCATACACCCGCCCTTCATCCAGAAGCGGCTTGAGATATCGATGGACCAAGGTGAGGAGCAGACAGCGGATGTGCGCGCCGTCGACGTCAGCGTCAGACATCAAGATAATTTTCCCGTACCTCGCTTGTGCAATGTCGAAGGTTCGGCCTGATCCTGCCCCGATCACCTGAATAATTGATGCGCACTCACTATTTTTGAGCATGTCGGCTAGCGAAGCCTTTTGAACGTTGAGAATCTTTCCTCGAATGGGGAGCAGCGCCTGCACATCGGCATTACGGGCCGTTTTAGCGGTACCCAGAGCACTGTCTCCCTCGACGATGAAAAGCTCGCTTCGTTCGACATCGTCTGTGCGGCAATCAACGAGCTTGGCAGGGAGTGCAGAGGACTCCAAAGCTGTCTTGCGGCGCTGAGTGTCTCGGTGGGTGCGAGCCGCGACCCGGGCCCGCATCGCATTGGCCACCTTGTCCAGCACGATTTTGGTTGCCTGCTTGTCACCGCGGGGAGGATTGGTGAACCACGACGCCAGTTCCTTCGACACCACGTTGCCGACAATGCGTGTCGCAGCAGGAGTACCCAGGATCTCCTTGGTCTGGCCCTCGAACTGTGGCTCCGCAAGACGAACGGCAACAACCGCGCACAAGCCTTCAAGAACGTCGTCCTTGGTGACGCTGTCGTCATTGCTCTTCACGATCTTGGCGAGTTTCAATTGTTCGTTGAAAACCTTGACGATCGCCCTTTCGAATCCCATGACATGAGTGCCTCCCTTAGGAGTCGCAATAACGTTGACGAATGACCGCACGGTCGATTCGTACCCGGTGTCCCATCGAATTGCCACTTCGACCTCGAGATCACGCTCCACCTCTTGCGGTGACATGTGCCCTTTGGAGTCCAGCACGGGAACTGTTTCGTGGAAGTGCCCGCTGCCCGAGAGTCGAATGACCGGGCTTGCCGGCTCTCCGGTCGACAGTGTGTCGACATACTCCGCAAGACCGCCCTTGTGCAGCAGCGTTTCCTCGACGACAGGGTTCTGTCGTTCGTCACGGATCGTGATGGCTAATCCGGGGACAAGAAAAGTGCTCTGCATTGCCCGTTCGCGCAGCGCGGTCCAGTCGTAGTCAGCGTCCTTGGTGAATACCTGTCGGTCGGCCCACCAGCGCACACGGGTGCCGGTGCGAGTGCGCGGACAGGATCCACGCACATGCAATCCACTTTTGCGCGTGAACGACGCATCAGGGGCGTCACCGTCAAACATTCCCGGAACTCCACGCCGAAAGGACATGGCATGGACTTTGGCGCCTCGGTCAACCTCAACATCAAGACGTGACGAAAGCGCATTCACCACGGACGCACCGACACCGTGAAGTCCGCCCGACGCCGAATACGACCCACCACCGAATTTGCCGCCGGCATGGAGTTTCGTGAGGACTACCTCGACACCGGAGAGCTTGGTCTTTGGCTCTATGTCAACCGGGATGCCTCGGCCGTTATCCCCCACCTCAGCCGACCCGTCGGGATGTAGAGACACGAAAATTTTTGTGCAGTGCCCCGCCAGGGCCTCGTCGATGGCGTTGTCGATGATTTCCCACAAGCAATGCATGAGGCCGCGGCCATCATTGGACCCGATATACATGCCGGGCCGCTTCCGAACCGCTTCAAGGCCCTCAAGGACGGCTAGGTCCTTCGCGGAATAACCCGAATCCTTGGCCACATCGCCACAGTAGGGGCTGACCCGGTCCATGAGGGGCTGCCACGAGTGCTTGTGCATTTGTGCCAGATTCGCCTTCAGCGAACCATTCCGGCGTGGCGCGGTGGGAATGTCGGACCCGTGTAAGACTGTTATTCCACTCAGAACTGCCGATCAATCCAGCACAGAAACATCAGTACAGAAAATCCAGCACAGACCGGGAGGCACCGCAGATGACCACCACACTGACCGCTCCTTCCCTCAGCGCCACCGACCGCTGCGATCGTTGTAATGCTCAGGCCTACGTTCGCGTGGTCCTGACCAATGGCTCGGATTTGCTGTTCTGCGGCCACCACTGGACCCGCCACGAGGATGCGCTACGCCCTCAGGCATCTTCTGTCATCAATGAGACCCACAAGCTGGTCGAAACACCCCACCCCTCAGCCGGGTAGGCACTGGCTCACTGCCCTCGAAAGTCGGGGGTTCGTCGCTCGATGAAGGCCACTAGGCCCTCGCGATAATCGTTGCTTCGCCACGCAGCACGACGGCGAGCGTTGACCTGGTCTGCAAAGTCAGTGTTGGCAACATTCACGTCACCCATGGCGGTTATCTCGGACTTGATCGCAGCGATGGCCAATGGCGCCAGGCTTGCGATCTGTTTAGCCAAATCCCATGCCGTGGTGGCTAGCTCTTCCGACGTGTCCACTAAGCGATTAACCACGCCCCAGCGATATGCATCCTTCGCCGAAATTGGCTGCGCTGTGAAGAACATCTCTTTGGCGATATGCAGCGGCAGTGCCGAGACGAAGCGACGGGTTCCCTCGCTGCTGTAGGGAATGCCCAGGCGCGCGGGAGTGATGGTGAATGTGGCTGTCGACGTTGCCACCACCATGTCGCTTGTCATCACCAGGTCACAAGCCCCACCCCATGCCCCGCCCTCTACCGCGGCGATGACTGGGAAAGGCGCCTCCTGAATCTGCCGCAGGACAGCCTCGAGGGGATTGATCCAGGCCGCCGGATCTTGACCGCCTGTGGGAAGTTCAGTGATGTCATGGCCGCCTGACCATGTGTTCACACCTGCCTCGGCCCGAAGGATCAGAGCTCGACAGCCATTCGCCCCCGCATCAGCCAGCACCCGAGACAACTCGTCCAACATGGCAGCACCGAGGACGTTTCGGCGTGCACTATTGATCATCGTGATTTCGACAATCTGATGCGGTGCGTGGTCAGGCCCTAAGGATCTGGCAACGAGCACACCCATGATTAGTCCAGGTAGTCGCGGAGGACCTGAGATCGAGATGGGTGACGAAGTTTGGACATCGTCTTGCTTTCGATCTGCCGGATGCGCTCACGCGTGACTCCGTAGACCTTCCCGATCTCGTCCAGTGTCTTCGGCTGCCCGTCGGTCAGGCCAAAGCGCATGCGCACGACCCCGGCTTCACGATCCGACAGGGTGTCAAGCACAGACTCCAGCTGCTCCTGCAGCAGCGTGAAGGACACTGCATCCGAGGGAACGATGGCCTCAGAGTCCTCGATGAGATCGCCGAATTCGCTGTCACCCTCCTCACCAAGCGGTGTATGGAGTGAGATCGGCTCGCGGCCGTACTTCTGAACTTCGACAACTTTTTCGGGAGTCATGTCGAGCTCTTTGGCGAGTTCTTCCGGGGTTGGCTCGCGCCCAAGATCTTGGAGCATCTGGCGCTGAACTCGTGCGAGCTTGTTGATGACCTCGACCATATGCACGGGGATACGAATGGTGCGAGCCTGATCGGCCATGGCGCGGGTGATGGCCTGGCGAATCCACCAGGTCGCATAGGTCGAGAACTTGTAACCCTTGGTGTAATCAAACTTCTCGACAGCGCGAATGAGACCGAGATTGCCTTCTTGAATAAGATCAAGGAAGAGCATTCCGCGCCCGGTGTAGCGCTTGGCCAGAGACACCACGAGGCGCAGGTTGGCTTCCAGCAGATGGTTCTTGGCACGCCGGCCGTCGGTGGCAATCCACTCGTAGTCAAGCCTCGTGCGCTTGTCCATCTTCTCGCCAGAGTTCAACAACTCCTCGGCAAACAGGCCCGCTTCGATGCGTTTGGCGAGCTCAACTTCCTGTTCGGCATTGAGCAGGGACACTTTGCCGATCTGCTTGAGATAGTCCTTAACCGGGTCGGCCGTGGCCCCCGCAACCGTGACCGTCTGCACGGGCTCGTCGGTGTCGTCAACATCGGAGATGACGAAGCCCTTTTCCTCTTCGGCAGTCTTGGCTTCTTCGCTCTCGGTGGTCTCTTCCTCGACGACGGCAAGATCCTCTGCAAGGTCAGCCTCCAGGTCAGCTTCGAGAACAGCCACCTGAACCAACTCCTCGACATCTACATCCTCGATGGAGTCGAGATCTTCAACTTCGACCAGGCCGTCTTCGGTTGCCACAACCTCAACAATGACTTCGACGTCTCCAGCAGCCTTGCCCTTGGCAGTAGCGGCCTTGCCGGCAGACTTCTGTGCAGCCGCGGGCTTCTTAGCCGGCGTCGCGTCAGCAGAGTTGGCAGCACCCTTGACTGCGGGGGTCGGCTTCTTCGCAACCGCCTTGACCGGTGCCTTCACCGCAGTCTTAGCCGCGGGGGTCGCCTTCTTCGCAACCGCCTTGACCGGTGCCTTCACCGCAGTCTTGGCGGGAACCGCCTTCTTGGCGGGAACCGCCTTCTTGGCGGGGGCCTTGCTCGCCACCGGGGCTTTCTTCGCGGCGACCTTCTTCGCAGGAGCGGTCTTGACGGCCTTCTTCTGAGTAGCCAACGAGTGCCCTCCTGAGTGATTCCACGACGAGAGCCCGTGTCAAGCCATCGGCTTGCTTACGGGCGTGGAGTGATTGTGCCATGTGGTCTGGCGGATGCAGTACGCGGCCCCTCACCGGGATCCACGCCTGTCACGGCACCGGCCGCGGCACCGGTCACGGC
>JBAWXR010000040.1:0-12768 GCA_037143955.1 Actinomycetes bacterium
GCATTGTGCATGGCAGCGGTCGTCAACGCATAACGGGCCCGGGCGTGCGAGAAGTGACCGGGTCGGCGTCGGGCCATCGACAACCGCACATCGGGTGAGGCGGGCGCGCATGGAGTTTGCCCGCTGCGTCGGACGGGTCAATCACAAGCGCCGCGTCCACCAGCGGGTCGCCATCCACGAACCTGCGTGCCATGACCACGGCGTGAGTGGCCACCGCGCGGATGAGCAGTGGGTCGACGGCTGCCGTCGGAGACTGAGCCCACTGAATGGAGAGCAACGGCCAGGCGCTGTCGCGATCGCACTCGTGCAGATGGGCGCAGCGCAGACACGAGGTGTGTCCAGGGATCACGAGCGGTCCGGCCACACCAGAGGCACCCCGTGCGGCAACGTGCAGGTGCGGTCCGTCGTGCATGCGACCGTCGAAGAGACGCGGCACACGAGGATGGTGGGCATCGGCCAGCACCGTGAGAGTCGCGAAGCCGGAGTTGGCTTCAGAGTGTGTGCCGGGAGGATATTCGCGAAGTCCGGCGTCCGGCAGGAGTTGTCGCACAGCGTCAGCCAGTTGGCCGGCTCCGACGACGGCGATGCGTGCGCGTTCTCGGGCCGTGAGGACCTCGTTCTGGTGGGGGCCAGAGATTGCTCGTGCGCGCGCCCACACGAGTTCGCGCTCGCTGTCGGTGACCCAGCGGGCACCGGGTGGAATCTCGGCGGAGTCCTCGAGAGCGCCGACGGAGCGGGCGAGTCTGATGAGTCGTGCAGCGTCAGGGTGGGTGCTCAGGACCTCGGTGGACGTGGCCAACCCTTCGAGTCCAAGAAGCCACGTCGCATCTGTGCGGGAGAGCTCAAGGCGCGCTGGGTGATCGCCAATCTGCACCGTGCCTGCATCGCGCCACAGGAGCGGGATGTCCGGTCTCCACCGTGGGCGTCGCGGCAGGAACGGGGGAGCGTCCGCGGACGACCGAAGAGATGACATGACGGCACTCCAGTGCACCGGTCATGTGGAAAGTCAGTGGCGATCCACAGTCACGGACTGGTAAGGCTCCGTCAGCCGCAGACGTCAACGATCAGTGAGGTGAGCACGGCGGCACACGCCTCCACCTGAGCCATGTCGACGTACTCATCTGGCGCGTGCGCAGCTGCCGCATCGCCGGGGCCGTATTGCACCGTCTGAATCCCACCCAGGCCCATGAGAAGGCGAAGGTCTGACCCGTACGGCCCGCCGTAGAGGAGCGGGGCCTTGCCGGTGAATTCCCGATGGGCGCGTTCGACCTCGGCGATGATGCTCGAATCCAGTGGAGTCATGCCTGACGCGAACTGGCCTCCCCACCAGGTCACACGTGCAGGGTTGTGGCGAAGCCAAGGATCGGCCGCACACGCATCGGCAACCGCGGATTGAAGTTCGGCGCGAGCGTCGTCGACGTTCTCACCCAGGGCAACACCAAATCGCCCTTCTGCCGTAAGCAGGTCTGGGACGGTCGATGCCCAATCACCCGAGTGGATAGTGCCGATGGACAGGGGATATGCCAAGGGCCAACGGGACATCAACGGATCAACGTCGGCATTGCGCCGTGCCTCCAGCCGTTGCAAGGCTGCAAGGATCAGCGTGAACTTCTCAATTGCGCTGACGCCCTCGGTGCGTCGAGATGCGTGAGTCGCCAATCCCGGAACGGTGATGCGAAACGTCAGTGCACCTCCGTTGGCGGGCATGATGTCCAATCCGGTGGGTTCGGGGATGACGCACACGTCAGCTGTCACACCGTGCCGAAGTAGCGCGAACGTGCCGAGTCCGCCATCTTCTTCGCCCACGACCGCGGCCAGGACGACACTGCCCTTGAGCGCAATGCCGCTTCGTTTGGCGGCGCGGGTGGCGGCCCACATGGCTGCGACGCCGGCCTTCATGTCGCACGATCCCCGGGCGACCAATCGGTCCTGCCCGTCGACGTCGCGCTCGCGTGGGATGAACGGATCCCCGGTCCACGCATCGCGATCGCCGGGTGGCACGACATCGGTGTGGCCATTGAGCAGTAGCACGGGTCCGGACCCGTCGCCGGCGAGTGTGGCAGTGACACCTACGGCTGCCAATCGTTCGACCTCCATCCCGGGGAAGTCAGGGTCTCGCGTCAATCCTTCGACGTCGATATCCCAGCGATCAACGACCAGCCCGTCGTCTCGCCAGGATCGTGCGAGGTGCTCTTGCACCTCGACTTCGGCGGGAGTACCGCCCATCGACGGAATCTCCAGCAAGGTCATGAGGTCCTGACGCATGGCGGCGAGGTCGAGGTGATCGAGTGGCGTGGTCACGGGAGCATCCTGCCGCCTGACTGGCTGGCGCACTGGCTGGCCGCGTGGCGCACGGGCTGGCTACCCCGTAAGCGGCTCTCGGCGGGACTCCCGACCCGCAACATGACCGATTTAGGTGATTTGACCGGATCTTGGGCTGATGTTTATCCACGCACACCGTGTGGATCATGGGGTCCCCTCATGGGCTGCCCTATGGTGAGAGGGCTCCCCCTAGGGGACATGAGGTGGCACCTGCCGCCGGCCGCCTTCGGGCGGAAGTCGTGAATGAGGAGGGCCACATGGCTGAGAGCTACACCGGCGAGGCGTACTGCGTGAAGTGCAAGGCGAAGCGTGAGTTCACCGGCAACGTTGAGGAAACGAACGGTCGACGCTTTGCCAAGGGCATTTGCCCTACCTGCGGCACCAAGGTGACCCGCATCCTGGGCAAGGCGTAACCAGCACGACCTGCATAACCCATTTCTACGACTGGGGCGGTGACCTTCGGGTCACCGCCCCAGTTCTCTTTCGGCGAAGCGGCAGCACGCCTGCTCGAGCGTGCCAGCGGGATAGCGTTAAGCCATGAGTGATCTGCCGTTCGGTTTCGGTATGCCAGGTCCTGAGTCCGGCAAGCCGTTCGACATGAACCAGCTTGGCGCGGCCCTCCAGCAGATCGGCGCGATGCTGCAATCAGGCTCGCAGTTCGGAGCCCAAGGCGGATCGGCCGACCAGGGCCCGGTCAACTGGTCAATGGTCAATGACGTCGCGCGCAAGGCCCTTGTGGCGTCGGGTGATCCCGTTGTCGCGGAGGCTGAGCAACGCGCTGTTGTGGATGCGATGCGCTTGGCGGATGTCTGGCTGGACTCGGTTGTGACCTTCCCGGCGACCACAGCTCCGGCCGTGGCTTGGAGCCGCTCCGAATGGCTTGAGGCAACCCTTCCGGCATGGAAGGTGATCGTGGCGCCTATCGCTGAGCAGATGCAGCAGGCGGTGAGCAAGCAGGGTGGAGGTGCATTCGACCTTGAGTCCCTGCAGGCCAACCTGCCGGAGCAACTGCGGTCCATGCTGCCCGACGGAATCCCGCCCGAGATGGCGCAGATGCTCCAACCCATGATGGCGATGGCTCAGCAGCTCAGCGTGGTGGCTTTCAGTGGACAACTGGGTCAAGCTCTGGCGGCGCTGGCAAGTGACGTCGTGAGTGCCTCTGAGATCGGTATCCCCCTCACGGAGATGGCCGTGTGTGCGCTCGTGCCGGCCAATGTGACGCAGTTCGGCTCGGGGCTTGGTGTGCCCGTTGACGACGTGCGGCTTTACCTCGCGCTACGTGAGTCGGCGCATCAGAGGCTGTTCGCGCATGTTCCGTGGCTTCGCCCCAGAGTCATCGGTGCCGTTGAGGCGTATGCCAAGGGCATGACGGTCGACAGTGAGCGCCTGCAGAGCGCCATGGGAGATGTCGACTTCAATGATCCCGAAGCACTGCAGCAACTCATGTCTGCCGGCCTGATGAAGCCCGAGGACACAGCCGAGCAGCGCGCCGCCCTGGCACGACTGGAGACATTGCTGGCGCTGGTCGAGGGCTGGGTTGATGACGTGGTTGATTCCGCGATCGCCGAGCGCATGACATCTGCCGTGCAGCTTCGCGAGACCATGCGTCGCAGGCGAGCAGCGGGTGGCCCCGCTGAACGAACCTTTGCCACGCTGGTGGGGATGGAGCTTCGACCACGACTGCTGCGTGAGGCAGCTACGTTGTTCGCGGTCGTGAGAGCGGGGCGCGGCGTTGAGGAACGCGATGCACTGTGGGCGCATCCCGACCTTCTGCCCAGCCCCGATGACCTTGCCGATCCACTCGGCTTCATCGAAGTATCGGCACAGGAGTTCGAGCTGCCGCCGTCTGACGATGATGCAACCGAGTGAAGCATCTGCATGAGGATGCGACTGCTGTCTTAGCCGCGTGGACCCATGACGAGCCCCAGCAGCGGCAATTGCGGGACTACTACCTCGATTTCTTGAGCCAGCACGAAGACGCGATGGCGCGCATCTGCGCTCCTGGCCATCTCACAGCCAGTGCGATGGTGGTGGACGAATCGCGTCGTCATGTGTTGCTCACGCTGCACCCCAAAGTGGGGCGGTGGTTGCAGTTGGGCGGGCACGTAGAGCCGGAGGATGTTTCGCTCCAGGCCGCTGCGGTGCGGGAGGCGATTGAGGAGGGCGGTATTGATCCCATCTGGATCAGTGCAACCCCGGTGCGGCTCGATCGGCATGCGGTGCCGTGCAAAGCCGTCGGAATGACCCATCACCTCGACTGCCAGTACCTTGCGGTTGTGCCGGACGGATCGCTCGCAGTCATCAGCGATGAAAGTGATGACCTGCAGTGGTTTTCGTTGCTGGAGTTGCCTGATGGCTTGGATGACAGTGTGCTGGCGCTCTGTGCGTCCGTGCACATGCGGTAGACCGCAAAATTATTTTTCATCCACAGGCTGGGCCTCGTGTTTTGGCCGGTTCTTTGGGGAGCAAAGTCGTTGTACTCGAATCCATCCCCAGGTAACCCCACTGGTTATTCACATCGACACGCACAGCGGTCCCCACGTCGCACACAGGCTGTCCACACGCTGACTTTGGCACGTCGCGGAATGCGTTGACGTGCGAGACACACATCCCTAGATTTCGGCGAACGTTGGGCCCTCGGGATAACGGGCCCGCTCGCTAGGGGAAGGCGAGCGGTGCCAAGCGACCTGGGGGCCCGTCGTCATTTCCCACCCGTTTACCCTTGAGACGTGTCCGCACTCGCATGGTGGTTGATTCCGATCGGCGCGACGATCGCCGCGGTCGTGATTGTCGTCGTGCGCAATCGACCCAGCAGGCCCATCCCAACGTCCGAAGGACTGTCCAGCATGCGCGCGATGCGCCGGGCGATCGAGAAGCCGCTGCCGCCGGCTGAGTCGGATCGCGCGTGAGTCGCCCCACGAGACGCGGCTGGATCTTCATCATCTGCGGAGCCACCACGTTGGTCCTGCTCGCGGTCGCTCTGCTCCTGCCTGTTCCATACGTCAAGTTGTCACCCGGTCCCACGTTCAACGTGATTGGCACGGATGACGGCACACCGGTCATTGCGATCAGTGGTGCACAGACGTATCCGACCACCGGTGCACTCGACATGACCACTGTCAGCGAACTCGGTGGGCCGCGCGGTGGGCTGACGTTCATTGACGCCATCGTGTCCTGGTTCAGTTCCAGCAGCGCCGTGATTCCAAGCAGTTTGCTGTTTCCGGAGAACCTCACCGCTGAGCAGAACAAGACACGTCAGCAGTTGATGTTCAGCACCTCGCAGAGCGATGCGGTCGCGGCAGCCATGCGTTACCTCAACCGGCCCGTGACGACCCAACTCGTGGTGACGAGCGTGGTTGGCGATTCACCATCAGATGGCAAGCTGCTCCCTGGCGACGAAATCGTCTCGATCGACGGTGTCGCGATGAAGGTGCCGGAAGACGTCGTCAACACCGTACGAAGCAAGCCGATCGGAACCACTCTGGACTTCGTCGTCAGTCGCAACGGAGTGAATAGTGATGGAGTCATTAGCGATGGTGTGCAGTCGCACATGTCGGTGACATCGGTTGCCAATCCCGACGATGCCACCAAGCCCTACATCGGTATTGGAGTGGGTGAGTACTACAGCGCCGGATTCCCGATCGACTTCACCCTGCAGGACATCGGTGGCCCTAGCGCCGGCACCATGTTTGCTATTGGCATCATCGACAAGCTGACCCCGAGAGATTTGGCCAAGGGTCGCCACATTGCCGGTACCGGAACCATCGACGCGGATGGCAAGGTGGGGCCGATTGGTGGAATTCGACAGAAACTGGCCGGTGCGCGAAATGCTGGGGCAGAGTTGTTCCTCATGCCGGCGACCCACTGTGCTGAGGCAGAGGGGCACATTCCCGACGGGCTTCGCGTAGTTCCCATGACCACGCTGGCGCAGGGCGTTCAGACCATCGAGGACTGGACGGCAGGCAAGCCAGTGGCGTCCTGTCCGGTGACAGGGTCTTAGGTCCAACTAAGGTCATGGTGTGAGCAACCGAACTGCAGGGTCCCCATCATCAGGCCGTCGTCGAGTGCTTCTGCCGACGCTGGTCATTCTGGCCGTCCTGGTCGGTGCCTTTGTTCTCTTCGCGGGCTACTACACCGACTGGCTCTGGTTCGCTTCGGTGGACAAGACCACCGTGTTCACCACCTCGCTGATGGTTCGGGCGGGACTGTTCCTCGCCTTTGGCACCGGGACGGCAGTGATCCTCGGAGCTGTCATGTGGATCGCCTGGCGAACTCGACCGGACACGGTTGCCTTCACTCCGGAACAGGCAAGTCTGGAGCGCTACCGAACTGGACTCGAGCGGTATCGGCGTCTCGTCACGGTCGTTACGGTCGTGGTGATTGGCTTCTTCACCGGGCTGGCCGCAGCGGGCGAGTGGGGAACGTATCTGCAGTGGCGCAACGCCACGTTGTTCGGCCAGGTTGATCCGCAGTTTGGTCTGGATATCTCCTTTTACACCTTCACGTTGCCGTTCTATCGCTTCCTCATTGGCTATGCGTTCTCGGTTGTCGTCCTTGCTTTCCTGCTTGTCGTAGCAATCCAGTACTTGTACGGCGGGCTTCGGCTTCGCCCCAAGGGTGACCGGGCGTCCACGGCTGCGCAGGCTCAGTTGTCTTTCCTGATTGCACTGTTTCTGCTGGTCAAGGCCGTGTCCTACTGGTTCGACCGCTATGGCCTGGCCACGACCAGCCAAAGTTTGGTCCCGGGTTTCACGGGTCTCAAGTACACCGACATCTACGCCGTGCTGCCTGCGCTCAACATTCTGGTCGTGGTGTCGCTGTTGGTGGCCGCGCTCTTCTTGGTCAATATCTTCCGCCGCCACTGGGTGATCCCTGTCATTGGTGCCGGCCTCATGGTTGTGTCAGCACTGGTAGTCGGTTCGCTCTACCCGTTCTTTGTGCAGCAGTTCCAGGTGCGGCCAAGTGAGCTGGTAAAGGAGCAGCCCTACATCGATCGCAACATCACAGCCACGCGCGGTGCGTATGCGGTCGTCAATACCGCGATTGAGGACTATGCCGGCACGGTCAATCCGCCCGGGCAGTCTGTGGTGCAGGCAAACGCTGGCACCCTCAACAACATTCGCCTGCTCGACCCTGCCGTCGTGTCACCGACGTACAACCAGTTGCAGCAGATCCGGGGCTACTACTCGTTCAATGCTCGTCTTGACATTGACAGGTACCCGATCAACGGGGCTCAGCGAGGATCCGTGGTGGCTGTTCGCGAAGTCAACCTCGCCGGAATCCCGGATAGTCAGCGCAACTGGACCAACGACCATGCGGTGTACACGCACGGGTATGGCTTCGTGGCCGCGTACGACAACACGGCGCTGAGTAATGGCCAGCCGGACTTCTTTGAGTCCAACATCCCACCCGTAGGTGCGCTGAAGTCGACACAGCCGCGCGTGTACTTCGGTGAGAACTCACCGGCGTACTCGATTGTCGGCGCGCCATCGACGTCTACGCCGGTCGAGCTGGACTACCCGGATGACAACAGTGCGACCGGTCAGGCGACCAACACGTATCAGGGCTCAGGTGGCGTGCCGATGGGCTCGCTCTTTGGGCGCCTGGTGTTCGCCACCAAGTTCCAGGACGCAAACATCCTGCTATCGGATCTCGTCAACTCTGATTCACGCATGCTTTACGACCGTGACCCGCTGACGCGAGTCGAGAAGGTTGCTCCGTGGCTCACGCTGGATCAGGATCCCTATCCCGTCTCGGTTGATGGTCGGATCAAGTGGATCGTCGACGGCTACACGACGTCCAATGAGTACCCCTACAGCAGTCGCCTCTCGCTCAGTGACGCCACGAGTGACTCGGTCACGACGCGAAACGCAGCATCCGGGCTCACTCCCAACGACCAGGCCAATTACGTGCGCAACTCCGTCAAAGCGGTTGTAGATGCGTACGACGGCACGGTCACGCTGTATGCGTGGGACGAGGCCGACCCTGTGTTACAGACGTGGATGAAGTCTTTCCCAGGAACGGTCTCGCCGCGGGCATCCATGCCCCAGACCATCGTTGATCACGTCCGCTATCCGCAGGACCTGTTCAAGATTCAGCGTGCGGTGCTCAGTCGCTACCACGTCACTGATGCGGCGACGTTCTACAACGGCACGGACTTCTGGATCATCCCTGACGACCCCACGGTGTCGCCTGCGCAGGTGTTCCAGCCTCCTTACTACCTCACGTTGCAAATGCCTGGTGACTCGGCGCCCGCGTTCTCGCTGACGACCACCTTTGCACCGCAGCGGCGTCAGACGTTGGCCGCCTTTATGTCGGTCAACTCATCGTCCGGTCCGGACTACGGCAAGATGCGCATCCTTCAACTGCCCAGCAACACGACCATTCCCGGGCCGCAGCAGGTGCAGAACAACTTCGAGTCTGATCCCATCGTGAGTTCGCAGTTGTCGCTGCTGCGTCAGGGTGGCTCGGATGTTGAGCTTGGCAACCTCCTGAGCCTGCCGTTCAACGGTGGCCTCGTCTATGTCGAGCCGGTTTATATCCGTGGCGCCACTCAGGGCTATCCACTGCTGCGCAAGGTTCTTGCCGGATACGGCGCCAATGTTGCGATGGAGAATACGCTCGACCTTGCTCTTGCCAAGGTGTTCGGTACGAATCCGGGTGCGACGACCGAACCACTCCCTGACCCCAACGCGCCGAGTGGCGGTGGCGAGGGACAGGTGTCACCTAGCCCGTCACCCAAGCCGACGACAGATAACCCGGCAGCCGACCTTGCCGTAGCGCTGGCTCAAGCACAGGCTGCGTACGAGGCTGGGCAGGCGGCTCTGGCTAAGGGTGACTTCGCTACCTATGGCGAAGCGCAGAAACGCCTGAAGGCGGCACTTGACTCGGCTGCTGTTGCTGAGCGCAAACTCAATCCTGACCTTGTGCCCACGCCAGCCCCAAGTGCCACCGCTGCGCCGAGTCCTTCGGCGAGCGCGTCACCAAGCCCGAGTACCAAGACCGCGTGAGACTCAGCGGCTGAGTTTCACCCCGGCCTTCCGGGCGGCTGAGTTGAGGGCTGTGTCGAGTGAGGCGAGCTCAAGGTTGCGGTCCAGTGCAAGTGACAGGTAGGCGGCGTCATAGACACTGAGCGCAAATTGATGTGCGAGATCAATGAGGCGAACGCCATCGGCGGGCCGTGGGTCGCGAGTGATGGGAAGTGCGAAGAGTCCGCTGACGGCATGAGTTACGTCGGCTGTGTTGAGTCGCCCGCGCGCCTGTGCACTTCGTAGGCTGTTGAGCACTTCGTAGTCCCAGAGGTGGGGTACCAATGCACCACCTTCACTTACGAGAGCCAAGGTGCGCTGCGACCGGGAATTGAATTCGTCCTGAAGCACGAAACTCATCGCCATCGAGGCGTCGAGGACGACGCTCACGCGTGACGCCCGTCGTCAATGAGTTCTCGAAGTGAGCCAGTCCCCGAGGAAGAACCTTGGCGTGCGGCCAGTAGAAGAGCCAACGCGTTCTCAATGGGAGATTCTGTGTTTGCAATGGGAACCAGTCGTGCCACGGGTGTACCGCGTCGTGTGATGCGGACCTCTTCGCCGTGGCTGGCTACACGATCGACGAGTTCAGACAGATGCGTTTTCGCCTCGAAGAGGCCAATCTCTATGGTCACTCCAACAGACTAGTTGATCAACTAGTTGGATCACAGCCCTATCAGGCTCACGCCACAAGCGCGCGAGCGTCCTTGGCGACCTCATCGGGCTTGGTGGCGGGCGCGTAGCGCTTGACGGTGCCGTCGGGGGAGACGAGGAACTTGGTGAAGTTCCATTTGATGCCCGAGCCCAGCAGGCCGCCGGTCTTGCCCTTCAGCCACGCGAATACGGGATGGGTGTTCTTGCCGTTGACGTCGACCTTGGTGGAGATTGGGAAAGTCACCCCGTAGTTCATCTGGCAGAACTGCTCGATAGTCGCGTCGTCGCCTGGCTCCTGATGCATGAACTGATCGCACGGAAATCCGAGGACGACCAGACCCTTGGGTCCGAGCTCCTCGTAGATCTTCTGCAAGCCCTCGTACTGGGGCGTGAACCCGCACTTGCTCGCGGTATTGACAATGAGAAGTGGCTTGCCGCGGTACTGGGACATATCCACGGTCTGGCCGTGGTTGTCGACGAAGGTCAGGTCATAAAGGCTCTCGTTGCTCATGGCCCCAGTGTGCACGTGGTTCGTCGCTTCTGCATGCTTGCCCTAGCGAAGCCGATAAATGTCGGCTCGATGATCAATACGAAGGACGCGAATCTCGCCGTCGACGACCTCGTAGATGATGCGATAGACGCCGCGGCGTGCCGAGTACATTCCGTCGAGTTCGCGCCGCAGGGGTTTGCCCACCCGCAGGGGTTCCGCGAGGAGGTCAGCTTCCATGAACATGACAATCGCGGCGGCAATCGATGGCTTGAGCCGGCGCAGGCATCGTCGAGCCCCAGGGGTCATGGTGAGGAAGTACTTACTCCTGCCCACCCAAGAACTCTTTCTTGATTTCCTCGAAGGTCACCTGTTCGCCGCGCTCATAAGCCGCGCGCGCGTCTCGAATCTCGGCCATCGCCTCGGGATTGCTGATGATGTCCAGTGTTTCTTCGAGGGACTCAAGTTCGTCCACTGAGATGAGAACCGCGGCGGGCCGACCATGCTTGGTGATCACCAGCCGTTGTGATGTCTTCTCTACTCGATCGACCACCTCGGACAGTCGATTTTTCACGTCAGCGAGGGGCATGTGGGTGACCTGATCCATGTCTATAAGTATGGCCATAATCGTCCTCTCGTGTCGATTGGTCTGACCAGACTCTGCACAGGGACCGCATGCTGTCGCGGGGTAAGTGGCGAGGTTGTGGACGCGGGACCCCTGTCACACTCGGGTGGTGAGCGAGGACCTGGTGGTGACGTCCGCCGTCACGATTCCGGCAGCGGAACTGCTGTGGAAGTTCACGCGCTCATCCGGGCCGGGCGGGCAGAGTGTCAACACCACGGATTCTCGAGCCACAGTCACGTTCGATCTCGCTGGTTCGGCGAGCATCCCTGACTACCTCAGAGGGCGAGCGCTCAACCGACTTGCTGCACGCCTCGTCGACGGAACCCTGTCGATCACGGCGGATGAGCAGCGGTCGCAGTTGCAAAATCGACGGGCCGCGGAACGACGTTTGGCCGATGCCCTTCGCGAGGCTCTAGCGCCTCCGCCACCGCCACGTCGGCCTACCAAGCCATCACGTTCGGCAATCGACAAGCGCATCAAGGCCAAGAAGGGTCGGGGCATGACCAAGCGGCTGCGGGGGTCGTCCCATGAGGCGGAGTGACCCGGTTTGGGTGTCCACGCCAGGGAACGTATAGTTAGCAGGCCGACGCGGGGTGGAGCAGCTCGGTAGCTCGCTGGGCTCATAACCCAGAGGTCACAGGTTCAAATCCTGTCCCCGCTACGAATGCAGAAAGGCCCGGGACTTTTCCCGGGCCTTTCTGCATTGGTAAGGGAAACACGTCAGGATTTGGGAGGAGACCCGTCAGAGGCGAGTCGACGGTTCCTGTCCCCGCTACTGAAGCGGAAGGTCGGCCACGTGGCCGGCATGTGTCATTTCTGGATCTTGCTTAATAGTAACGCCACGCGTTACTATTAGTTGGTGATCGTCTCGTTCGTGGACCGCGACACCGAGCGTCTGGCCTCCGGCCAGCGCATTCGGAGGTTCGCGTCCTTCGAGCCGGTCGCACGAAGGAAATTGAGGCAGTTGGATATTGCTGGCCGACTCGATGACCTCAAGGTTCCGCCGGGCAATCGTCTGGAGGCGCTCAAGGGGAATCGCAAGGGCCAGATGAGTATCCGCATCAATGATCAGTGGCGTGTCTGCTTTCGATGGACTCAGGCGGGGCCTGCCGACGTCGAGATCGTGGACTATCACTAGAAGGAGGACGGGCAATGGCGAAGAGTGCTGTGCTGCTTGACCCGGTTACGCCGGGGGAGTTGCTCTGGGAAGAGTTCATGGTCCCGATGGGCTTGTCTCGTTATCGGCTGGCCAAGGAGATTGGCGTGCCCGCCCCGCGCATCGGTGACATCGTCAGCGGTAAGCGTGCTGTTACCGCTGACACGGACCTTCGGCTCTGCCGGTTCTTCGGCCTCTCCGACGGCTACTGGCTGCGCGCCCAGGCTGCTTACGACATCGAGGTAGCGCAACGTGAGCTTGCTCCTGAACTGAAGAAGATCAAGCCCTGGTCTGACACTGCCGCGTGAAGTGAAAGTGTGGGTGTTCGGGCAGCATCGCTTCACGATCGCACTTCATGACGCCGGAGAGAGGGTCTGTGGACGCCGCATGGCCGATTGGGTCCGCGCGTGGCAGCATGCCCGCTCCAGTGATTCAGCATGGGTGCGCCACATTGGTCGGGCAGTGCGCACTTTGTTTCAAGAGGTAGCACATGTGCTAC
>JBAWXR010000041.1:0-12585 GCA_037143955.1 Actinomycetes bacterium
CGCAGCAACCGCGCCGCCGGCGAACTGCGCCCAGTCGTCCGGCCGATCCTGAATCCACGAGCGCAGCTCGTCATCAAGGTGGACTTGGAATTCGTGAGATGGCATTCCATCGGTGGCGCCTACTCGACCCATGCGCTGATCCACCAGTGCATGCGCATCGAATTCGTTGACGCGTGGATCCACATCGGGCGTGACATCCGCGCAACCAAGTTCTTCTGCCAGCACCAGCACGGTGTGACGCTGCCGCTGCAGAGTTCCGCTCATGAGTCGAGCCGTCGTCACTCCACGCCGCACAAGTTCGCGCCCCGTGACGTGCGCCTGCTTGATGCCCAACGGTGAGAGGGCGTCGTAATTGTCGGTGCCGAAACTCGCCTGGCCGTGCCGGACGAGGTGAACGATGGGCACGTCAGGCTCCGGGGAGCAGCACGAGCGGCCGAGCGAGCAGCTCGTTCATCGTCTGCAGGAACTCCGCGGCGGGAGCGCCGTCGACCACGCGGTGATCAAACGTGAGGCTGAGAGTGAGGACCTCGGTCTTCACGAAACGGTCACCTTCCCAGCGACCGGAATCGCGCAACCGGCCCACTCCGAGGATGCCGACGTTGCCCGGATTGATAACCGGGGTGAAGAAGTCGACACCATACGTACCCAGCGACGTCACCGCGAACGTGCCACCTTCGAGCGCATCCAGGCCGATGGACCCGGACCGGCATGCCTCGGCCATCTCCTTGGTCACCCGCGCGAGGTCGAACAGCGACAGGCGATCGGCGTCGCGGATCACCGGAACCATCAGGCCACCAGGAACGGCAACCGCAAGCCCCATATGGATGCGACTGAGCACGTGGATCTCTTTGCCGACGATCGTGGAGTTCAGAATCGGATGGCGGCGCAGTGCAAGCGATGCGGCACGAACGACGAAGTCGTTGAGGCTTGGAACCTGCATGCCAAGGTCGCGATATTGCTCCTTGAGTGTGTTGCGTAGTTCGACCACGGCATCCATCGTGACTTCGAACCCGTGGGTGAGTTGCGCCATCTCAGTGAGGCTCTGCAGCATGCGCGCCGCGATGGTGCCACGCATTCCTTTGAGCGGGATGATCGAGGCAGATTCCTGACCGACGAGCGCGGGGTCAAGCGTGGTCTGTTGTGCGGCCACGGCTGACGATGCGGGAGCGCTGGGCTCTTGACCTTGTTGACCGATGGCCGCGCGCACATCTTGACGGGTGACATGCGGGGTGCCCAGTGCACCAAGGTCGATACCCGCCTGAGCCGCATCGCGGCGAGCCAACGGATTGGTGACGCGTGGTGCTTCGGTCGCAGCGTGACCTGCCTGAGCGGTCTGCATCGCCTGACCGGCAGACGCAGCCTCCACATCTTCGGACACCACTCGACCGTTGGGCCCGGTGCCGCGAAGAAGGGTGGGGTCCACGCCGAGTTCGGCACCCACGCGACGCGCATTGGGCGAGACGAAGACGCGTCCGTCCACCGTGACCGGACCCGAGTGGGCAACGAGCGGTGTGGACTGATGCGTCGCAGAAGCTGTGGGTGCGACCGCCTCAGCCGTGGTCGACTGCGATGGCATCGCTGCCGCGACGCCTGACTGCGATGGCATCGCTGCCGCGACGCCTGCGGGAGGCGCTTCGCCTTCGGCGAGCAGGTAGCCGAGAACCGTTCCGGGAGCCAAGGTGCTGCCATTGCCGACAACGCGAAGCATGCGGCCTTCGCCTTCAGCTTCGACATCGACATCGATCTTGTCCGTGGCCAATCGCAGCAGAGGCATGCCAATGGTGACTAACTGCCCGTCCTCCACCAGCCATTCCTCAACCGTGCCCTCCTCCATCGTGAGGCCGAGCTTGGGCAACGTGACCGCGATCGCCATGGGTCAGCTCCGCTCAACCAGACGACGCACGGCCGCAGCGATCCGAGGAGCATCAGGCACATACGCATTCTCGAGGACCGGTGCGTACGGAACCGGAGCAAAGGGTGCCGCCAGACGAGCCACCGGCGCGTCCAGATAGTCGAACGCCCGTTCCTGAATCTGAGAGGAGATCTCCGCACCGATGCCGCCGAACTCGACAGCTTCGTGCACGATCAAAACGCGATTGGTCTTCTTGACTGACGTGATGATGGTGTCGATGTCGAGCGGCTGCACCGTGCGCGGGTCGATGAGCTCAGCCGAGATCCCCTGCTCTCCTAGAGCAGCGACAGCCTTGTCTGCTTCGACCACCATGCGACCCATCGCAATGATGGTGACATCGGAGCCGGTGTGCACGACGTTGGCCACGCCCATAGGAATGGAGTAGAGCTCCTCGGGAACCGGGCCCTTGAGACCGAGCATGCGCTTATTGAGGACCACGATGGTGGGGTTGTCATCGCGAATCGCTCCGACGATGAGCCCCTTGGCGTCGTAAGGACTGGCCGGCATTGCGACCTTGAGCCCAGGAATGTGCGCCAACCACGCCTCAAGACTCTGACTGTGCTGCGCAGCGGCTGACATGCCCGCACCGCCAGCTGTCGTGATGGTCAACGGCACCGACACGGCACCACCGAACATGTACTTCATCTTGGCGGCCTGGTTGAAGATCTGGTCCATCGCGACCCCGATGAAGTCCATGAACATCAGATCGCACACCGGACGCAGTCCTCGCGCAGCCGCTCCAACACCAAGACCGATGATGGCCTGCTCGGCGATGGGGGTGTCCTTGACACGTGCCTCGCCGAACTCGGTCAGCAGTCCGTCAAACATGTGGAAGACGCCGCCATAGCCCGCGACGTCCTCGCCGATAAGGAACACATCGGGGTCGGCCGCCATGGCCTGGTGCATGCCTTCATTGAAGGCTTTGACATAGGTGAGTTCGCGCGTGGTCACAGGGAGTCCTTCCGCAGCTCAGACGGTGTAGACGTCGTCGAGGATGTCAGCCGGATCGGGGTCCGGGCTGGTTCGGGCAAAGTCGATGCCGTCGGTGACGTCGGCCTGGGTCTGGGCCCACACCTCACCAAACTCATCAGCGGAGACAAGCCCGCGCTCCACACCGATGGCCTCGATCAGCCGAATGCAGTCGCGCGACTTCCATGCCTCCACTTCGGCCGGGTCACGGTAGGGAATACGCATGCCCTTGATGCCCTGGTGGTCGAAGTAGCGGTAGGTCTTGGCCTCGATCAACGTGGGTCCGCCTCCGCGACGTGCGCGCTCGACCGCTTCGAGTGCGACGGCGCGAACGGCAAGTGCATCCATTCCATCAACGATGACGCCCGGCATGCCGTACGAGGCAGCACGCTCGGCGATGTCGGTCAGCTTCATGTGACGCTCCTGCGAGGTGAACTCGGCATAGCCGTTGTTCTCGCACACAAAGAGCATCGGCAGATCCCACACGGCAGCCATGTTCGCGGCTTCATGGAAGGCACCGATGTTGGTCGCTCCGTCGCCAAAGAAGCTCGCGGCGACTCCGCCATCACCGCGGTACTGCGACGCGAATGCGGCACCGACCGCGATCGGAATGCCGCCACCGACGATCGCGTTAGCACCGAGCATGCCGCGATTCATGTCGACGATGTGCATGCTGCCGCCGCGGCCCTTGCAGTAGCCGGTCGTCTTGCCGTAGAGCTCGGCGAACATCGGACGGAACTCCGCACCCTTGGCAATCGCGTGGCCGTGTCCGCGGTGGGTTGACGTGATCTGGTCGGCATCGCTGAGGACCGACATCACACCGGCCGCGACGGCCTCCTGCCCGACATACAGGTGAAGGAATCCGGGCATGTCACCGGACTCCACCAACTTGCCGGCGGACTCCTCGAACAGACGGATCCGCACCATGCGCCGGTGCAGGTCCAGGATCAGATCCCGGCTGGCATGGTCGGCATATCCCTGGCGGGGACCGGACGTGATTGTGGCGTGACTCATGGTGCTCCCGACGAGAATGAAGGACGCCGTACTTAGGTTAGCGAGACTACAGTAAGTCCTTGGGCGCGGCGGTAGGGTCCGATCATGCGCAAGCTCCTGGTGATCACCGGTGGCCATCGAGTGGCCATGGACGAATTCCTCGGATGTGTGTCATCTGTCTGCACCGATCGCGGTTGGGTGTGGGCGCACACCACTCAACCCACGGCTCAGATGTGGCTGCGACCAGAGTTCGCCGGTCAGTGGGACGCAATCCTCATGCACGACCTTCCGGGACTGCCCCTTAAGAGAGGTGTGGCACCGACGCCCGAGGGCCCTGCGCCCGACGTCGCGCGCAATCTCGTCGGCCTCCTCGATGCCGGCCAGCCACTGGTCGTGCTGCATCACGCCATTGCCGCATGGCCCGGCTGGGAAGGGTGGGCGGAAGCCATCGGGGGCCGCTTCCTGTATGCGCCGGGTCGACTTCGCGGCCAAGACCTGCCCTCGTCCGGCTACCGCAAGGGGCACTTCACCATCTCCCCCACCGCGCCACACCATCCGGTGTGTGCGGGAATCACGCCATTCGATGTCGAGGACGAGTTGTACTTCGCCCCCTACTTAACCGACCGCATCACCCCGCTGCTGGAGCACAACGCCGGACTCGATGGTGCGCTCTACCAGGACACCTTTGATGAGGTATCCCACGGATCCTCGCCCGGAGTCACGTGCGCGGGACGTGGGCAGGCAAGCCCACTCATGGGCTGGACCACGGTTGCTGGGGCAAGCCCGGTGGTCACGCTGCTCATGGGCGACGGACCCAGCACATTTGAGAACCCGATGTTTCGACGTCTGATCGCCAATGCCATCGACTGGGTCAGCGGAACCGAAGCTCGCGAGGCGGCTCTTGCCAAACCCTTCACGGTGCCGCTTCCGTAGTGGTAAACACCGCGCATGAGTAATCACGATCGCATCGACCCAGAATCACTCGTCCCGCTCCAGGGATTGTTGGCCGCCATGCCCGGCGGATTCAACGCCATTCCTGACATCGTCACTCGTCGAGCAACCCTCGACGGCATGCTGGCGATGATGACGGCGGATCTTCCGCCCAATCCCAACGTCGTGCTCGAGGACCGCACCATCCCGGGCCCCGGCGGAGACCTCCCCATTCGCATCTACACACCGGCACAGGGCTCTGGCCCCAGGCCCGGCGTGCTGTACATCCACGGCGGTGGCATGGTCCTCGGCAACCTCGAGACCGACCACCTCACTGCAGTGATGCTGTGCGAGACGCTCGGAGTTGTTCTCGTGTCGGTCGACTACCGACTGGCTCCTGAGCATCCCGCACCCGCGGCGATCGACGACTGCTTCGCCGCCCTGATCTGGATGGCACAGAACGCAGACTCCCTTGGCGTGAAGACCGATCGCCTGTGCGTCTACGGAGGAAGCGCGGGTGGCGGTCTGGCCATCGCCACTGCACTGATGACCCGGGACCACGACGGTCCGAAGCTTCACTTCGTCATGGCTCCCTACCCCATGATCGATGATCGCCATGAGACGGATTCGTCCAAGCAGATCACCGACGTGGGCATCTGGGATCGAGCCGGCAACGTCGAGGCGTGGGCCTGGTACCTCGGCGGCCAACCGGCGACGCAGTACTCCGCTCCCGCCCGTGCGATGGACCTGTCCGGTCTGCCGTCGATGTACATCGATGTGGGTGACGTCGACATGTTCCACGACGAGGACGTCGAGTTCGTGGGTCGACTCAAGGCCGCGGGCGTGCCCGTGGAATTCCATGTGCACCCAGGCTCGTACCACGCCTCCGAGGTGTTCGCTCCGATGGCGGCGCTCAGTGCAAAGATCTGGGGCCTGCGAATTGCCGCGATGCAGAAGGCGATCGCCTAAGCACCAACACAGCAACAGGGGCGGGTGGCATGTGCCACCCGCCCCTGTTGTGTGCGGAACCTATGCACGACGTCGCGCGCTGCGAGCAGCGAGCGCCACAGCCGTGATCAGGGCGACACCGTTGAACAAGCCGGTGACGTAGTTGGGCGCACCTACGAGCTGCAGGCCGGTGACACCGGTGGCCAGCAGGAAGATGGCGATCAGTGTGCCCAGCACGTTGACGCGACCGGGGCGGATCTGGGTGGCACCCAGGAACACCGCAGAGAAGGCAGGCAGCAGGTAGCCGGAGCCGCTGTCGGCGCCGGCGGTACCGATGGTGGCCATGGCTACGATGCCGGCGAATGCTGCTGTAACGCCAGAGGCGACGAACGCCAGCGTGGTGACGCGGTTGACGCGCACGCCCGCGAGTCGGGCAGCGATCGGGTTGCCGCCGACCGCGTACAGGTAGCGACCACCGGGGGTGTACTCAAGGATCCACCAGAAGAACAGGGCGATCGCCGCGGCGTAATACACCGACAACGGAAGTCCGAAGAACTGCGTGCGCGCGAAGTCGAAGAAGGGCGCGTAGCCCGTCGTGCTGAGCACGATCTGCGACGTATCGGTGATGCGATAGGCCACGGCGACGAGGATGCTGCTCATACCGAGCGTGCCGATGAACGAGTCAACCTTGAGCTTGACCACCACAAGCGAATTAGCGAGCCCGACGACGACGCCGATGAGCAACGCGCCACCAGCGGCGATGACCACACCGTGGTGATTGGTGAGAGCCCAGCCGGTGAAGCACATAGCGACGGTTAGCGTCGCAGCGACGGTCAGGTCGAACGCACCCGCGGCAACCGGAAGCAGAAGGCCCAAAGCGACCAGTGCGCTGATCGCCTGGAAGATGATGACCTGCTGGAGCGTGCTGGTCTGCAAGAACAGGTCGGGGATCCACAGCGAGAACACGATGATGAGCAGGGCCCAGACGTACAGGCCACTGAACCTGTCAAACCCGAGGTTGATCCTCTTCTTTGGCTTGGCCACACTCTCGACACCTGCCGCAGTCTTCGTGTCACTCATGTCGTGTACTCCGGTTCTGTTCTTGTGTGGGGTCGGAAAGGCTTAGGCCGCACCGTCGGTCACGTCTCGACCGATGGTTGCCGCTGTGAGATTGTCCGGCGTGAGGCGACTGCGCTCGATGACTTCTGCCGCGCGCCCACGACGCATGATCACTACGCGGTCACACACGCGGACCAGTTCTTCGTGGTCAGTGGAGGCGACGATCACGGCGGTGCCCTGCGCGGCTGCCTCGTCAACCATGCGATGGATATCGGCCTTCGCGCCGACGTCGACACCCTGGGTCGGCTCGTCAAGGATGAGCACCTTGGGCTCCTGACGAAGCCAGCGCGCGATGACCACCTTCTGCTGGTTGCCGCCGGAGAGCTGAGTCATCGTGAATTCAGTGACGGGTGGGCGGACGTCGAGACGCTCAAGCCACGTCTGCACATCGGACTTCTCCGGCCGGCGGCGCAGGAATCCCAGCGTCATGTGGTGACCGGGATTAACGATGGTGATGTTCTCGCGCAGCGTTTGGTCCATCAACGCGGCGTTGGCGTGGCGCTCGGCCGGAACCAGTGCGACGCCACGGTCGATCGAGATGTCGGGACGAGACTGCGGAAGGGCCTCCCCGTCCACAGTGATGACCCCTGAGTGACCGTGGCCACCGAAGATCAGGGACGCGACTTCCTCACGCCCGGAGCCGGTGATACCGGCGATTCCGACGACCTCACCGCGGTGCACCGTGAGGGACATGTCGCGTACCGTGCGTCCGCTGATTCCTTGAAGGTCAATCACCGCAGGGCCATGCGGCCGCGCCTCGCCGCCATGGTCGGCATCTTCCAAGCGGCGGCCCACGACGTACTCGATCAGTTGCTCTTCGGTGAGCCCGGCGACCGGACGCGTAATGATGAATTTGCCGTCACGGAGCACCGTGACGCTGTCGGCCATCTCGAACACCTCATCGAAGTGATGCGATACGAACAGCACTGCCACGCCTGAGGCTGCTACGCGCTTGACGAGCGCATACAGCCGCTCCGCTTCGGCGGCCGGGAGGTTGGCGGTGGGCTCATCAAGGATGAGCATCTTGGGCGGAGTGCCACGCGGAGACATTGCCCGAGCAATCGCAATCGCGGTGCGCTCGGACATCTGAAGGCCAGCGACCGGAACGCTGATGTTGATCTCGTATCCGAGAGCGGCCAATGCCTCGCGAGCCGCGCCACGCTCTTTGCGCCAGTTGATGGTCTGCGTGCCATTAGTGATGTAGCCCTGGCCCAGCGCCATATTGTCGACAGCATCGAGGTTGGCGACAAGACCGAGGTCCTGGTGGACGAAGCGCAGGCCCGCGGCCTCGCTGGCTGTTCCGTCGCCAAAAGCCAGTTCTTGGCCGCCGACTGTGACGCTCGTGCCTGGTTCGGGAATGTGGTAACCCGCGAGGATCTTGATCAGGGTCGACTTGCCGCACCCGTTCTGGCCCACGAGCGCCCGAACTTCGCCGGGTTCGACATCGATGCTGACATGGTCGAGCGCGGTCGTGCCGCCGAAAATCTTCGTCGCGTCGCGAACCGACAGGGCCGTCGTCATGCCGCCTCCTTATGGACCACTGAACAGTAGCCCTCAACACCCCCACTTGTGTGGGCTTCCAAGTAACTTTTCGGCACCGACCGAAATCGCCGGTCAGGCGCGAGCAGCCGCCATCGCTGCGTGGGCAGCGGCAAGCCGGGCCACAGGAATTCGACTTGGCGAGCACGAGACGTAGTCCAAGCCCAGGGTCTCGCAGATCGCGATGGATGAGGGATCGCCGCCGTGCTCCCCGCAGATACCGATCTTGATGTCCGGCCGCACCTCGCGGGCCCGATCGGCAGCGATGGCCATGAGCGCCGCCACTCCGGACTCGTCGAGCTCAGCGAACGGGCTGGCCGTGAGCAGGCCCTTCTCGAGGTACGTGCCCAGCATGCGTCGCTCGACGTCGTCTCGTGAGAAGCCATAGGTCAACTGCGTGAGGTCGTTGGTGCCGAACGACAGGAACTCGGCCCACTGCGCGAGCTTGTCGGCGAGCAGCGCCGCACGCGGAGTCTCGATCATCGTGCCGATCTTGAAGGGGATCTGAACTCCGGTCTTCGTAGCGACCTCTTGGTTGACCCGACGGATCAAGCGAAGGGTCATCACCAGCTCATCGGGGATCGACACCAGCGGAATCATCACCTCGAGTTCGGGGTGAATGCCTTCCTGCGTCACGACATCGACCCATGCGTTGAACAGGCCATGCACCTGAGCCGGATACAGACCCTCGTGCAGCAATGCCAGGCGCACGCCGCGCACGCCCAGCATGGGGTTCTCCTCGTGCAACTGATCAAGCATGCGCGCCTGGTGCTCGTCCTCAGCCTCATCCGCACTGGACGGAAGGAACTCATGCATTGGCGCATCGAGCAGTCGCACCGTGACGGGCTTGTCACCAACCGCCAGCAGCAACTCTCGGAAATCCTCGCGCTGCGCATCGGCGAGCGCAGCGAGAGCGGACTCTTCAGCATCGGCGTCGTGGGACAAGATCACGCGGCGTACTAGAGGCAGTCGGTCGCCGAGGAACTGGTGCTCGGTGCGGCACAAACCAATGCCCTCAGCACCGTTGTTCATGGCGACATCGGCGTCGGGACCGTTGTCGGCGTTGGCGCGCACTCCGAGGCGACGCACGTCATCGGCCCACCCCAGCAGGGTCGTCAGGCTCGGCGAGGGCTTAGGCGCCTCGATGCGCACGGCACCGACGTAGGCGACTCCCGTCGAACCATCAATGGAGATCGTCTCGCCGGCCGGCACACTGACGTCGCCGGAGACAAGTGCGCCGTCGACCATGCGCAGTCCGCTGGCTCCACAGATGGCGGGCCGACCCATGCCGCGGGCGACGACGGCCGCGTGTGACGCGGAGCCACCGTTGACGGTGAGGATGCCTCGCGCCGCCATCATTCCCGGCAGATCGCCCGGGGTTGTCTCCGACATCACGAGGATCACCGAGTCCCCGTTTTCGGCCAAGGACACGGCCTCTTCACTGGTGAGGGCGACGGCGCCGACCGCGGCACCCGGGGACACGCCTAAGCCGGTGACGAGCGTGACCTCGTTGCCGGTGAGCTTGGGCTGCGGGTGCAGCATCTCCAGAATGTCTTCGGGTCGCGTAGCCGCCACGGCATGCACTTCGTCGGTGATGCCACGCGTCACGAGATCGACCGAGAGTGCCGTGGACACGCGCGCTGACGAACGGCGCATCTGCTCCAAGCCGACCAACGCGAGTCCGTGGGGTCCGTACTCGAAATCAACGATGACGGGGGTGCCGAGCCGGCCCTCGAGTTCGGCAAGAACGCCGGTGAGCATCTCGACGCCTTCGGGCAACTTGCTCAAGGGATGGCCGATGGCATGGCGCTCGCCCGATTGACGCACGCCGTGGCGAAACGCACCGTTGGGTGCGAACTGTCCGGTCTCCAGGTCGCGTGAAAACGCATGCCCATGACCTTCGTCGTCATGATCAGTGACGACGACGGTCTCCAGATGCAGGGCAATGGGAAGTTCCGGTGCGAGGTTCTGCTTGCGTCGCGCGCGTGCCGCTCGCGGAGAGTTCCATCGAGCCAGCATCGCCGCCGCGCCAGCGGCTACCTGCTGCGAAGCCTTGAGGGGGAACGGCCCGTTGCCCTTCGCATCGCACATGGCCAACAGGGGCGCAATGCGATCAGCGGGATTGGCAAAGTCGAGTTCAAGCGTCGCGACATCGTCGCCCGGCACATCGAGCGCGTGCTCGGCAATCGTGCTGGCCGTGGCCCAGAACGCCTGCGCAATATCGGCCGCCATGCGTTCGGGAACACCGTCCGGAATCTGCGCGCCGCGCAGCCCCACACACACGAGATCAGCGGGCAGCCCCGCAGCCTCAACCGGGGCGCTTGCACTGAGCCGAAGGAGCACCAATCCCCCGGCATCGGTCATCGCTCCGACAGTTCGCCCGGAGATGGATTGCAGAAGGCGGATGGCTGCTTGAGCACGATCGGGTGACGTGAGCCCGGGAACGTTGGGAACGGGCACGGTGAGGCCGGCGCCGACCGGAAGCCCAAGTCCGGCAAGGGTTTCCAACTCGATTCCACGCGTGCACAGCGAACGCTCATCAAGGCCGCGCTCCATGCCCATGCCGAATGGGACGAGGCCGACATCGTCGACCGGGATCGTGCGCTCGGTCACGCGCCCTCACCAGCGACGAGACGCTCCTCGAGCTCCTCGTCCTCATTGCGGGTCATACCGATCGTGAGCAGAAGTTCTTGATGGAGGTGCATCCACACGGTGTGGTACGAGTCGATCAGGGGCGACGCAAGCCAGGCGTTATCGCCTTCGTCCAGCTTCTCCAGCGCGGTGGTCAGGCGCGGACGATAAACGCCCAGCCGCGGCAGGTCCTCGCCGAATCTCTTGATGAGGGGGCCGACGGCGTCATCGATGTCGTCGAGTCGATCGCGCACGTCGGCGTCATAGGAGTCGTCGCTGTGATCGTTGGGGGTGCCGTCGGGCCGGACCTGCCACGCGGTGCACAGATCTCGCAACTGACGATTGACGGGCAGGAAGCGGTGGAAGGTGGTCATCAAGCGCTCGCGTTCGGCAGCATCGTCCGCCAGGCGCAGCTGCTCACCGGCGAGCGCTGTGCCATCGGGCGTCGGCATGATGATCGGGCCCTTGATCAACAACAGCCCCTGATCGGCCAGTGCCTGGTGGTCGGCGCTCGCTTCGCCTCGCGCCATGCCCCGAACGACGAGAGTCACGAGCACATCACGCTGCGCATCGGTCAGGTCAGCCATGTCCTTGCCCTTTCTAAGACGATCGGATTTCACGACGAGCGGATTTCACCACGATTGGACGTCCCACTATTCCAGACCGGAACGGGACTCAGTAAGGCCTCCACGCAATTTCTTTAGAAAGCCTCAAGAAACCCCGCGGTCGGTGGCTAGCATCGCATCGCAGCGGTATCTACGCCAAAAATCTGGGAGGAACAATGAAGGCTGTCCAGTTGCTCGCGTGGCACTCCGAGCCCCAGCTCGTCGAGGTCGACATCCCCAAAGCCGGGCCCGGCCAGGTGGTCATCAAGGTGGCCGGTGCCGGACTGTGCCACTCCGACCTGCACCTCATGCATGACTTTGGCGACGGCATGTTCCCGTGGGGCCCGCCATTCACGCTGGGCCATGAGACGTCCGGTTACGTGCACCAGATCGGCGAGGGCGTCACAGGACTTTTGGTCGGAGCACCCGTGGCCGTCTTTGGTCCGTGGGGCTGCGGCCATTGCGCCGCATGTGATCGCGGTCAGGACACCTACTGCCACAACCCACTTGACGGCTACGGATCGGCGTTCGGCGGCGGTCTCGGCGTCGACGGCGGACAGGCCGAGTACATGCTCATCCCCGATCCGCGTTTCCTCGTGCATATCCCCGAAGGCCTGGATCCCGTGGCCGCCGCGCCACTCACCGACGCCGGACTCACGCCGTACCACGCGGTGAAGATGTCGCTGCCCAAGCTTCTGCCCGGCGCCACCGCGGTGTGCATCGGCGCAGGAGGTCTGGGCCACATGGGCATTCAGATCATCAAAGCCATGAGTGCGGCCCGCATCATCTCCCTTGATACCAAGCAGGCCGCCCTTGATCTGGCCACCGAGTGCGGTGCTGACCTCACCATCAACGCAGCGGCCGACGATGTCGTGGCACAGGTCAAGGAGGCCACGGGCGGTCGCGGCGCCGACGTCGTCATCGACTTCGTTGGCTCCG
>JBAWXR010000042.1:0-12578 GCA_037143955.1 Actinomycetes bacterium
CCTCAACTGCGGTCTTGATTGACGGCGGTTTGTGGGGCCCGCGAGATCTTGGCGACCCGGCTGAGACTCGGGAGCGGTTGCGTCCCCCCGCCTTAGGCATCCCCGAGGAAGACCTGTGGAACCTCATTCGTCAGGGCGAGTTGGGACATATGTGGTCGCAGGAGATCCACGAGGCGCTGTCTCCAACGTTCATACGCGACGGGCAAGGGCTGGTGCGCACCCGAATCGGCATGGACCGGCATATGGCCGTTCTAGATGGGCTCTTTGAGTTTGCACCTCTGCCGCATCTCGATCTCACACAGGCCCACGCAGTGGCACTATGGGTGCTCACCGCGGAACCTCGCCCGGACGCATCCGCCGATGTCCAAGGCTCGTGGGAGGACGCCCGCAGCGCAGGCTTGGCCGCGGTGATGAGTAGACCGCACGTCACTACTCTGCGATTGATGGGTGCAATACATGATGTGCCGCTTCAGTGGCCGTCCGTAGTGGCTGGCATCGTTGATCAGGTCGTGCAATCGGGAGGTCACGCATGATTGAGTTGGAGAGCTTCCCGACGCTAGTTGATCCAGTGCTTGTGGCAGCTTTCGAAGGTTGGAACGACGCGGGCGACGCGGCATCGGACACGGTTGCCCATCTACGCGAGGTGTGGGAGGCCACCCCGCTCGTTGATTTGGACAGCGAGGAGTACTACGACTATCAGGTGAGTCGTCCACAGATTTCCGTTGATGCAGGAGGCATTCGACGACTCACATGGCCTGCGACTCGCATCTACGTGGCCCGCGTTCCACTCTTTCCCCGAGACATCGTGCTCGTCCAGGGCATCGAGCCAAATATGAAGTGGCAGCAATTCGTGCGCGAGATTCTTGGTTTGGCTGCCGATTTGCAGGTGTCGATGGTCATCACTCTGGGTGCCCTGCTCTCAGATATCCCGCACACACGCCCGGTACCGGTCACTGCGACAAGCACCGAGATTGAATTGCAAAAGCGCTACGACCTTGAACCATCTACGTACGAGGGGCCCACAGGGATCGTGGGTGCGCTTCAGGAGGCGTGTTCCCGGCTAGAAATCCCGGCCATGTCTCTGTGGGCCGCTGTGCCTCATTACGTGTCTGCACCGCCGTGCCCCAAAGCGACGCTTGCGCTCGTCTCACGTCTTGAGGACATCCTCGACATGCCCGTCCCCCTGGGTGAACTCGTCGAGGAGGCCCGCGCTTGGGAACTCGGTGTCGATGATCTAGCCGCTGAGGACGAAGAGGTAGCGGACTACGTGCGTCAGCTGGAAGAGGCGCGTGATGCCACAGACCTCCCCGAAGCCAGCGGCGAGGCTATTGCCAAGGAATTTGAAAGATATCTGAGGCGGCGCGGAAGCGACGAGGCTTAGCGCCATCGCAAATAATGCGCAACGGAAGCCTGTGTGGGCGCATCAAGATTCGAGTCGGCGCTTGTCCCGACTGAGATGTCATGCAGGATCCCCATGGCCACCTTCTTGCCAAGTTCGACGCCCCACTGGTCAAAACTGTCGATGCCCCAGATCCACCCCTGAACAAATGTGCTGTGCTCGTAAAGAGCGATCAGCGCGCCCAGAGTTCGAGGCGTCAATCTCTGCGTACTGAGAATCGTGACAGGACGATTTCCGGGCATCACCTTGTGCGGCACGAGAGCATCGGTGGTCCCGTCGGCAAGAACCTGGTCCGCATTTCGGCCCATGGAGAGGACTGATGCCTGGGCCAATGCATTGGCGACGAGCATGTCCTGCTGATGACCCTGAGGATTCTCGCTTCGGGCGACGATGATGATGTCACTGGCGATGGTGCTCGTGCCTTGGTGCAGCAGTTGGTAGAAGGAGTGCTGACCATTGGTGCCAGGCTCGCCCCAGTAGATGGCCCCGGTGTTGTAGTCGACCCGCGATCCGTCCACGCGCACGCACTTGCCGTTGCTCTCCATCGTGAGCTGCTGCAGATAGGCGGGGAATCTCGACAAGTACTGCGAGTACGGAAGGACCGCGGTGGTGGGGATATCAAGAAAATCTCGGTTCCATACGGCAATGAGCCCCATGATCAACGGAATATTCTCTGCCGGGTCGGCAGTGGCGAAATGTTGGTCCATGTCATGCGCGCCGCTCAGCAGCTCCGAGAAGTTCTCGGGGCCGATTGCAATCATGGTGCTGAGCCCTATGGCGCTCATCATCGAATATCGGCCGCCAACCCAGTCCCAGAACCCAAACATGTTGTTGATGTCGATTCCAAAGTCAGCTACACGCTCGGCGTTTGTTGACACCGCTACGAAATGCTGGGCAACCGCCCCACCGCCGAGGGTGGAGGTCACCCAATAGCGAGCCGCCTGAGCATTCGTCATCGTTTCCAAGGTGGTGAACGTTTTGGAGGCCACAATGAACAATGTCGTCTCCGGTAACAGGTCACGAAGGGCTTCAGCCAGATCGGTCGGGTCGACATTCGACACAAACCGAAACGCGAGACCATCGGTGCAGAACGCCCGTAAGGCTCCGTATGCCATGGCCGGGCCAAGGTCCGAACCGCCGATGCCGATATTCACCACGGCCGAGATGGGTCGGCCGGTGGCACCCTTCCATTCGCCAGAACGGATCTGCCGGGCGAACCCCGCCATCCGATCGAGAACAGCGTGAACTTCGTCGATCACGTTGACGCCATCAACGGTCACGTGAGCATGGCGAGGTGCGCGTAGGGCAGTGTGGAGAACGGCTCGATCCTCCGTCACATTGATGTGTTCTCCGCTCAGCATTCGGTCTCTGCCGACCAAGACTCCTCGTTGCTGGGCTAAGTCCAGCAGGGATGTCAGCGCTGCACTATCGACACGTTGACGACTTGCATCGAAAGCTATTCCGGCGGCTTCGTGCCCCAGCCACCCTGAACGATCGGGATCAGCGGCGACAAGGTCTCCGATGGTGGTCGTGCTCAGACGATCGCTGTGCTTCACCAGATCGAGCCACGCGGGCGTGATTGCAGGGTCCTCTTCAAGGCTCTGGAACATGTGCACATGATTCCACTACGGTTGAGTGAGAGCCACATCAAAGGAGAAGCCGTGCCCGTAAATTCAGGTGAACGAATCACTCTCGGAATGGTTGGTCTGGGCCGGATGGGCGCAAACCTGGTGCGCCGATCTTTGGCGGATGGCCACACGGCGGTCGTTTACGACCCCCAGCCCGCTGCGGTTCAGGCGCTGGTTGACGAAGGAGCCGCAGGGGCCGCCAGTCTTGCTGACCTTGTTACACAACTCCCGGCTCCCCGAGCCGTGTGGGTCATGGTGCCAGCGGGCGTGATCACCGAAAAGGTTGTTTCAGAACTCATGACTCTCTTGAGCCCCGGTGACGCTCTGATCGATGGCGGCAATAGCTACTACCGCGATGACCTTCGTCGCGCCGAAGCGTGCGCAGCCGCCGGGATCGACTACATCGACGTCGGGACGTCAGGGGGCGTGTGGGGCCGGGAGCGCGGCTTCTGCCTCATGGTGGGTGGCCCTGACTCCGCGGTGAACCGCCTCGCACCCTTGTGGGACACCATCGCCCCGGGAGTTGATTCTGCGCCTCGAACCCCGGGGCGCTCGGGCACTCCAGCCCAGGAGGAACACGGCTGGTTGCACTGCGGCCCCCATGGTGCCGGCCATTTCGTGAAGATGGTGCACAACGGAATCGAGTACGCCCTCATGGCGGCCTATGCCGAAGGTCTGAACATTCTTAAGCATGCAAACGTCGGAGCTACGAGTCGTACCGCGGATGCTGAAACGGCACCGTTGGCGCATCCGGAGTTTTATCAATACGACCTGGATATCCCGGCGATCGCAGAGCTCTGGCGGCGCGGCAGCGTGGTGGGGTCGTGGCTCCTAGATCTCACGGCTATCGCACTCGCTAAGTCACCAAACCTTGACGAGTTCAGTGGTCGCGTATCGGATTCAGGTGAGGGCCGTTGGACCGCCATCGCAGCCATCGAAGAGGGAGTACCCGCCGCTGTTCTCACGGCGTCTCTCTACGAACGCTTTGAGTCACAAGGAGCAGCCGTGTACGCGGACAAGCTGCTGAGTGCCATGCGCAAAGAATTTGGCGGACACGACGAAAAGAAATAGCGCTAGAGCAGCTTGCAGCCAAGGAGCGCATCAGCCATGTCCGCCACTGTCGACGGTGCCGACGTGTCGTCGCCGACAGTTCGGCACCAGTCGTCGATGGCGTCCAACGCCTCGGGCGTGCGGAGATCTGACGTCAAGGCCTTGCGCACGCGTGCGATGACATCCGCGGCAGGCGCACCGGAAGGCCGTTGAACGGCAGCACGCCACATATTCAGCCGGTCGTTGGCTCCGTCGAGCCCCTGCTGCGTCCAAGCCCAATCTAGGCGGTAGTGATGGGCCAGCAGCGCCAGTCGAATGGCCATCGGATCCACGCCATCGCGCCGAAGTTGATTAACGAAGACCAGATTCCCGCGCGACTTGGACATCTTGTGCCCTTGCCAGTTCACCATGGCCGAATGAACAAAGTGCCGTGCGAACGGCCACTCCTGAGTCAGTACCTGGCCCTCAGATGCACTCATCTCATGATGTGGGAAGGCTAGGTCAGTTCCCCCACCCTGCACATCAAAGGTAGCGCCCAAATGGTCGAGCGCAATGGCCGCACACTCAATGTGCCAGCCGGGGCGTCCGGGTCCTAATGGCGTGTCCCAGGACGGTTCCCCCGGACGTGCAGCCAACCACACCAAACAATCAAGTGGGTCCTCCTTGCCGGGGCGATCGGGATCCCCTCCCCGTTCGGCGAAGATCGTCTGCATTTCTTCACGTGACAGGTGTGCGACGTCACCAAAGCGAGGATCCGCATGTACTCGGAAGTACAGGTCCTGATCAACCTGATACACGGCGCCCAACTCGCGCAATCGCGCTACATGGTTGGCAACCGACGGAATCGCCTCTACGGCACCAATGTATGCCGCGGGTGGAAGCACGCGCAGGGCTGCCATGTCGTCGCAGAACAAGGCGATTTCCCGGTGAGCGATGTCTTTCCAGTCCTGCCCTGTGGCCAGCGCCCGCTCCAACAACGGGTCATCAATGTCGGTGATGTTTTGGACGTAATGCACGTCGTGGCCGGCATCGCGCCATATGCGGTTAACGAGATCAAAGGTGACATACGTGAAGGCGTGACCCATGTGGGTGGCGTCATAGGGAGTAATGCCGCAGACGTACATCCGAGCAGTTCGGTCGGGCGATGTGGGCCGCAATGATTGTGAAGACGTGTCGAACAACGTGAGGGGATCGGACTTCCCTGCGATGTTGGGGACTTTCGGCATGGCCCACGACTGCACAGACACACCTTAGTCAGGTCAGAACACTGGCCACGGAATTGAGGGCCACTCGTCCTGCGCGAGCGGGAACCGTTTGGTGGCCAATAGATCGTCCACTCTGCTACGTAGCATCCATCTCTCGTCCGGTTCCAGCCACATGTCGATTGGGTCAAAATCTACGGCTAATAACGTGTGCAACGCCTCGACATCCTCCACGATCGAGTCGTCAATCGGCTCGTCAGACCACCCCCACAAGACAGTCCGAAGCTTTGGCTCAGGGCTGAAGGTGACGCCGTGATCGATTGCCCAAACGCGCTGCTGTGCATCCATCAGTATGTGTCCACCCTTGCGATCGGCATTGTTGCCGACGGCATCAAGCACCGCCATGCGACGAAGACTGGGCGAGTCTGCATGGACGAGAGATACGTCTGAACCGCCATGGTCTTGCGCATCCAAGATGTGACGCCACCCTTGCGGAATCTGCCCTCGAGGAACCACGTCAACCACCGCGTTGTCGTCCGCATCCGCGACCCACGACTGGCACATTCCTGGGCCCGCGGGGCCATCCTCCCGCCAAACTGTGGGGGGGACGAGGTCCCATCCGAGTGCTGACGACAGCGCGAACATGGCGATTTCACGGTGGGCCAGAGTGCCCGTGGGGAAATCCCAGAGTGGCCGCTCTCCCGCCACCGGCTTATAGATGCACTCGCGCACGGAGCCCGCCGCATCCACGTAGGTGCAGTGAAGGGTGGCGTTGGAGGCTGAGGCCATCCGGCCATCCACGGTGAGATCGGCTGTCGCCAGATCCCCGAGATCGAGCATCATGCGCGCCGCCGGTACCCATTTGCTCGTGGACAGATGTGACCTTGCGCATCGAGGGGTTGTAAGCACAGTGGGCAGGGCGGTCGACCAGCGGAAACAACACTCCGGGATCTTTCGGCAAATGCCCGGGCCTGGTCGGCATCAAGCCATACCCGCAAGGTGTCGGGACCTTCGGAGTCATCCGTGATGTCGGGAAGAGTTTGATCCTCGTCGGCAATGGCGTGCGCCTCAACCACAACTCGATGGGCGCTGTCATCCCACCCCAGCGACATAGCGCCCACCCGAAACTCCTCAACAATCGGTGCCTCTAAGGGGCTGAGGTCCCCCGACAGGCTCCCCCGTGGAGGGATTGACGCATCGCGTGTTGCCGCCACTTCATCCAACAGTTGATCGATTCGGTCGGCCAGTACAGAAACCTGCGATTTCTCCAAGGCGACGCTGGTGAGCACATTGCCGGTGCGCGCTTGCAGAAAAAAGGTCCGCTCCCCCGGTAGTCCAACCGTCCCCACGATGAAACGCTCGGGGTGCTCGTGCAGGTGAATGTGACGACTCATCGCCGGTCCCCACCGCCTACGGCCGCATCAGAGGTCTTAGCTCGACGCTTGGTTGTCGATGAGAGTCCAGAGAAGTCTCCTGAGATGTCGTTGGTGCGCATCACGAACGGCCGAGTGGAGGTGTAATCCACAACGCTCACCGATGCAGTGTCCACGTGGATGCGCTGGAACTGGTCAAGATGCATTCCCAAGGCATCGGCGAGGATCGCTTTGATGACGTCCCCGTGCGAGACCACGGCATAGATCGCCTTCTCGCCCAGCTTCGAGTTCCAATCGCGAATGGCGGAGACAGCGCGATGCTGCATCGCAATCATCGATTCCCCCTGCTTGCCCGGGAACGTGACCGCACTGGGATGGCTTTGGACAACCTTCCACAGAGGGTCCTTTGCCAAAGATTTCAGGCTGCTACCGGTCCAATCGCCGTACCGACACTCCGCCACACGGTCGTCGAGATGAACCGGGATCGATCGGCCCTCGAGAAGCAGCGCGGTGGTCTCCTGCGTGCGTTCTAACGGCGAGGCAACGACGGCTTGTAGGGGAACTATGGCAAGACGTAGAGCAAGTTGGGTGCACTGCTCAATGCCACGCTCATCAAGGTGGACATCAGGCGTCCAACCGGCCAACGTTCCCGACGCATTGGCGGTCGTACGCCCATGTCTGATGAGCAGAACCGTGGTCATGGACGTCAGCGTAATTCGCTCCGGCCCATAGAGCACAATGTGGCCGTGATCCGGGGTATGGGCTGGTACAGCAGCGAAGGCATGGTCTCGACCGCCCAACTGCATATGGGCGATGGAGACGTGTCAGAGGTCCGCGCGGCCCTCGCTGAGTTCGAGTCGAAGTCTCGCGAAACCCCTGGCAGTTTCGTGTGGCTGGGCCTGTTCGAGCCCACTCGCGAGGAGCTCTACGGCATAGCTGAGATTCTCAAACTCGACGAGCTCTTGGTGGAGGACGCGTCAAACACGGCCCAGCGAGCTAAGTTCGACGTTGCGGACGACGGCTCGATCTTCACGCTTCTCAAACTGCTCACCTACGACCCGACGACGTCAGACGTCGAGACCGGTCAGATTTCTGTCTTCATCGGTCCTTGGTACGCCCTCACCGTGCGTTTCGGGCACCTGGGTGACCTCTCGCACATTCGGTCCCGCATCGAGCGCAGCGCGATGTTGCGGGAACATGGGGCGTTCGCAGTTTTGTACGCGATCATTGACGAGACCGTGGACTCCTACATCCACGTCATGGACGAGGTGCAGACGGACGTATCAGAGATCGAAGCCGCCGTCTTTGCGACCAATCCACCGCCTGCGGCTGCGCGCCTCATTTACAACCTCAAGAGGGAAAACCAAGAAGTTCGCCGAGCAGTAGCGCCTCTTGTGTCTCCCGCACATCAATTTGTCGACGACCAAGTCAAAGCAATCCCCTCAGGGATGAAGGACATGTTCTCCGATATTGGCGAGCACATCCTGCGTGTGTCAGAAGCTGTCGATTCCGTCGACCAGCTTTTGTTCACTCTCTTGACTGCATCAACGACGTTGCAGGACTTCAAACAGAACCGTGACATGCGCCAGATCTCGGCATGGGCAGCGATCGGCATTGTCCCGACGGCCGTTGCCGGCATCTACGGCATGAACTTCCACAACATGCCGGAGTTATCTTTCAATTACGGCTACCCGGCCGCGATATTGCTGATGATCACGATTTGCACCAACCTGTACCGAGCCTTCAAGAAGTCCAACTGGCTTTGACGCCTCACGCACCAGAGTGCAGAACGCCAAGAGCCAGCAAGAGCAGCACCACGAGGCCAAGAACAATTCGGTAGATGACAAACGGCAGATACGACTTTGTCATCAGATAGCGAATCAGCCACGCGATAACGAGGTACCCAACGATGAATGCGATCACCGTTGATACCAGGGTGGGCGCAAGAGCAACCGAGGAGCTTCCAATTTTGCGTGCCTCAAACAACCCGGATGCAAGCACGGCCGGCACCGCTAGCAGGAATGCATAGCGGGCAGCTGCTGCCCGTGTGTAACCCATCCCAAGACCCGCCGAAATGGTGGCGCCTGACCGAGAGACTCCAGGAATCAGCGCGAGTGCCTGGGCCAACCCGAACAACAGCCCATCGCGAACGGTGATCTGATGCTCATCCTTGCGCCTAGCGCCAAGCGCATCGGCCAAGGCGAGGATGATTCCGAAGACAATCAGCATCGCCGCTACGAGATACAGGTTCCGTGCAACGGTTTCGATCTGGTCTTTGAATAGAAGGCCGAGGACTGCAACAGGAATTGTGCCAATGATGATGAGCCAGCCCATACGTGCATTGGGGTCTCGGCGGAGCTGAGCATTGCCGAGGGAACGGAACCAGGTAGTGACAATCTCGCTGATCTCCTTGCGGAAGTAGAGCAACACCGCGATCTCAGTGCCGATCTGGACGACAGCCGAGTACGCGGCTCCAGGATCGGGCCACCCGAACAGTTGAGACAGGATCAGAAGATGAGCCGTCGAAGATATGGGCAAAAACTCTGTCAGTCCTTGAACTACACCGAGAACTACTGCCTCGACCCAACCCATTACGACGCCAGCCCGGACTTGTCGAGAATTTCGCTCATGGTTCGCAACATAGCCACGCGTTGCTCAACCGTGCCTACCGACGCGCTCACTGTCAGCGTCGTTACACCTGCATCTGAGAACGCGCTGAGCCTCTCAGCAATTCGGCTCGGCGGACCGATGAGTGAGGTGGCGTCGATGAAATCCAACGGCACTGCGGCTGCAGCGGCCTGATAGTCACGTTGCATGTAGAGCGATTGGACTTCTTCCGCTGCCTGCTCGAAGCCCATACGCGAGGCAAGTTGGTTGTAGAAATTCTGCTCTCGGCTACCCATCCCACCCACGTACAAAGCCGCGTACGGGCGAATCGGCGCCGCGCAACGCTCAAGATCGTCGCCGATAACGACCGGCACAGTTGGCACCACATCGAATTGAGATCGCTCTCTACCAGACGACTCCAGGCCGTCCCATAGCGGCTTCATCAACTCGGCGGCATGCTCGGGAGAGAAAAAGATGGCTAGCCACCCGTCGGCGATTTCGCCAGCCAGGTGGAGGTTCTTGGGTCCGATGGCGGCCAAATAGATGGGAATGGTGTCCCGGACCGGATGAACCGTGAGACTGAGTGCTTTGCCGGGGCCGTCAGGAAGGGGCAGCGTGAAGAACTCACCGTTATAAGAAACCTTGTGCCGCGACAGTGCCAGACGAACGACGTCGACATACTCGCGAGTGCGTTGCAACGGTTTGGCAAATCTCACCCCGTGCCAACCTTCGGACACCTGCGGCCCAGACACCCCCAGGCCAAGTCGGAAACGCCCCCCTGAGAGGGCATCCAGTGTTGCCGCGGTCATCGCTGTATTGGCTGGCGTGCGCCCAGGAATCTGGAAGACGGCAGAACCAACGTCAATGGTCGTGGTGTGAGCGGCGATCCACGTCAAAACTGTGGCGGCATCAGAGCCGTAAGCTTCGGCCGCCCAGACGACTGAGTAACCAAGTCGATCCGCTTCCTGAGCCACCTCAAGATGGTCGGAGTCCATGCCTGCGCCCCAGTAGCCCAGATTGACGCCCAGTTTCATTCGCACCCCTTTGTGTCAGGGGGCGAGCCTAGGGCCCCCGGCCTTCCCTGCGAGGTACCGTGCGGGCATGGAGATGCGCCCCCTTGGCCGATCCGGATTATGGGTGGGACGGTTTGCTCTGGGCACGATGACGTGGGGACGTTCCACGGATGAATACGAAGCCCGCGACCAATTGGCGGCATTTCTGGACGCTGGTGGCACCCTGATCGACACCGCAGACGTCTATGCCGATGGCGCGAGCGAAACCATTCTGGGCGAGCTGCTCGAGGAGTTCGAAGTTCGTGAGCAGGTGGTGGTCGCCACCAAGGCGGTGTCGGTCCCGGGCGAAACACGCCGTTTCGACGCATCCAAGAGACACCTGTTACGCACCCTCGAGCAGTCTCTTCGGCGCCTGCGATTGGAGGCGATCGACCTGTGGCAGTTGCATGCCTGGGATCCTTTGACTCCGATGGAGGAGTCGCTTGCGGCAATCGATGCCGCGGTCTCGTCCGGCAAGGTCCGGTACGCGGGAGTGTCGAACTACGCGGGTTGGCAAGTGGCGCGTTCGGCAACCTGGCAAGAGACGACCCATGGGACGCCATTGGTGTCAGCACAGATGGAGTACTCACTCATGGAACGCGGTATCGAGCGCGAGGTTGTTCCTGCCGCGCAGGCCCACGGCATGGGAATCCTTCCGTGGTCTCCCCTGGGACGCGGCGTCCTCACGGGCAAATATCGACACAGCATTCCGATCGACTCTCGAGCAGCCAACGCGGACACGGCCTCGTGGGTACAGCCATACATGGATGAACGGGGTCGCCGGATCGTTGATGCACTGTCGACAGCCGCCGAAGGCTTAGGGGCCGCGCCAAGCGAGGTCGCTCTGGCGTGGGTCCGTGATCAACCCGGTGTCGTGGCACCGATCCTTGGCGCTCGCACCACCAATCAGCTCATATCTGCCCTGGCAGCGGAGGAATTGGAACTTCCAGACGAAATCATCCGGGCGTTGGACGACGTATCTTCCCCAGATATGGGTTATCCCGAGAGTGGTTGGGCGCAGCGGCGTCAGTAACCAATGGGGAGGGCAGACATGAGCGCAGCAACGTGGGAGTTCCGCGACGTCGACATGCCGCGGGGTACGTCGCGCGAAAGTGCCCGGCTAATGCTGACGGGTGCCGCTGAGATTGGGCACTGGGAATTAGATCGCACACGGGTGTTTCCTGATGGCCGCAGATCAGTGCGGATGCGCCGCAAGATCTACCGGATGGCTCGCACGGCTTGAGCGGCTGTCCGGGTCAGGCCTGGCGCAAGAAGCGATCAAGCACCTGCACTCCGAACTCAAGACCAGCAATCGGCACCCGTTCATCGACCCCGTGGAACAGCGTCCAGTAGTCCAGATCGGCTGGCATCAGTAACGGACTGAAGCCGTAGCAGTCGATTCCCAGCTTCACCATGGCCTTGGCATCAGTGCCACCACTGATCATGTACGGGACAGGACGCGCGGCTGGGTCGGCCTCCCGGAGCACAGACGCCATGAGATCCACAATCGGTACGTCGATCGGTGACTCGATGGCGACATCCTCGATGCCCGGGACGACGTCGACGTGATCGCCCGCGAGAAACTGAATCGTCTCCACGAATTCATCCTCAAATCCAGGCAACACTCTTCCGTCGATGGCAGCCGTAGCGTTCTCAGGAATCACGTTGTGCTTATAGCCAGCATTGAGCATGCTCGGATTAGCAGTGTTCTGCATAGTGGCTGCGACGAGCGTCCCGAAGGACTGCAGCCGGTGCACGATGTCGTCCGTGGAACCGTGGGTGAGGTCAATGTCGTATGCGTCAGACAATTCCTGCACGAAGCGCTCCACCGTGGGCGTCATTCGCTGGGGCCAAGCGTGCTGGCCTACCCGGGCCACTGCGGCACACAGGGCCGTCACAGCATTGTCATTGTTGATCAAGGAACCATGACCCGCGCGGCCTTTGGCATGAAGATGAAGCCAGCGAATTCCCTTTTCCGCCGTCTGGATGGGGTACAGGCGAAGGTCATCACGAACCGTGACGGAGAACCCACCCACTTCTCCAACCGCTTGTGTGGCACCACGAAACAGGTCGGGTCGATTCTCGACGAGCCAATGTGATCCATGTCGGCTTCCGGCTTCTTCGTCCGGGAAGAACAAGACGGCGATGTCACGGCGCGGCCGTACTCCTGTGCGCATCCAATCGCGGATGACGGCCAAGATCATGGCGTCCATGTCCTTCATATCCACAGCACCACGGCCCCAGATGAAGCCGTCGTGGATGTCCGC
>JBAWXR010000043.1:0-12183 GCA_037143955.1 Actinomycetes bacterium
GCTTGGGAATGAGGGCGGCGATGGCACGCAGGTCTTTGGGACTGAGGTTGGTGGCCTTGCTGAGTTCGGCCACGATCGTGTCGGTAACTACCTTCTCCAGCGGCTGGTTAGTGACGCTCGTGCAGTCAGTGCCGAGGTTGTCGCCGAAGGGCGTGGTCACGCATTGCACTCCGTCGAGCATCGAGATGGAGGTGAGCAGTGGTCGGATCTGCCCCTGAGTGATCGGGTCGGTCGCAGAACCGGTCGAGGGGTGCCAGACGATGGTCAAGGAGGTATCGCTTGGCCCGGGGCTACCCATGCTCTGCAGGAGATCTTGGGCCTGCTGCGAGGGAGTGTTGGGAAGCTCGAAACTGTCGATGAGCTTGCCACCAAAAGTTCCGACAGCGCCGATGATGATGGCGATGAGCACGAACCACGACACAAGTCCCCATACAGGGTGACGAACTGCCCAACGACTCACAACGGGAGCCTAGTGACAGGGTGCACCGCGCCGGATACCTTGAAGCTATGGTGGAGAAGTTAAATCAGTCTGCGTCTTCGGCAGGCAGGCCGGCGCAGATCCTCATGATCGCGACATACGTCGTGGGCTTCGTTGGGGCCTTCATCGGTTTCGGGACCGTCCATGGGTCGGCACCAAGCCTGAATGTGGCAGCAATTCTTGCTGTGTTTGCCACAGGGGTCCTCTCGTTCCTCCGCCATGCCGTGTGGAGCAGGTCAGACGCCGTGCGCGGTGGCTGGGATTACGGAGTCCGCAACAACTTCCAGATCGAGGTGGGGCTGGCCAACCTTGCCTGGGGTGTGTTTGCCCTGCTCGCGGTCGTTCTTGATTGGGGGCTGCGGGTGGTCGCAGCTTCCTTCCTCATAAGTGGTCTCTACTTCGCGGCCGTGGCCCTCTTCGTCATCGTGATTGGTGACTTCAAGAACCGCCGAGTAGGAGGACTGATTGGCATCGCCGTCTGGGCGGCCATCATGATCGCCTTGGGCCTGACGGGCATGTCTGCCTCGTAAATCCTCCGTGGTGTGTGGATCACACGGCGGAGATCGCCACCGTGGAGACGCTAGGCGAGCAGTTTCATCAGCGCAGCAGTGCCTTCGCCACCCTGTGCAGCCATGGCCATGGCGGGCTCGGCAAGAATCTGCGTGCGGGTCGCGCCCGTGAGGCTTGACGCTGCAGCGCTGTCGCCGATGGCTGCGGTGGCAACCGAGGAGACGTTCTGCACTGCGACGGTGATGCGGTTGACCGCCTGGGTGAACATGGCCTTGAAGCGGCCGAGCGCCGAACGCGTGGCCGACACCTGGTCGAGAGCGCCCTGGACGGTCTGCGTAGCCGCTGCGGCGCTGGCAGGAGTGGAGAGATCGAGGCTGGCGACGCCGAGACTGCCTGCGGTGGCCGCCGGAATCGTCATGGTGACGGGCTCTTGAGCACTGCCCGGGGCTGCGATGGCGAACGTGCCGGTGTAGCCCGAGGCGCCGATGAGGCTGTGTCCACTGAACTGCGTCGTGGCAGCGATGGTGTCGATGGTGGACGACAGTGCGCCCACCTCGGCGGTGATGCCCGGGGTCACAGCGCCAGCGGACGAGGCGGTGACGGTCAGGTCGCGCATGCGGGTCAGCAGGGTCTGGGTATTGGCCAGGGCGCCGTCGGCGGTCTGGGCTACGCCGAGGCCGGTCTGGGCATTGCGTGACGCCTGGCTCAGGCCACTGAGCTGCGAGCGCATGAGCTCGGAGACGGATAGTCCCGAGCCCTCGGCGGCAGCGGCGGTGATGCGCTGGCTGAGCGTTACGCGGGCGGCAGCCTTAGTGGCGCCAGCCTGCGTGGGAGACGCAACAGAAAGATTTCGGTAGGCGGTCAACGCCTCAAGGTTTGAATCGATACGCAAAGCCACGGTCACTCCATGAATGAGGTCCAACGAGGGGAAGCCCATCCATGGGCTGCTTGCTATGGCATAAGTGTGCGTCATAAATCCAATACGTCAAGTCCTTAGGCGCGCATAGAGGGAAACTGGCGTGGCGAATTCATGTTGTGTACCAACAACTCTCAAGTCTCAACTGAAACTTTAGCCTCACCAGTCACACAAACCACATTGATGTAATTTCGTTTCGCGACTGAAGCGGTGTCGAACTGTGGTGCGCCGCGTAGGACTTGAACCTACAACCCGCTGATTAAGAGTCAGCTGCTCTGCCAGTTGAGCTAGCGGCGCGCGGAGCGGGACTCTACCAGCCAGATCAGGGCCGGACAGCCACGGCAAGGGCGGCCTGAATGGCCTTGCCCATCGCTGCAACACCGGTGGGATTGGGGTGAAAGGAGGCGCTGGAGAACCCCGATAAAGACGTGATGCCGAAGACCCATGCCTGAGTGCCCGCGCACACTCCGTGACCGACCGGGCCGACCCCGGACGCCTCCCAGGCACCCGTGACTGGCGCCCAGCCCAGTTGCCCACCCGTCTGCGCGATCTTGGCGTTGAGGGTGCCCTGGGCCAAGGACAGCGTGACCGGTCCCTGCGCGGACGGATAGGCGTAGGTAGGTCCGGGGTTGGGGACCAGCATGGTGTCGCGAGCCCAGGCGAAGTCGGTCTGCGACAGCGTGAGGTAGGTGCACGGCGCACCGTTGGCATTGCGCGTGAGGTCCGGGTAGAGAACGGGCAGCACGGTCGCGCCCGTGGTCAGGCGGATGCCCGAGGCTCGACGACCATCCGCGAGCACGCATGAGGACCCGCCGAGGCAGGCGGCGATCCGCGCGTAGGCGGCCGTGAGTTTGCCGGTCTCCGCCTGAATTCCGTCTTGGAGTGTCTTGTAGGTCGACAGTGGTGGAAACGGCGCGCGAGACAGCGGGCACTGAGTATTGAGGACGCACGCGCCAAGAACGGACGAGAAGCCGACGTCATTGCCGCCGACCTGCAGGACGATCGCATCGGCCGTCCGATCCCCGAGGACGGCGGCGGCCTGCTCAACCTGACTCGTCGCCTGGCCCACAGCCTGCTGAGCACCGAGTACTCCGGCGTGGACGGTGGCACCCGCGCAGGTCACGTCGATCAACTCGACTGACGTGCGGGGTGATGCCTTCTCCAGTGCCAGTGCGGCCTGAGCGGGTGCGCCAAGCACGCTGCGATGACAGGGGTCGTTGTCCCAGTACGGACGAAAGGGCAGGCTGCCCTGCAGCCACGACTGCACGTTGCGCGGGTTTCCCTCGCCGGACGCGTACGAGTCTCCCAGCGCCACCACAATGAGGCCACGCGGGTTGGCGTCGAGGACAGTGACGGCATGTGACGCACCTGACTTCACCTCAAGTCGTAGCGTCGTCGGACCATTGGCGAGATTCATGCTGGTGGCACACGTCTTCTTGCTCAGTGACAGCCACGGTGTCACCGTGACCTCACTGCCGTTCTGCGACGCGGTCCATCGATATTGCGCGCCGGTGGACGTGCAGGCATCCAAGCGCACGGGGAATCCCGTGGTCGGCAGGTACCAGGAGGTCGTTCCATTGATGAGGCGTTCATTGGGTTGCGCCCGGTGATTGCCGGCACCGACGTAGGTAGCCGATGGCTGCGAGGTCAAGGCGCCTCGGGCGGGAACACCGCCGTCACCGTCGATCACGCCGTCGTTGTTGGTGTCTTTCGACAGTGGCTCCATGGACCATGAGCCCACCGCTCGCACGCTGCTCGCCAACCGTGCGCTGGCCTGTGCGGGTGCATTCACCAAGGTCAGGCAACCAAGCGCGACGGTCATCAGCGCGATGATGGCGACGAGTCGGCGGATCATCGCAACAGGCTAATCGGCCACGAATGGGCAGTGGCGGCACCCGGAGTTGCAGCACCAGCCGCGGTCCGCGTGGTACTTGGCCGTCATAACGAACAGTCCGCTGCGCGGATCGAGATACCCGGGTCGATCGAGGGACATCGCCTCACCATGTGCCGCCAGGATCGCGTCGTAGTCCGCACGATTCGGGTCGAGTCGACTACGGGCCGGTGACGACAAAGGGCGATCGGCTAGGTCGGTGGTGGCGGGCCCGGAGTCGTTCACTCCCTGATGCTACGTGCCTGCCGTGTTGACGGACGTGTCACGCGGAGCGGATCACGCGGAGCAGGTCACGCGGGGCGAGTCACGCGGAGCAGGTCACGCGCTGGCGGCGTGCAGGTGCGGAAGCGTGGGGTTGATCATGGTGCTGTTGCTGTCCAGGATCCGCCAGCCGTTCTTGGCGGCGACGTAGGCGAACCGCCGATTGGGATTGACCACCACCGACGTCCCCGCTGAAGCAAGCAAGGGGATGTCATTGATGGAGTCGCTGTAGGCCCACGACGAGGCAAGGTCAATGTCGTTTGCCTCGACGAATGCCGTCACGGTCGAGAACTTGGCTTCGCCGTGGCAGATCGGACCGTCGAGTCGACCCGAATACGTTCCGTCGACCACCTCGGCAACCGTGCCCAGCGCACCGGTCATCCCCAGATGGTCTGCAACGGCGCTGGCCAGTTCGATCGGACTCGCGGTCACGATGTAGGTCGGCATCCCTGAGCGCACGAGCGCGCGCAGCTCGGCTGCGACGTAGGGAACCAATTTGGAATCCAACTGCGCCGCGCAGAACTCGTGCGAGAGTTCGACGAGCTCGTCGCGCTTGCGCCCGCGGGCTAGACCGAGCACCCGCTCGGCAATGGCCTGGGGGCCGCCCGCAGGTTCGGTGCGCCGAATGGCGAGCTGGGCCTCTGCCTTGGCGAACCGCACCAGCTCGCGACGGGGGATGAACCCGCGAGAGACGATGAAGCGGCCGAAGTGGAACAACGACGAGCCCCGTACAAGAGTGTTGTCCAAGTCGAAGAACGCCACTGTTCGCATGTCTCAAGGCTAGGTGGCTCGTACGGGTGCGAATGACGAGGAAACGACCCCAACACCACTGTTCATGTGACGTTCAGTGACACGTCACGCTGCATGTGTCGTCCGCGCACCCTGATGGTCGCTACTTGTACCTATGCGGGTGGTGATATCTGCTGAGACGTTTCTTCCCCGAATGAACGGAGTCGTGAACTCCGTAATTCAGGTAGCCCGCTACCTGCGGGACCAGGGCGTCCCTGTACTGATCATTGCGCCCGACTTAACCGGCCCCCGCGAGTTCGAAGGCATCCCGGTGGAGCGCGTGCGCAGCGTCACGCTGCCCGGTGTGCATGACTTTGATGTCTCGGTCGCCACTCATGCGCGCGTCGCTCGCATCCTGGAGTCGTTTCAGCCGACCGTGGTTCACCTTGCGTCACCCTTCGTTCTTGGTGGCCGTGTCGCGGCAACGGCAAGCGCGATGGGAATCCCGACCGTCGCCGTTTTCCAAACTGACATCGCCGGTTACGCGCAGCACTACGGAATGGCTCCGCTGGCATTCATTGCCGACGCAGTGATCAAGAAGATCCACGGCTCGGCCGCGATCAATCTCGTTCCCTCCACCGCGTGCGAGGCCTACCTCACCGGACTTGGCGTGGACAACGTCCATGTGTGGCGGCGCGGTGTGGATCAGGCCCAGTTCAATCCTGCGCGGCGATCACCGGAGTTGCGCAGGCAATGGAATGCCGAGGGCCGCACCGTGGTGGGCTACCTCGGACGCCTTGCACCGGAGAAGAACGTGCATTCGCTCGCGATGGTCGCTGCCCGGCCCGACATGCGCGTGGTCATCGTGGGTGAAGGTCCGTGCCGCGAAGAACTGCAATCGATGATGCCCAGTGCGGTATTCACCGGGCGACTGGCCGGCGACGACCTGGGCGCGGCTGCAGCATCCTTCGATGTTCTTGTGGCGCCGGGCGAGCACGAGACGTTCTGTCAGGTTGTGCAGGAGGGAATGGCCTCCGGTGTGCCGGTCGTGGCACCGGCGATTGGCGGTCCGTTGGATCTCATCGACACCGGGGTCAATGGATTCCTGTACCCGGCCGGCAATCCGGCCGCCATGGTCGAATGCGTTGCCCAGCTGGCGCACGATGACATTCTTCGCCACCGATTCGCCGCGGCGGGACTGCTCGCGGTCGAGAATCGCTCGTGGCGGGCCCTGGGCCAGGAGCTGTATGACCACTACCTTGCCGCCGCTGGTTCGAGTGTTCTGGTGACGGCGGCCTGACGTGACCCTCGTGGTCTCGCTCGGCGACAGCATCTCCCACGGAATTGGCGACTCTGGTCCGGGCTGTGTGGGACCTTCGTGGGCAGGCCGACTGGCCCATCGCATAGGTGCGCGAGAGCACCGCAACCTCAGCTTTCCCGGCGCGCAGTCAGGCCACCTGCTGCATCTTCAAGTGCCGGCGGCGGTCTGGCTCAAACCAGACCTCACGTTGATCAGCATTGGTGGTAACGATGCACTTCGCAGCTCATTCGATCCGTTGCGCCTTGCACGAGATCTCAAGGCGGCCATCGCACGTCTCGACGAGGTTGGCACGCAGATCGTCGTGCTGGGCCTCCCGGATCCCCGTCGAACACTGCCGGCACCACGCATAATCCGCAATGCGCTCAGTCGACGCACAGCGGCGGTCAATGCGGCCCTTGAGCATGCGGTCGCTGGAAGTAACGCGTTACTCATGCGCACATGGGACGACTCGAACGCATATTTCCGGTCCCTGTGGCATATCGATCGGCTGCATCCGTCAGCGCGAGGCCACGAGTACCTGGCGAGCATGGCCATTCGACGACTCGGGTTGGACGAAGTGAACGCGCCCTTGGGTGTCGAACCAGCGAGTGGAAATTCGCTGGTGTGGCTGCTGCGCAATGGCAGCGTGTGGCTGGCCAAGAGATCGGTAGATCTGTTCCCGGGATTACTCAGGATGTCAATCGAGCACGTCAACGATCACTCGGCGCCGGAGTCCTATCGGCTACCGGTCGCGTCCGACATCCCCGAGCTGCCTGCGGTCGAGGATTCGTGGGCGACAGAACCCGAACCACGTGCGGTCGCTGCCTGATCCGCCCATGATTGCAATTCTTCGACAGCCCCCTGCAGATTGTTCACCTGCGTGAGCATCGCCTGCTTGGTGTCAGCGTTGGCATCCTCGTGAGCCATGTAGATTCGATTCGGATATCACAATCCAACGAAATGAAAAAGTAGTCGACAAGAAGGAGGTCGCCATGTCCGTACTGGAACCCGAAAGCCGTTCCTGGACCACCACCAAGATTGTTGCGATCATCGTCGCGATCCTGACCGCGGGTTACATGCTTCCCTGGGCCATCGCTGCGGTGCGCGACGTGCCGCACTGGGGCATCTTCTGGCTCAACCTGTTGCTGGGCTGGACTCTGATCGGCTGGATCGTGGCGCTCGTGTTGTCACTGCGTCCGCCGAAGTACATCGTCGCGGGCTGAGTTACTTCTTTTTGGTCTGCGCCGGGGTCGTCGATCTGTCCAAGTCCTGGCGGCGACGCTCCCGTATTGGGTTGCCCTGCTCGTCGCGCGGCGCTGTGGGACTGGGACCTTGCACGCTCGAGGTCGTGCCGGTGCGGGTGTTCTCGAAGTTGAACACCGGGGGAGAGGTCTGCTCTGGGCCGGCTGCGACGGCAAGGCCGGTAGGAATTTCGACCGACACGGTGATCGCCAAAATGGGCCGGTACTCGCCGCCGACGGCGGACCACAATTCCGTTGCGATGCGCTCGGAGAACATCACTCCGCCGACGCTGAGGATGGCGGGACGAAAGCGGTTGGTGATCACCGCAAGCGCGCCTGAGGTGTATTCCTGGGGAATGTGCTCATGCTGCAGAAGTGACACCATCGCCGCGCCTAAGAGGTGATGGTCATCTGCAGGTCGCGAAGTCCATGCCGATAGGGCGTAGGTGAACATGAAGGTTCGCTCGGACGGACGCCGCGAGATCACGACGCCCTTCTCGTTTGTGACCTCTTGGTAGTTCGCCTTGCGGCGGCGCGTGTCCTCGCGCACATCGTTAAGAAAGAGGTTGAGCACCGGGCCGGAGCGGCGGGCGGCCCAGTCTTTGGTGGGTGGATCGAGGTCGACCTGAATCGTTTCGCCGGGATAGGTCTCTTCGCTCAACATTCGGGACAGCGCTGCATCAACATCGCCGATCATCGCTTCGGGCCTCCCTCGTGACGTGCGAGCGTGCTGTTTGCGCGGGTTCGCCGAACGATACGGGCAAGGTCTTTAGGCGTTGACGGTGACCGCAGTAGTCATGGTCACAGAGATGACACCTGACCACGTGCAGTTGCAGGTGCTGGAGCTAGTGAGCGCGGGGGCTCCGCCCACCATCATCTTGCGCGAGCCCGGTGTCCAGGGGGCCACGATGGCCGGCACACACGGGCCCGGCACCTGAGCGCCGAGGGCAGCTGCTCGGGCCGCAATCACCGTTGGGTTGGTTGCCGAATTGCACATGCCGAAGCCCGCAATGTTGATGAAGGGTTTGTTGTCCATGATGTTGGCTGCGGGCTGGTGGCCGCTCAACACCCGGTGCAATGGGAGCACGGTCAGGGGCGCTGGAGCAATCCCGAAACTGCACTGCAGCAATGATCCATTGGTGACTGGATTGGCCACATTAACCCTTCCAAAAGTTGCACATGATGACGTTGTTATTGATGAGATTGAAGTTAAACATCCGCCGGGTGTCCGGGCGTTGAAGACTTTGTTGTCTCCGCACTCGGGGGTCCCGGCAGGCCTTAGTATCGCGCCGTTGTGATCCGCTGACCAGCAGCTTGAAGGGATTGATTGATGCCGAGTTACCTGTCTCCCGGCGTGTTCGTCGAAGAGGTTCCCGCCGCTACTCGGCCCATCGCCGGTGTCGGTACAGCGGTGGCTGGCTTCGTCGGTTTCGCAACCCAAGGCCCGTTCCATGAGCCTGTTCTCGTGACCAACTGGATGCAGTTCACTGCCACCTTCGGGGACATGGCCGAGGACTATGCGCTGGGCAAGGCGGTGTTCGGCTACTTCAATAATGGTGGCGGCCGCGCGTTCATCGTGCGCGTACCCACGGGTGCAGGTGCATCAGAGGCACCCGTCGCCGAGATCGCGACCAAGGCAGACAAGAAGGTTCCTGCCCTGCGCGTGCGCGCGATCGAGGCTGGATCCAACGTGTCTGTGCAGGTGCAGGCAGCGCCTCCCGCCGAGGAAGGTGGCGAGCAGAATTTCACGCTCACCATCAAGTCAGGCGCCAACGAGGAGACCTTCACCGGTCCGATCGGCAAAGGCCGCAACAATCTCGCCTCGCAGGTGAATGCGAAGTCGACGCTGGTCAAGATCGATGCTCTCGACGCCCCTGGCGACGTGCTTGCGTCGGGCCTTGCGGAGGGCACCGTGATGTTGTCATCGCCGGCCAACCTGCCGGCGAAGGTCGAGGCTGCTGCCCTGATCGGTGACTCTGCCAAGCGCACAGGCTTCACCAGTTTCGAGACGCTGGAGGAGGTCACGATGATCGTGGCCCCCGACGTCGTGTCTGCGCAGGCTAAGGGCTTGATCAGTGTTGACGATGTCAAGGCGATTCAGGCCGGCATGATCAGCCACTGCGAGCTCATGGGTAATCGCATGGCCATCCTGGATCTTCCCGCGGGACTCAACGCGCAGCAGGCTGCCGATTGGCGCACCAATGTCACCAACTTCGACTCCAAGTTCGCGGTTAGCTACTGGCCCTGGATCACCACGTTCGACCCGACCGCTGGCAAAAACGTGTCCTTCCCGCCCAGCGGTCACATGGCTGGCGTGTGGAGCCGCAACGACGACACCCGTGGCGTCTTCAAGGCTCCGGCCAACGAAATCATCCTGGGGGCCGTCGGGGTCGACTACCCGGTCACCCGCGGCGAGATGGACATGCTCAACCCGATGGGCGTCAACTCCATCAAGTCCTTCCCGGGGCGCGGTATTCGCGTGTGGGGCGCGCGCACGCTGTCGAGCGATGCCGAGTGGCGCTACATCAACGTGCGTCGCTACTTCAACTACCTGGAGGAGTCGATCCTGCAGGGCACCCAGTGGTGCGTGTTCGAGCCCAATGATGATCGTCTGTGGGGCCGCATCCGCCGCACCATCAGTGCATTCCTGGTCAATGAGTGGCGTTCGGGAGCCTTGTTTGGCTCCTCGCCGGCAGAGGCGTTCTTCGTCAAGTGCGACGGCGAAAACAACACTGCCGAGAGCATCGACCTCGGCATGGTGGTCACGGAGATCGGAGTTGCACCCGTGAAGCCCGCCGAGTTCGTGATCTTCCGCCTGTCGCAGTTCTCCGGCGGCACGTCCATCTCCGACTAAGACGACAAGAGACTGAAAGAGAGAAGCAGACATGCCACTCGTAGCTGGTGAATCCCTAACCGCCTATTCGTTCGAGTTCTCGATCGACGGCACCAAGATCCCGGACGTCGTCGAGGTCAACAACATCGAGCAGAAGGTCAACCTGTTCGAGAACAAGGCCATGACATCCACGGGCGTGTACCAGATGATGCACATGCTCGGCCCACGACAGTCGGGTCAGTTGACCGTGACGGTACTGAGCACAGGCGACCCGGGCGTCACCCAGTGGTTCGTGACCGGACTCAGCGGCGACTTCAAGGGGGCGCGCAAAACCGGCACCCTGATCTACAAGAGCACCTACGGTGTGCCCGTGCAAACCATCGAGTTCACCAACCTGATGCTCACCGGTGTCAGCTACGGAGCGCTCAAGGCAGGCGAGTCGTCGGGCATCAACATGACGATCAGCATGGCCTTCACTGAGATGAAGGTGTCGTAGTTCGCGGCTACCGGCATCAGAGGCGTAGACCATGACAACCATGCAGACGACCTTCGACTTCGTCCTTCCCCGGGGGTACGTCGACGGACAGGGCAACGTCCATCGCGAAGGCACGATGCGTTTGGCGACAGCTCGGGATGAGCTCATGCCTCTCATGGACCCCAAGGTGCGTGAGATCCCCGCGTTCTTGTCGTTGGTCTTGTTGTCTCGCGTGGTCACCCGGCTGGGCACCCTCCCGTCGATCGACGATCAGGTCATCGGTGGGCTGTGGGCCACAGACTTGGCGTTCCTCCAGGACCTCTACCGGCGGATCAACACCGAGGGCACCACGGTCGCCGAGGTCGCCTGCCCGTACTGCAGTCAGATGGTCATGGTCGACGTGGGCGGTGGTGCACCGGGGGAATAGCAACGGTCGGGACCGATCGCCTCTGGGAGGAGATCGCGTTCTTGGCCTACTACTTGCACTGGCCTCTGGACGATCTGTTAGATCTCACGCATGCAGTCCGTCAGCGCATGACCGGATTGATCTCCAACTTCAACCGCTCTGTGACGGGAGGATGAGCCGTGGGCGTACTTGACCGCCTTCGTGGCCGTCCCCGTGAAGACGAGGTTTCCTCACCTGCAGAGCCTCCCGCTCAGCTGGAACTTGCAGCGAGCCCGGATTCCGATGGCGAGTCAACGTCAGAGTCAGACAGTGAGTCGTTGTCCATCCCGGAAATGCGCGGCGATTTCATGCTGCTTCCGCCCATGCGTCCCAGCTTCGGGCGTACCGCGACGTTCGGACGTTCGTTGGACGATTTCCTCACCACCCACCGCCCTATCTCGGTCACGACTGAGCCGATGGCGCACGACATCGAGCCGGAGCGACTGGGAATGATGTCGGCTCGCGCACGTCGCGGCGGCAAGCCCACATCAAAGCTGCCAGCCGCCGAACTCACGCATCGCCAGATTCCTGCGGAGTTTGACGAGGAAATCGTGGAGTCGGCTCCGGCCGCTTCGCCCGCGCCGACCCGCAGATTGAAGGCGTCGATCCCGTCACCCGTGCAGGCTGCTCGACCGGACATGAGTGGTCAGATGCCGAGTGTGTCCCATGTCCATCAGGCGGTTCGTGCACCGAGCATGCGCTACTCACCTCCATCGGCGCCACTCGCGCAGTCGACGCCGACGGTAGAACTCGAAGCCGTCCGTGAAGCATCGCGGATGGATTCCGCCAGTACCTCGCCGGTCATCCGCCCGCGCGGTGTGGGAAACATCCCGGGAACGCCCATCGCGGCACCGGTGTCGTCAACGCCGCTGCAGGTTCCGGTGGGAAACCCTCGCGGCGGAGTCGCGGATGGCGATGCGAACATTGACCTTGACGCGCTCACCGCCCCGTCAGCCGCAGATATCCCGGTGATCTCGAGCCCACCCCGCTTTCGCGGCGCGCCGCCGCCGCAGTCGCCCTCATCGGAAACCTCAGGCACTCGACCGTTGCTGTCCCTTCCCAGCGCCCCGGAGTCCCCAGCACCTCTGCCGAAATCTTCTGATT
>JBAWXR010000044.1:0-12136 GCA_037143955.1 Actinomycetes bacterium
CCGATATCCAGACGGTGACGACCAACGCCGATGGAACCGTCGCCTTCCAGGTGACACCCACGGCGACCGGCGACTGGCTGGTCTACGTGCCGGGGGCCGCCGGCCGCAGCGAGGGCTCGAGTGCTCCGTTCACCACTCAGGTGCTCGCCAAGGTCACGGCCACGCCTAAGGCCGGCGTCGTCGCCAAGGGTGGGGCTCTCAAGGTTCGCGTGGTGGCACAGCCCGCATCGGTGGGCCAGCCGGTCGTGCTCCAGATCAAGAAGCCGGACGGCACCTGGGCCAACGTCAAGAAGGGCCGCGGCAAGGCTGATGCGCAGGGCGTCGTCAAGCTCGTCGCCACCGCGCCCACGACCAAGGGGACGTACACGATGCGTGCCATCGCTCTGCAGCGCGGCCCCATCCTCACGGGCGCCAGTGCCGAATTCCAGGTGCGGGTCAAGTAGCGCACCCCATCGCAGAATGGACGATGGCAGGATTCAGTCATGTCGGTAGCGCCAGTAGAGATCGAGGCGCCGGACGATGCTCGTGAACTTGACGAGGACGTCGATCGCCCGTGGATCTGCCTGGTGTGGAATGACCCCATCAATCTCATGTCCTATGTCACCTACGTGTTCTTGACGTACTTCAAGTACAGCCGCGAGAAGGCCGAACTGCTCATGCTTGACGTGCACCAGAAGGGCCGTGCCGTGGTGTCGTCGGGCAGTCGCGAGGAAATGGAGCGCGACGTCAACGCGATGCACTCCTATGGTCTGTGGGCCACGATGCAGAAGGACGACTAGTGGGCCGCGCCTACGGATTCGAGCGGACACGCAAGGGTCTGGTCGTGCATATTGATCAGGACGAGCGCCGCCTGCTGCAGTCAATAGCCCAACAAGTCATCGAACTGGTGGCACCTCCGGCCGCGCCCGCGGATCAAGATCCGCTGGTCGCGATGGTGGGCATCGACATGGATGCTCGCCGCAGCGAAGACCCGGCGGTGGCCCGACTTTTTCCGGACGCGTTCACGGATGACGAGGACGCCGCCCAGGAGTTTCGCCGATTCACTGAGCGCGATCTGCGCGAGGGCAAGGTGCGCAATGCCCAGGCCGTCATCGACTGCACGTCACTCGCGTCTACGGGCGCTCTTCAGGTTCCCGATGCACTCGTGCTTGCGTGGCTGGGGTTCTTCAATGATGCGCGTCTGACCATTGGCACGCGACTGGGCATCACCGACGACAGTCGCGACGAATTCGACCAGATGGATGAGGGCGATCCCCGATTTGCCATGGCTCAGATCTATGACTGGCTGACGTATCTGCAGGATTCTCTGCTTCAGCAATTGGTGCCCGAATAGAGAAGAGGGGCGACCGCTGAGCGGCCGCCCCTCTTCTTCGTCGAACTTATGCATTCATGGAGGAGGGTGCTTCCTTGATTTCCTGCTCTGCGAACGCCTTGTCGTCGTTGAAGCTCTTCTCGCGGGCGATCTTGTAGATGATCAGACCGAAGAGGCACTTCGCCAACACGTCGGCGATCGAGTAGCCAACCTGGCGGTAGACGAACGAATCCGCACCATCGAAGCCCAGCTGGGGCATCAGGTAGGCGATGGGGTAAACGCCCCACGTGGCCAGCAGCAGAAGGCGCAGTCCGTTGAGGTCCTTGCGAACCTGCTCCGGCTGGGTCTTCATGGCCTTGCTCAGCTCCACCCACAGGACGTACAGGATGTAGATGAACGGAATGGTCGACAGCGCGCCCCAGATGCCGCGGGTCATGTTGTCGGACGAGATCTCGCCGGGGTAACCGAGGATGATCATCAGGGCAGCGGCCGGGATGAGCTTCATCATCAGTCCGCGACGCACGGCGGGAGCAAGGGCGAGCACTGCGATCGTTTCGAACAGCAGCAGCGGGACCGTGATCAGCCAGTCGACATAGCGGTAGCCCTCGTTGAACCCGGTGCCGTTGACCAGTGCGTAGGACATGGCATTGGCAGCCGTGGCCGGCGAGCCTGCACCCTGGGCGACGTACGCCTCGGTGAAGGAGTTGAAGATCCGGAAGTAGTGGTACGCGGCCACGAGGCAGACCATCGCCGACACGACGATTGCCTGGCGGTAGCGGGGTAGAACTCGAGGCTGCACTGCCAGCAGGAACACCAGGGTGGCCAGCATGGCGGCAAGGGCGAGCGATAGAACGTTATAAACGGTTTGGAACTGCGAGAAAGTAAGGCTGAGCACTGTCGATGTCCTCCTCCAAGTGCCGGCGGGGTGTCGGCACACATGGCCGACGTGGTTCTTCCACCCTCAGCCGGAGCGAAGATTCCTCCTATGAGGCGCCTTGCACAAGTCGAATCACTGTAATGGCGTCAAAAGTTTCCGATTTGCGACATTTGTCAGTCGCTCGCGCGGGCAGTGAACCGGAAAAACACGAGGCCAGGACCCCCCTGTCGGGGAGGCCTGGCCTCTGCGGATGGATTAGGCGGTCTGGGTGAACCAAGAACGTGCGGACTTGGTGCTGACCAGGATCAGGACCAGGACGTTGAGAGCCAACGGGATCCAGCCGTAGGGCAGACGGAACAGGCCGAAGACGATGTTGATGATCGCGAGGATCGTGATCAGCCCCAAGGCCGTAGCCGAACCGGCCAGCGTGATGCGGGCTAGCCAGAAGTAGATCAGGCCCATGAGCACAGACAGGATCGCGTTGATGATCAGGTAGAACGTCGGGATCGTGTGAGTCTGCCCGGCGATGTCGGTCAGGGTGGGGTTGTCCCCGAACGAGGAGAAGAACAGGGCAAAGCCCAGGATGAGGTCGGCGATGGCCGCCGCGAGGATGAGAACGGCGACAACGGTCACGGATGCAGGTCTAGTCATGGGGAGAGCCTAGCGACGGGCCTAGGCTGACCGGTCATGAGCGACGCGCCAATCGGAATCTTCGACTCCGGGGTCGGCGGGCTCACCGTGGCGCGTGCGGTGCTTGACCAGTTGCCTCATGAGCCCCTGCGTTATGTCGGCGACACGGCCCGCGGACCCTACGGCCCGCGCCCGCTTGCGGAGGTGCGTGCGTTCTCGCTCGAAATCATGGACGCGCTCGTCGCGGAAGGCGTGAAGGCCTTGGTCATTGCGTGCAATTCCGCCAGCGCCGCCACGCTGCGAGATGCGCGGGAACGATACGACGTGCCGGTTATCGAGGTCGTGCACCCGGCCACCCGCCGTGCGGTTGCCGTGACCCGCTCCGGCCGGGTTGGCGTGATCGGCACCGCCGCCACGGTCACCTCGGGTGCGTACGACGACGCGTTCGCGGCAGCCCCGCAGGTGGAGCTCATGTCGGTGGCATGTCCGCGATTCGTGGAGTTCGTGGAGGCGGGTGTGACCGGTGGCGCCGAGCTCATCGCGGTCGCGCACGAATACCTCGATCCGCTGCGCGAGGCGGGCGTCGACACCGTCGTCCTGGGCTGCACCCACTACCCACTGCTGACCGGCGTCATCTCCTATGTGATGGGGGAGCAGGTGACGCTGGTGTCCAGCGCTGAGGAAACGGCAACCGACGTCTACCGCACACTGGCGGCCCGCGATCTGCTGCGTCCGGACGACCTGCCCGAGCCCGAGCACCGATTCATGGTGACCGGCGACCCTGCTGATTTCCAGCGCCTCGGCCGACGGTTCCTCGGGCCCGAGATCGGCCGCGTGCAAGCACAACCACTGGGCTAGGCGGCCAGATGCAGCCGCCCGAGCGGCGTCGGTCCGCGGATAGGGTCGCGCCATGACCGATGCTGGCAAGACCCGATCCGATGGCCGCACCCACGACGAGCTGCGGCCCGTGACCTTCGAGCGCGCGTGGTCCGAGCATGCGGAGGGTTCGGCACTCGTGTCGTTTGGCCGCACCAAGGTGCTGTGCACGGCGTCGTTTTCGCCGGGGGTCCCGCGCTGGTTAAAGGACTCGGGCAAGGGGTGGGTCACGGCGGAGTACTCGATGCTGCCGCGCGCCACCACGACCCGCAACGACCGCGAGTCCGTCAAGGGCAAGCTCGGTGGCCGCACGCAGGAGATCTCGCGCCTCATCGGGCGCAGCCTGCGCGCGGTGGTCGACATGAAGGCTCTGGGTGAGAACAGCATCCTTATCGACTGCGACGTGCTGCAGGCCGACGGCGGCACGCGCACGGCGGCGATCACCGGCGCCTACGTTGCACTGGTCGACTCGCTCACCTGGGCCCGCGGCCAGGGCCATGTGAAGGGTGACCCGCTGAAGGACTCGGTCGCGGCGGTCAGCGTCGGCATCATCGACGGCCAGCCGCGGCTTGATCTGCACTATGACGACGACGTGCGTGCCGACACCGACATGAACGTCGTGATGACCGGCAACGGGCACTTCGTAGAAGTGCAAGGCACGGCTGAGGGCGAGGCTTTTGATCGCGCACTGCTCAACGAACTGCTCGACCTTGCTGCGGCCGGGTGCTCCACTCTCACCGCCTTGCAGATTCAGGCACTGGCGCAGCCACTGTGACTACCCGTGTCGTACTTGCCACGCGCAATGCGGGCAAGCTCGCGGAGATGGAGCGACTGCTCGCGGCGGCTGGTTTGGACATCGAGCTGGTCGGCACCGATGCGTTCCCCGACCTGCCCGATGTGGCCGAGACGGAATCGACGTTTGCCGGCAACGCGCTGCTGAAAGCGCGCGCGACGTGTGCGTTCACCGGTCTCCCAGCGGTGGCCGACGATTCGGGATTGTGCGTCGATGCGCTCAACGGCATGCCCGGCATTTTGTCTGCGCGTTGGGCTGGGCAGCACGGTGATGATGCTGCGAACCTGCAGCTGGTGCTCGCGCAGTTGTCGGACGTGCCGGACCGCAAACGAGGCGGGGCGTTCCGATGCGCGGCCGCGGTGGCGCTGCCAGATGGCACCGAGCGCTTCGTCGAAGGAATGGTCGAGGGCGAGATCATCCGCGAGCCGCGAGGCACGGGTGGGTTTGGTTATGACCCAATTTTCGTGCCGCTTGGCCTTGACCAGACGTTCGCCGAGATTCCGGCCAAGCGTAAAGACGCATTGAGCCATCGTGGCCAGGCGATGGCGGCGCTCGTGCCAGTGCTTGCCGAACTACTTGCTTGACGAGTGCGGAAGGCGGGACTTGAACCCGCACGCCCGAGAGCACAGGTTCCTAAGACCTGCGTGTCTGCCATTCCACCACTTCCGCGTGGTGCCCAAAGTGTAGGCGTCGACGCTACGACAGTTTCAGGTCGCGGATGAGCTTGGCGACGTGCCCGGTTGCCTTGACGTTGTAGAAGGCGTGCTCGATGAGTCCTTGGGGCGAGATCACGAACGTGGAGCGGATCACTCCGAGGTACGTCTTGCCGTAGTTCGTCTTCTCACCCCACGCGCCGTACTTCTCAAGCACGGTGTGGCGAGGGTCCGACAGCAAGGTGAAGGGCAGGGCTTCTTGGTCGCGAAAGCGCGCGAGGGTGTCTGGGTCGTCCGGGGACATGCCGAGAACCGTGATGCCGGCGAAGGAGGGCAGCCGGTCGCGGAAATCGCACGCCTGCGTGGTGCAGCCGGGCGTGAGGGCAGCCGGGTAGGCGTACAGGAGGACGCGATGCCCGCGCAGGTCCTGCAGCCGGACTTTCTCACCGGCTGCGTCGGGCAGTGAAAACGAGGGGGCTCGATCGCCGGCGGCCAGTCGCATGCGCGGATGCTAACCAGCCCCTCGGGGCGGCCGTGGGATCCCTTATTGCGAGTCTTTTGCAACAGCAGAACTTTCTTCATAAGATCGGATCATGTTCCGACGTCAGCTCACCTTGCCCGTCGTGGCGTTGTGCCTGGGCGCCGCGTTCGTCCTCGGCGCTTGCTCTTCGGGTACGTCTGGCTCGTCTGGCTCGTCTGGCTCGTCTGTCCCCTCGGCCCCCGGGACCCTCCTCATTGCCACCACCGTTTCGCCCATCACCTCGATCGCCGCCCAGATCGCGGGCGACAAGGCGCAGGTCGAGGGCATCGTTCCGGAGGGCACCAACAGCCACACCTATGAGCCCGCACCGCAGGTGGCCGAGCTGCTGAGCAAGGCCAACATCATCTTCGTCAACGGGCTCAAGCTCGAGGACCCCACGGTTGAGCTCGCTAAGGCCAACAAGCAGGAGGCCACCCCCATCGTTGAGATCGGCACCACGGTGCTGCCGGAGTCGGACTACATCTACGACTTCTCCTTCCCCAAGGAAGAGGGCAAACCCAACCCCCACCTGTGGACCGACCCGCTGTATGCCATCAAGTACGCGGCGGTCATTCGTGACTCGTTGAGCAAGGTCGACCCGGCCAATGCGGCGACCTACGCGGCCAATTACGACACCTTCGCGGCTCAAGCGACCGCGCTCGCAGACGCTTTGCGCAAGGACCAGGCCACCATCCCCACGGGCAATAAGAAATTGCTGACGTACCACGATGCCTACGCGTACTTCGCCAAGGACTTCGGCTGGGACGTCATCGGGGCTGTGCAGCCCAAGAACTTCTCTGACCCCACACCATCCGAGGTCGCTGCGCTCATCGATCAGGTCAAGGCACAGCAGGTCCCCACAATCTTCGGCAGTGAAGTCTTCCCGTCGGCGGTGCTCGAGGAGATTGGCCGAGCCACCGGCGCTCACTACGAGAACTCACTGCGCGATGACGACCTGCCGGGTGCCCCCGGCGACGCCGATCACTCGTGGCTGGGCCTGATGAAGTACGACTACATCACCATGGTCAAGGGCCTCGGCGGAACCACGACAAATCTCGAGGCTGTCAACGTGACATCGAGCGTGCCCGACAAAGCCGTGTACCCGCAGTGACCGGTACGGGAGTTGGCCCCGAACTCATCCGCCTCGACGGCGTCGATGCGGGCTACGGACGAAACGTGGTGCTGCACCATGTGCACTTCCACGTCCACGAAGACCAGTTCACCGGCATCGTTGGTCCGTCGGGTGCCGGCAAGACAACTCTTCTCCGGCTTTTGCTGTCCACCCTCAAACCCATGGCGGGCACGGTGCGTCGTCGTCCCGGACTGCGCATCGCCTACGTGCCGCAGTTGGAGACCGTTAACTGGAACTTTCCGGTCACCGTTGAAGAGTGCGTGTTGATGTCGCGCACCGGCCGGCGCCTGCCCTGGGCCGCGAAGTCCGAGAAGGCTGAAGCTGCCGCGGTGCTGGAGCGACTGGGCATCGGCGATCTAGCGCAGCGCCACATTCGCGAACTCTCCGGCGGGCAGCAGCAGCGCATGTTCCTGGCCCGCGCCCTGATTCGACGGCCGCAGCTCATGCTCATGGACGAACCCACCAGCGGCGTCGATGTCTCGACGCGTCACGACGTACTCCACCTGCTTGCGGACCTGCACGAGGACGGCGTCGCGATCGTTCTCACGACTCACGACCTCAACGGCATGGCGGCGCATCTGCCGCACCTGGTGTGTGTCAATCACGGTGTCATCGCCTCGGGGTCACCTGCAGAAGTCATCACCCCGGATGTTCTGGAGAAGACATTCGGCGCACGCATGGAAGTTCTCGAACATCTGGGCATGCGCGTGGTCGTCGACGAAGCCCCGAGCCATGGCGGAAGGATCTGACGTGCTGGCCACTCTCACCGATCCGCTTGCGTACGCCTTCTTCCAGAAGGGCCTGCTCGTCGCCACCATTTCCGGTGCACTGCTGGGACTCATCGGCGTGTACGTCGTCCTGCGCGGCATGTCGTACCTGGGCCACGGTCTTTCGCATTCGATCTTTGGCGGGTTCGCCGCATCGCAGTTGTTTGCAGCTCAGTTCTATGTCGTGGGTGCGGGTCTGTGGGGCATCGTGTCGGCTCTCGCGATCACGCAGGTCGCCAAGCGCAGTCGACTGGGCGCCGATGCGGCCATCGGCGTGATCTCCACGGCATCGTTTGCCCTCGGCGTCGCGCTCTTCGCCAAGTTCGGCACCAGTGGTCCGTCCTTCGACAACGCGCTCTTCGGTTCGATCCTGGGCATCAGCACGGGGCAGATCGTGGCCATCCTTGCGGTCTCGGTGCTTTGCGTTGTGTTCATCGTCTTGGCGTACCGCCCGCTGCTGTTCAGCACATTCGACCCGGATGTTGCACAGGTGTCAGGTGTGCGCGTTGCGTGGGTCGAAGCAGGCCTCATGGTGGTGTTGTCACTGGCGATTCTGGCCACGCTGACCGTCATCGGTGTGACGCTGGTGGCGGCCATGCTCGTGATTCCCGCGGTGATCGCACGGATGCTGACCGATGCCTTTGGCCGCATGCTGGTGCTGAGCACCATCATCGGAGCGGTCTGCGGGCTGGTCGGCATGTACCTGTCGTACTTCGCAGGCGTCCCGTCCGGCACGATGATCGTGCTGGTGGGTGCGGCGCTGTTCCTGATCGTGCTGGCCGTCACTCGCGGTAGCGGACTCAGGCGTTCAGCCGGCCTGGATGCCCACGTGGAGGAGTTCACCCCGGCCACCACCGCGTAGGCTGACGGTCATGTCCGTTGCCTCGCCCGCGTCGAGCCCCAAGCCAACCCTCGTGCAATTGCAGGCCGATGTGGAACAAGCGCGAGCCGATCTGCTTGCCACCATTGACGAGCTTCGATTGCAAGCCACTCCCGCGGCAATGGTGCAGCGAGCCGGGCGCACGGTCACCGGTTTCTTCACCGATGAGTTCGGTGGAATTCGCCCCGAGCGCGTGGCCATCGTCGGTGCGGTCGTCGTAGGTGTTGTTGCGATCCGCGTGCTTGCGTGGCGCCGCCGCCGATGACCGAGGTTTCATCGCTGCGGCTGCAACCTGTCCTCGTCGGGGGCACCGGCCGCAGTGGGTCGACGATTGTCGGGGATCTGCTCGACCACCATCCCGACCTCACGCTGACACGGCCGATGGAAGTTCGCTTCATCACGGGGCATGAAGGCTTCGCGGAGGCCCTGCACGTTCACCTCACTGACGGCCGTCGCAAGGGCGGCAAGGCATCCAAAACTGCGATCGATCGACTGGCCAATCGCTGGTACCGGCGCACGGACACGGTTGGCCTTCATCAGTCAGTGACACCTGAGCAACTCGCCACCTGGTCGCAGCATTACCTCGACTCGGTTGAAGCCGAGCCGTTGACGGCCACCCGAGTGCTGGTGCAGCGCATCATGAACGCCATCGCCGACCGGCTTGGCGCTACTCGATGGGTCGACACCACTCCTGCGAACGCACGGCTAGCGGATTACGTCGAACCGATCTATCCCGACTCCAAGGTCATCGTGGTGACGCGCGATGGGCGTGACGTGGCAGCTTCCTTCGTCTCGCAGTCCTTCGGGCCGGACGATGTGTTCGAGGCGCTCACCCTGTGGGAGACACGCATGCTGCGCAGTTACCAGGCCATTGCCGCGTCGCGCCCCGATCGCATTCTGGTGCTCCCCTTGCTGGACCTCGTCGTGACCGATCGTGCCGGGTCGCTGCAGACCCTGTGTGACTTCATCGGGATACCCGTCGACACCGACATGGTTGCCTGGTTCGACCAGAACGTGAGCCCGGAGCAGATGCACCCCGGTCGTTGGCGGTCCCAGTTCGATCCTGAGGTCACGGCGCGGGTGGATGAGCAGTACTCGGCTGCCTGTACCCGGTTGATCGGACACGGGATCCCCATTCCTGCATAGTGAAGCCATGACCGAGCAACAGCCCTATGACGTCGTTCGGGAGTACCCGAATTTTGAGTTGCGCCGGTACCCCGCCCACACGGTTGCCGAGGTCGACGTTGCGGCCGACTTCGACTCCGCCGGAAGTCGTGCCTTTGGGCAGTTGTTCAGTTACATCAGCGGCGGCAATGCCGATCAACGCAAGATCGCGATGACGGCTCCGGTGGTGCAGATGCCCACCGATCGCGGTTACGCGGTGGCGTTCGTCATGCCGCAGGGACTCCAGGACGCCCCGGTTCCGGCGGATTCAGCGGTGAACATTCGCGTCGAACCAGAACGCACCGCGGCGGCCACGCGCTACTCGGGGCGCTGGTCGCGGCGCGACTACGACCGTCGTCTTGCCGAACTCCGCGACGCCATCTCGGCTGCCGAACTCACGGCAACAGGAGAACCGCGCTTTGCTCGGTTCAATCCGCCGTACACCCCGTGGTTTCTGCGGCGCAACGAGATCGTGATCGACGTCGAGGGCGTGCAAGCCAGCACGTCGTGAGCCTTGGACGCCCCGAAATCACCTGGCGCAGAAGAACTCAATGGGGATGTTGTCCGGGTCCCGCGCGGTGACCGCCCAGGCGTATGGAACATCGTCGATTGGCCCGTGCTCGAATCCCAAGTCGTCCAACTTCGCAGCCCATGCGGTGACCTCGTCTAGCGTGGCGCAGTCGTACCCGATGTGGTCAAGCCCTCGGTTGAGGTGGGTGAACCCAGCCACAGGCGCGTCATCATGCGACATGACGCCGATACGAAAGTTGTTGCGCTCCGGCCAGGTCATGCGCGTGCGCCGCCACCCTTCACCCTCGCGTTGGACTATCTCCGCCGGTCCGAACAGCGCTTGGTACCACGCAACACTCGAGTCGACGTTGCTGACGGAAAGGGTGATGTGATGAATGGGATGAGTCACGCGAATTCTCCCTACTCCAAGGTGATCGTTGGCAGGACTCGGCCCAGCCATCGGGGGATCCACCAGTTGGCGCGCCCGAACAAGGTCATGGCACTGGGTACCAGGACAAGTCGCACAATGAACGCATCAATCAAGACGGCAGCACCCAAGGCCACACCAAAGAGCTTGATGGCATCAATGGGCGTGGGCACGAAGGCGAGAAACACCGAGGTCATGATGAGAGCGGCCGCGACGACCACGCGGCCCGAGCCGGCCAGCCCGGTGCGCACGGCGTCGGCGTTGTCGCCGGTGTGCTCCCACTCCTCGCGCATGCGCGAGACCAGGAACACTTGGTAGTCCATCGACAGGCCGAACAAGATCGCAAACACCATGATGGGCAGGAACGGCAGGATCGGCCCGGTGCCGCTCACTCCGAGGATCGAGTTCAGCCAGCCGAACTGGAAGACCGCGACTGTGACACCGAGTGCACCGGCGAACGACAGCAGGCTGGTGATGGCGGCGGTCAGCGGTATGAGCAGCGAGCGGAACAGCAGCATGAGGGCCAGGAACCCCAGTCCCACCACGAGGAGCAGGAACAGCGGCAACGCTCCAGCCAACACCGTCGTGAAGTCCTCACTCACGGCCTGCGTGCCACCGATGTAAATATTCGCCCGACCCTCATGGGCGAGTGTTGGCGCTGTCGTATCGCGCAGCACGTTGAGGGTCGTCGCAGTCGCAGGATCAACACCCGACGTCGTGGGGTAGGCGATGACGGCAGCGATGTTCTTGTCTGGGCCGCCGAAGTAGGTGGGGTCCAGACGCAGGAGCGGCAGCATCTCCGAGTTGGGCACGGTGCGCGCGATGCCCGGTGTCTGCTCGAGTGCAGTGATGGCGCTACTCAGACCTTCGAAGTCACTCGGGGTCGTTGTTTGCACCGCGACGATGAAAGGTGCACTGACACCCGGACCGAAACCTTGCGCCATCAGGTCGTATCCGGTGCGCAAAGGCGAGCCCGGCGCCTGCGAGCTGTCGTCGGGGAATCCCTGGTTGAGCTTGAGCGCCGGCCACGCGAGTGCCGCAATGACGACAAGCGAGACAACCAAGGGGATGAGCGGCTTGCGCTGCAGAAGTCGCGCATAGCCGGTCCACCGACTCGTGTGCGGATCAAAGGCGGCCAGCGTGCGCGCCCATGGCATGCGGATCGCCAGTGCTTTGGTGCCCAGAAGGGAGAGCAGTGAGGGGAGTAGGAGCAGCGCAGCCAGCATCACCATGAGCACAGTGACGGCGGCACCGATGGCGAGGCCGTTGAAGAACGAGATGCCCAGAACCAGCATGCCGACCAGCGCGATGATGACGGTCGTTCCGGCGAACAGCACCGCGCGCCCGGCGGTACCCACGGCGGTCTCCGCTGCCTGCTTGGGCGTCTGTCCGGTCTGCATGCCCTGCCTGAAGCGGTTCATGATGAACAGCGCGTAGTCGATGCCGACGCCTAAACCGATCATGCCGGCGAGTGCAGGAGTGAACGACGCCACGTTCATGAAGTGCGCGACGACAAGCACCATCAACTCGCCACCGACGAGTCCAAAGAGCGCCACCACAATCGGCAGGCCGGCGGCGATGAGTGAGCCGAAGGC
>JBAWXR010000045.1:0-11772 GCA_037143955.1 Actinomycetes bacterium
CCTTCGGCCTCTCCGTCATCTGCGCGCAGGTGCTCGTGCAGACGCGCGGTCGTGTCGTGGGCTCTCGCATCTGTGTGCTGGCCGGGTCCGGAGGCAATGGTGGGGACGCTCTGTGGGCCGCATCCTTCTTGGCTGCGCGCGGGTGCAGCGTTCGCATCGTCAAACTCGGCGATCGAATTCACGCGGAAGGTATAGCGGCGGCGCTTCGGGCCGGGGGACGAGAGGTTCCTTCAGTTCCTGATGATTGCGATCTGATCCTTGATGGCATCGTGGGTATCGGCGGTACCGGGCCGCTGAGGGATGTGGCCGCGCGCGCGGTGGTGCAGGCGAAGGACAGCGGCGCACTCATGGTGTCGGTCGATATTCCCAGTGGTGTCGACGCCGACAGCGGCATCGCCCGACCCGGGGCCGTGGTGGCCGATGTCACGGTGACCTTTGGAGCACTGAAGCTGGGTGTGGTGGCCAACCCTGGATATGCGGGCCATGTGGAGTTTGTCGACATCGGCCTGAACCAGAGCATGCCGAGCGGTTGGGTGATGCAAGCGGGCGATGTTGCTGGATTCGTCGGCGGACCCGACCTGATCGATTACAAGTACTCCCGTGGTGTGGCCGGAATCGCAGCGGGTTCGCAGGACTACCGAGGCGCAGGCCTGTTGTGCGTGCTCGGTGCGCGCCATGCCGATATTGGCATGGTGCAGGTTCTTGACCGTCGCGATGGCGTGGCACCACTTGTTGTGGACCACTGCCCGGACGTCGTCATCAGCGGTGCCGACCCCAGTGACCAGACGCGAGTGTCAGCATGGGCCTGCGGGCCCGGGTTTGCCGGAGGTCCCGAAGATGAGTCAGCGGTGTCGGCCATCCTGCGCACCGACGTGCCGGTGGTGTTGGACGCAGGAGCATTGACCGTCGCTGCGCATTCACGCAGCGTGCAGGCACTCATCGCCGATCGATGGGCCCGCGGAGCGTTTACCGTGGTCACTCCCCACGAGGGCGAATTCGCGCGCCTCGCAGATTCCGTGGGTGCTGCGCACATAGGCGATGTGGGCCGACTGGCTGCGGCACGAGACCTGGCGACCCGATTGTCGTGCGCGGTCCTGCTCAAGGGACCGGGCAGCATCATCACGAGCCCGACCGGTGAACTCTGGATCGACATGGAGGGAACCGAAGCCCTGGGTACTGCCGGGTCGGGTGACGTTCTCGCCGGCATCCTGGCCGCGGTACTCGCCGGTGCTTGGGTTCGTGACGAGCGGGATGATCTCCTCATGGCAGTTGTCGCAGGGGTGTGGCTTCACGGTTGTGCAGGGCGTCTTGCTCCTTCGCCAGCCACCGCTGTCGATATTGCCGGTTGCGTGGGAGACGCTGTGCAAGCGGCCCGACTGGCCGCATCATGACGCGCGCAGTGGCGGAGATTGACCACGACGCCATCGCCCACAACCTTGCGATGGTGAGGCAGGCGGCGCCAGGAATCGAGATCATGGCCGTCGTCAAGGCCGACGCATATGGACACGGCGCCATCCCAGTAGCCGCCACCGCCCGTGAAGCCGGTGTCACGTGGCTCGGGGTTGCGCTACCGAGCGAGGCACTCGCGTTGCGACACGGCGGCGATCGCGGCCGAATATTGGCGTGGCTTTGGGCGCCGGGAGACCCTGACCTTGCGGGGTGCATCGCCAGTGACGTTGATCTGTCAGTTTCCAGTCTGTGGGCGCTCGACGAGATTGCAGAGATCGCACACGCCCAAGGCAAGCGTGTCCGAGTGCACGTCAAGGTGGACACGGGTCTTACTCGCAATGGTCTGCCCGTCTCAGACCTGCCCGCGTTGATTGCGCAACTTCATGATGTCCACCGTGACGTTGAGGCGGTGGGGTTGTGGTCGCACCTTGCCGAGGGTGAAACTCCCGGTCATGCTTCGGTCGCCGAGCAACGCGCGCGCTTCGAGGAGTGCCTGGCCTTGTGGACCGCGGCTGGCCTGCCCACGGATGTCGTTCACCTTGCCAACAGTGGGGCAACGTTTGCCCACCCTGACTGCCACTACTCACTGGTGCGCGTGGGAATCGCCATGTACGGGCTGTCGGCAGGTCACCATCCCGCGGCCGAGCTGGGATTGCGGCCGGCAATGACGCTGCGTGCCCGACTCGCACACGTGAAGTCCGTGGATGCGGGTGTTGCGGTGTCCTATGGCGGGACGTGGCAGGCGACCACGGCCACCACCGTGGGACTTGTACCGCTGGGCTACGCCGATGGAATTCCGCGCGCTGCTAGTAATCGTGCGGGTGTGACTATCGACGGTCGTCGGTGCCCATTGGTCGGCCGCGTCGCCATGGATCAGTGTGTGGTGGACCTCGGTCCCGCCAGTCATGCTCGACCTGGTGACGACGTTGTGATCTTTGGCGAGGAACCCACGGCTGACCTCTGGGGGGAATGGAGCGACTCCATCGGCTACGAGATCGTGACGCGGATCGGCGATCGTGTGCCACGCGTCCATCTGTCACGCGGACATCTGTCACGAGAGAATGCGCACCATGGCGCCTGAGGTCTCTCCCGCGTTGCGTGCCGTTGCCCAGGGAGCACTGGCCGCCGGAGCTCTGGCTGCGGGCGCAGCGCTCGGGGCGCTCGCCGAGCGGTCCATCTTCAAGGCGGTGGCGAGGCCGGCCGGTCAGCCGGTGATCAGCCCCGTCGTCGGAAGTGAGCGCACCGTCATGGCTGACGACGGGGTGCAGCTTCACGTCGAAATCGACGAGGCTGACTCACCACTGACGGTTGTCTTCGTCCATGGTTACGCGTTGACCCTGGAGACTTTTCGATTCCAGCGGGCGGCCCTGCGCGGCCGAGCAAGGCTGGTGTTCTTTGATCAGCGAAGCCACGGCCGCTCAGGCCAAGGTGAGTTCGACACTCATCACATCGACCAATTGGGACGCGACCTCGGTACGGTCATCGACGCGGTAGCACCCACTGGACCGTTGGTGCTCGTAGGTCATTCCATGGGTGGCATGTCAGTGATGGCCCTCGCTGACCAACGACCAGAGCTCATTCAGAACAGAGTTTTTGGCATCGCGCTGCTGTCCACCTCGGCTGGCGGTGTGCAGGACCTCCACCTAGCACTGCCCCTGGGTCTGAGTCGGGCATTCGACGTTCTTGCGCCACCTATCGCCGCCGCACTTGCCAAGCGCAAAGGATTAGTCGAGCGCACCCGCTGGCAGGACACCGACCTCGGCCTGTTGTTGATCCGGCTCTACTCCTTCGGATCCACCGGAACTCAAGAAGGCAGCCGCTTCGTCGCGCACATGGTGTCGTCAACACCGGTGGAGGCCATAGCCGAGTTCCTCCCCGCATTGCAGGAGCACGACAAGCGCGAATCGCTCGGCAATCTCGAAGGAGTGGATCTGCTTGTCATGGTCGGGGACAAGGATCGATTGACACCACCAGAGCGCAGCACCGAGATCGTCGAACGAATCCCCGGCACCGAATTCATCCTCGTGCCTGACTCCGGTCACATGCTTCCGTTGGAGAAGTACGAGCGTGTCAACGAAGCACTGCTGGCGCTTGTCGACCGCGCCCAACGTGCTTCGCTGGAGCATGCAGCCGGTGGTGTGCGGTGACCCGGTTTCTCACCGCCTCGACCCCACAAGAAATGCGCTCCTTCGGTGAATCCCTGGGAAAGCGTTGCGGGTCGGGCGATGTCATCATCCTGATCGGCGAATTGGGTGGCGGCAAGACCACGCTCGTGCAGGGAATCGCGCAGGGTGTGGGCATCATGGACAGAATTACGAGCCCCACGTTCGTCATTGCGCGCGTGCATGAACATCCCGCGGGCGGGCCGTCGTTGGTACATGTTGATGCATACCGACTTGCCGACAGCAGTGAGCTTGACGATCTCGATCTGCCGGTCGAGTCTTCGGTCACGGTTATCGAGTGGGGCGAGGGAATCGCTGACCACTTGACCGAAGAGAGACTCGAGATCAGCATCATCGCCGTCGATGACACTGATGCTCGACAGTTACGCATGACCGGGACCGATCGTTGGACCACCGACATGGCTGAAATTGCGGATGTTCTGGCGTGATTCTCGGCATCGACACCTCAACGGCCCTGACGTCTGTGGCGCTGCTCGACGGTGACGCCACTGTTTCCTTTCACTGGCACCTGAACGCTCGCCGTCATGCAGAGGTCATTGGTCCCATGCTCGAGCAGGCCATGTCTCGGGTGCGCGCCGCTGACATCACGCGCGTGGTGTGTGGCGTGGGTCCGGGTCCCTACACGGGGCTTCGCGTCGGCGTTGCAGCAGCGCGGGCCATGGCGTTCGCATGGGGCGTGCCGGCGGTCGGCGTATGTTCTCTCGATGCGATCGCTGAGGCGGGTGCCGGACAGTTCGGCGACATGGTTGTGGCGACCGACGCTCGTCGATCCGAGGTGTACTGGGCCCACTATGACTCCGAGGGGCATCGCACCGACGGACCCCGGGTAGGACGAGCGGAGGATGTGACGGCGCCCGGTGCCTGGCTTGGCCAGGGGGCCGTGCTTCACCATCGGCTCGAAGCCACGTTGCGCGACCTTCCGCAAGAGTCGGCGTTGATCAGCCCCACTGCCGAATGGGTGGCACGCATTGGGGGGCGCGGTGAGCTTTCCGCCGCGATGGCAGCGGGACTCACGGCCACGGTCGATGATCTATCGGCCCATGGAGGCGATGGCAGCCCCACGTCTGACGCGCTACGTGGACGCTCGCTTCTTGCACCACAGCCCCTGTATCTGCGGCGGCCTGATGCGATGGAAGTTGCGGTGACGCGGTGAGAGTCGAACCCATGCGCTGGTGGCACATCTCGCAGGTGGCTCAGCTGGAGGAAGAGTTGTTCCCCGGTGATCGTTGGTCGGTAGAGCAGTTTTGGGGTGAGCTTGCGCAGCCCACGCGCCGCTACGTTGTTGCGATCGACGGCGAGGACGTCATCGGATATGCGGGAGTGTTTGTGCTGCCTCCCCAGTCAGACGTCCAGACGATCGCGGTGAGTGCTTTACGTCAGGGCAGCGGAGTCGGCGCCTTGCTTCTGGATAGCTTGGTGGATCATGCGGTGAATTCGGGTGCCAGCGAGCTCATGCTCGAAGTGCGATCGGATAACGAACCCGCGATCGCGATGTATTCCCGCCGCGGATTCGAGCGAATCTCGCGACGTCGCGGCTACTACCCCGATGGGGGAGATGCAGAGATCATGCGTCGTCGAATCGAGGCGCCATGAGTGAGCCGCTCGTTCTGGGGATTGAAACGTCGTGCGATGAGACAGGGATCGGGATCGTGCGCGGCCTGGTACTCCTCGCCAATGAGTTGGCGTCAAGCGTGCAGGAACATGCTCGCTTCGGGGGTGTCGTACCCGAGGTGGCCAGCCGCGCGCACCTCGAGGCGATGGAAGCAACGTTGCAGCGTTCGTGCGATGCGGCGGCAGTTCGACTGTCCGACATCGACGCGATCGCGGTAACCGCGGGGCCCGGACTCGTGGGTGCGCTCATCGTCGGAACAGCTACGGCCAAAGCACTGGGAGTGGCGCTGGGTATCCCTGTGTATGCGGTCAACCACCTTGCGGCTCATGTGGTGGTGGACGAATTGCAGGACGGGCTACTTCCCTCCGAAGCAATCGCCCTGTTGGTGTCCGGGGGACATTCGTCGTTGCTCAAAGTGAATGACGGCGCACAGTTCGATGTCTTGGGTCAGACTCTCGACGACGCGGCCGGAGAAGCGTTCGACAAGGTCGCTCGGCAATTGGGTCTGCCATTTCCCGGTGGGCCGGCCATTGATGACGCCGCTCGCGACGGAAACCCCACGGCGATCGCCTTCCCGCGCGGGCTGTCGACCGAGCCGGATCGCTATCCGTACGACTTCTCCTTTAGTGGGTTGAAGACAGCGGTGTCCCGTTGGCTCAAGGCTCAGGCCGCTTCGGGTTCTCCGGTGCGAATCCCCGATGTTGCGGCATCCGTGCAGGAAGCGATCGTTGATGTTCTGACATCGCGTGCGGTGTCGGCCTGTCGTGACCACGGCGTGGACACGCTGGTCATCGGCGGTGGAGTTGCAGCGAACTCCAGACTGCGGGTCCTCGCGGCGGAGCGTTGCGACGCAGCCGGTATCCGCCTTCGAATCCCTCGCCCGGGCCTGTGTACCGATAACGGAGCCATGGTGGCGGCTCTCGGTGCGCGTCTTGTCCGCACAGGAGTGCCCGCATCCACTCTCGACTTTGAGACGTCGTCCTACCGTCCGGTGGATGCTGGGTGATGGACGTGCAGAGTCGTCCGACGATGCCTGGCGGGCGCTTCATCATCGACGGCGGTTTGTCGACTCAACTGCAATGCATGGGTTACGACGTTCACGGTGACCTGTGGACGGCTCGTCTCCTAGCCGATGACCCTGCAGCTATCTCGTCCGCCCATCGAGCGTTTGTCGAGGCTGGCGCCGAGGTGGTGATCACCGCGAGCTATCAGGTGTCTCGTCAAGGTTTTGTCACAGCCGGTCGGACAGCTCAGGAGGCGGACACCGCCTTGCGTGACTCCGTGATCGCTGCTCGCGAGGCTACGGCTGGGACATCGGTGCTCGTGGCAGCGAGCGTGGGCCCCTATGGGGCGGTCCTTCACGATGGTTCCGAGTATCGAGGCCGGTACGGCCTCTCGCATAGAGAGTTGATGGACTTCCATCGCGAACGCTTAGAGGTCTTAGTGGCGGCAGAGCCGGATCTGCTGGCGATCGAAACCATTCCAGATGTCGATGAGGCGGCAGCTCTCGCTGATGTGTTGTGCGATTTTCGCCACCTCCCGGCGTGGATGACTTTCTCGACTATCGATGACGCACATGTGTGCGCAGGCCAGCCGATCGAGGAGGCAGTTGCCGCGGTAGCCCACGAGGTCAGTGCGATCGGCATCAACTGCACGGACGCAACTCACATCACCGGACTTCTGCGGCGTATGCGGGCAGCGACAGATGCACCCCTTGTCGCCTACCCCAACGCGGGTGGCGTATGGAATGCCGAGACTGGGCAGTGGATCGGCGCCGCTGGTGGACCATTCGAAGATGTCGACGCCTGGCGGAGCCTGGGCACGTCATTCGTCGGTGGCTGCTGCGGCACCGATGCCGAAGCGATCAGGATTCTTGCGTCGTCAGCACGCTGATCATGCGGCCGCTCTGTCGAGTCATGACGAGCACGTGTGCGCCACCCTCGCTGACTCCCAGTCGCGAGAGTTCCTGACGCGGATCCGCATCTGCATCGCGCGACTTGATCACCAGTCGTGTGACGCCAAGCTCGGCGAGACTTGCGCGCTGCTCAGCCAGCGAGCCGCCGAGCACGCGCACGACCTTGAAGGTGCGCAGCGCGGGGCGCAACCATGCGGGTGCGGGATCCTCGGTCGTGAGCCAGGTGCTCGCGTCGTCAATTCGGTTGATGCCAAGGTGTGAAAGCAACCCTGCGCGGACGATGGCGGGATCTGCTTCATGCACGTATGTGGCGATGGGCTGGGTCGGCCATGTGTCGGGTTGAGGCTCCACAACCATCGGCGTGCGGTTCATGATCACGGCGCGCCGCGCGACCGCAAAGGTCGGCCAGGACCACGCGCTGCACTCCACGATGGTTCGGTCATGGGATATCCATTCGGCATGCCAGCCCGCAGGCGGCTGAAACGCCGGAGCAGCCTTGACGACCACTCGCGAGTGGCGCAGATTCATGATGAACGACAGGGGCGGTGACCAGCGCTCGGGATCACGCTCGGGTCGGGCGCGTCCGGTGGCGAGGTCGCGGGGGCCCGCCGGGTCGCGACGGGCGGGGTCAATGAAGACGACATCCGTCGGGTCGAGGTTGTCGACCAATGCCTGTGCATCCGATGACATGGCATCCGCGGTCAGAACCCGCGCGTTCGGCCAGTGGCGAAGGTTCCAGGCGAGCAGTTCGGCCGTGGCCGGATCCCGCTCGATCGCGGTGACCTCGAGACCTGCCTGGGCGAAGGCGCGTGCGTCGAAACCGAGCCCCGCGGTGAGGTCGAGCACCCGACGGGCACCGGACAACCGGATCAACTCGGCACGCCAGGCAGCCACGTCGCCGCGCGTGCCCTGCTCGAGACCATCGCGCGTAAGCAGGAGATCGTCGGCATCGGGACGCCCGTGGCGGTCCCGGGCCAGCACTCGCAGGTGGGCCTGATCAAGGACCTGGGCGGTCTGTTCGCCTGACAGTTCGGGGTGGGTCTTGCGGAAGGCCGAGCCTGCGCTCAACGGATCGGTCGTGCGGGAAAGGATCTCGCTCGCACGGCCGATGAGCGGGCCCGCCTCGGTCAACCACGTCATGTGCCCATCCTCCTGGCGCAGAACCCGGGCTGGCACTCAACTTGACGGAGTGCTAACGGCCGCGTACTGTCCAACTTGGCACTCCCCACCCGGGACTGCCAGTCGGAGGAGGGGTTCTCCCCTCAGCCGAGCCCCTAGACGATCGCTGTTTTCACGAACAGCCCATCGACATCCCGGAGGATGCCACCGTGTCGGTCTCCATAAAGCCGCTCGAGGACCGCATTATGGTCCAGCCCCTCGACGCCGAGCAGACCACTGCTTCCGGCCTCGTTATTCCTGACACCGCCAAGGAGAAGCCCCAGGAGGGCAAGGTTCTGGCCGTTGGCCCGGGCCGCTTCGATGACGCTGGCGCCAAGCGCATCCCGCTTGACGTCAAGGTCGGCGACACCGTCATTTACAGCAAGTACGGCGGTACCGAGGTGAAGTACAACGGCGAGGAGTACCTCCTCCTCTCCGCTCGCGACATCCTCGCCATCGTCGAGAAGTAAGACCCCAGAGCAGTAGACGGGCCCGCCGCATTCGTGGCGGGCCCGTCCCACTCCACAGCCGCTAACGCACGAAGAAGGAAACGTCATGGCCAAGATCCTGGAGTTCGACGAGGACGCCCGCCGCAGCCTGGAGCGCGGCGTCAACGCTCTCGCAGATGCGGTCAAGGTGACCCTCGGCCCCAAGGGCCGCAACGTGGTCATCGACAAGAAGTGGGGCGCACCCACCATCACGAACGACGGCGTCACCATCGCTCGCGAGATCGAGCTGGAGAATCCGTACGAGAACCTCGGTGCCCAGCTGGCCAAAGAGGTTGCCACCAAGACCAACGACATCGCCGGTGACGGCACGACCACGGCCACTGTTCTTGCTCAGGCCATGGTTCACGAGGGCCTAAAGATGGTCACCGCAGGCGCATCGCCAATGGATATCAAGCGCGGTATCGACAAGGCGGTCACTGCAGTGACCAACAAGCTGGTGGCCACGTCGCGCGCTGTCGACGGAAAGGCTGAGATCGCCAACGTCGCGACCATCTCGTCGCAGGATCGTGAGATCGGCAATCTCATCGCTGACGCGTTCGACCGCGTTGGCAAGGACGGTGTGATCTCCGTTGAGGAGTCCAGCACCACAGCCATGGAACTGGAGTTCACCGAAGGCATGCAGTTCGACAAGGGCTACATCTCGGCCTACTTCGTCACTGATCCCGATCGTCTCGAGACGGTGTTCGAGGACGCGCGCATCCTGCTGGTGCAAAACAAGATCTCGTCAGTGCAGGAGCTCCTGCCGGTGCTCGAGCAGGTTGTCAAGCTCGGCAAGCCGCTTCTCATCATCGCCGAGGATGTTGACGGAGAGGCGTTGTCCACTCTGGTGGTCAACCGCATTCGCGGCACCTTCTCGTCGTGTGCGGTCAAGGCGCCGGCGTTTGGTGATCGCCGCAAGGCGATCCTTCAGGACCTGGCCATCCTCACCGGCGCGCAGATCGTTGCGCCCGAGGTTGGGCTCAAGCTTGATCAGGTCGGCCTTGAGGTGCTCGGCACCGCTCGTCGCGTTGTGGTCACCAAGGACACCACCACGATCGTCGATGGTGGTGGCAACCGTCCCGACGTCGAGGCGCGCATTGCGCAGATCCGCGCCGAGATCGAGCGCACCGACAGCGATTGGGATCGCGAGAAGCTGCAGGAGCGGTTGGCGAAGCTTGCCGGAGGCGTAGTCGTCATCAAGGTTGGCGGCCACACCGAGGTTGAGCTCAAGGAAAAGAAGCACCGCATCGAGGATGCTGTCTCTGCTACCCGTGCAGCGATCGACGAAGGCATCGTTGCCGGCGGAGGGTCTGCACTCGTGCAGGCAGCGACCGTGCTCGAAGGCAACCTGGGTCTTTCGGGCGATCAGGCTTCCGGTGTGAGCATCGTGCGTCGTGCGGCGTCCGAGCCGTTGCGCTGGATCGCCGAGAACGCAGGCGAGCAGGGCTACGTCATCGTCTCGAAGGTTGCTGAACTTCCTGCCGGTCACGGCTTTAACGCCGCTACAGGCGAATACGTCGATCTCATTGCCGCCGGGGTCATCGACCCCGTCAAGGTGACTCGATCTGCTTTGCAGAACGCTGCGTCAATTGCCGCGATGCTGCTCACGACCGAGGCACTGGTCGTGGAGAAGAAAGAAGTCGAGCCCGAAGCCGCGCACGGCGGTCATGGTCACTCACACCACGGGCACAGCCACTAGTCACACCCTGAACTGCACGAAGGCCCCGGAGATTCTCCGGGGCCTTCGTCATGCTGGGGGTTCGCGATTGGGCGGTGGTTCAGCTGGCGCGTGCACCTCGGCGGTAGATGACTTCGCGGTCGTCTTCAGAGAGTCCGCCCCAGACGCCGTAGGGCTCACGCACGGCGAGGGAGTGGCTGGCGCACTGCACGCGAACGGGGCAGCTCGAGCAAATTGCCTTGGCGGCCGCCTCACGTGATTCGCGGGCTGGCCCGCGCTCGCCGTCGGGGTGGAAGAAGACGCTGGGGTCTTGGCCGCGGCAGGCGCCGTTCATCTGCCAGTCCCACAGATCCGAGTTCGGACCGGGGAGCCGAGAAACGTCAGCCATGTCGCACCTTCCAGATCAGGGTCCTGAGCTTGTTCAGGCCTTCACGCAGTACCCTACAAAGCGCGCCATAGGTTGGTCAAGTTCTTTCACTGAACAATTTTTGGCGCGATTTGCCTGCTCGGCGCGCAGATCTGGCCCAAGCCTCGGACAATCCCCCTGTGGCGAGTCAACGGGGACGGGCACCTGAAGCAGCCCCCTATGGACTCAGCGTGTCCGCCGTGGCCAGACGCCTAGGCGTGGCGCCCGCAACATTGCGGACGTGGGACCGTCGATATGGCCTGGGACCCAGCTCACATGAGGCAGGGGCGCACCGGCGGTACTCGGCCGGGGATCTCGCCCGCCTGGAGCACATGCGACGACTGGTGGTTATGGGCGTGCCGCTCGCCGATGCAGCGCATGCAGCCTTGCACCCGGCCGAAACGCAGGAGGTTTCCCTCGGTGAGCCGGACGCTGGTGAGTCCGGTGACACGAAACCACTGTTGCGGGCGGTACCAGCGGCTGAGTCTCCTGCCGCGGCTTCGCCGGCATTGGAGACATCGCGAGCGACGGGGCGCGCCGGCGGCGGTCAGGTCATTGCCATTCCGGGCGGAGCCCCCGGCGCACGAGGCCTCGCCCGGGCGGCACACGCGCTCGACACGAAGGCGTGCGCCGACATCGTTGCCGAATCAGTCGAGCGTCGAGGTGTGATCTGGACGTGGGACAACCTGCTGGTCCCAGTCCTGACTGCGGTGGGTCAGCAGTGGCAGGAGACCGGTCGAGGGATCGACGTCGAGCATGCCTTGAGCGAGTCCATTCAGACTGCCTTCACGAAGGTGGCGGCCGACATCGTCGCCCCTGTCAACGAGAGAGCCGTCATCGTGGCCTCGGCGCCCGAGGACCAGCACTCGATTCCGCTCCATGC
>JBAWXR010000046.1:0-11685 GCA_037143955.1 Actinomycetes bacterium
GGGTTGGCGGCCGCAGCGAACGAGCCATTTCTCGAGCAGCACAGTACGGCGACGTGTGGCTGCCCTATCTCATGACGGCCGAGCGGCTGACCGCCAGCGCCGAGGTGCTGTCGCAGCGCGCCGCTGATTTCGGTCGCACGACTGCCGTGCGCATTGCGGTGTCGTGCTTCGTCTACGTCGATCGTGACGAGTCGAAGGCTGCTCGGGAGGCCAAGGCCTACGTCTCCAAGCTTTACGAGATCGAGGAAGACACCATCGCCCGGCACGTCATCACGGGCAGCAGCGAGCAGGTCGCGGGGCGATTGACCGAGTTCTACGAGGCCGGTGCGACGCATGTGCTGTTGAACATGTGCGCCGAAGGGACCGATGCCGACGCAATGCTGGTGCGAGCGGGCAACGAGGTTGGCCCACTGCTTCGAGCCTGAGAGTCTTGTCTCGGCATGCGCATGAGGTCCGTGGATCGCACGGGCCACGATCGGCGTCGAGTCAACCTTTCCTGAGGGTTGACACCCGTGGCGGCGTCTGGTGAGATACGAACAGCCATTCGTGCGAATAGCTGTTCGCGAGAAGGGATCCTCCTAGTGGACGTCCGATGCGATGAACATCGTTGACGCACAACTCCACGAACCAGGGCCTTGGATGGATTGGGTCGGGGCGCCTGACTCCATCCGCGATGGGGTGTTGACGGAGTCCTTGCTCAGCGGCATGGATGCCGTCGGGGTCGAACGGGCGGTGCTCTTCCCGACGGCTGCGGAGTACGAGGGTTGGGCGCAACAGGTCGCCTCAACGTGGCCAGGCCGCTTCACGTGTGTGCGCTGCTTCGACTATGGGAGCACCGTGGGGTCAGGCTTGCTCGACCCCATGTCACCCGATGTTGATGCGCATGTGTCAGACCTTCGAGATTCGCCGCACGTCAGCGGGCTGCGAATAGTCGTCAGCTTCACCCCCGAGGGTCTGCGGCGCTTTCAGGAGGGGTTGTGGGACAGGGCGATCGCGGCGTGCGAGAAGCATGGGATGCCGCTCTTCGTCTTCTGCTCGGGTCACCTTGATGTCGCGCATTCGATTGCCATGAGGTACCCCGGCCTCAGTCTGGTCGTGGATCACCTCGGTATGAAGCAGCCCCCGGCGGAGGAGGTCGAGAGCCCCGCATGGCGTCGCATCCCCGACCTGCTGGACCTCGCTCAGTTCCCCAATGTCGCCGTCAAGATGTGTGGTGTTCCCAGTCTTTCCTCCGAGCCGTATCCTCACGAAGACACATGGGGCCACGTGCGCCAGATCGTCGACGCCTTTGGTGCGAGCCGGATCATGTGGGCATCTGACATCAGCCGCTTTCGTGGCCGCCTCGGATGGCGGCCAGGCCCCTCGCAGGACAGGTCGCAGGTGGTTCGAGATCGGCCGACCTACGCAGCCTCCCTCTCGCTCTTTCGGGATACAGCGCTGTTGACGGAAGATGAGAAGCGGTGGGTTCTCGGGGACACGGCACGACGGGTTCTCATTTGGTGATGCGGTCTCGGCCCCCCCGGCGAGGGGACGAAGGACCGCTGCTGGTAGTCGCCTCTCGTGCCACCTTGGAGCCAGGCATGCCGCACTAGTGGGAATGGTTCTGCGGGGACGGGGACGTCACGAGGGGTCGAAGGTCACAACAAGAGAGGTTGGGCATGTCAAGCAACAGTAGCTCGGGTATTGGCGGGGACCAGCAGGGCAACGGCTCTGTCCCTGTGGACGTCGCGGCCATGCGGAGGAAGTATCGCGAGGAGCGCGAGCGGCGGTTGCGACCCAGTGGGAACGAGCAGTTCCCGGAACTGGTAGGTCCGCTGGCACGCTTCCAGGCGGACCCCTTCGTCGATCCTGGCTTCACTCGACCCCCGGTCGAGGACGAGGTCGACGTGCTTGTCGTGGGTGGGGGACTGAGCGGGCTACTCGCCGGAGCCGAGCTTCGCAAGGCCGGCGTGAAGCGCATCCGAGTTGTGGAGAGGGCGGGAGACTTCGGTGGAGTCTGGTACTGGAACCGGTATCCGGGGGCGATGTGCGACGTCGAGTCGTACCTCTACATGCCACTGCTCGAGGAAACCGGCTACATGCCGACGGAGAAGTACGCGCATCAGCCTGAGATCTTCGCGTACCTGAAGCTTGTAGGGCAGACATTCGACCTCTACGACGACGCACTGTTCCAGACGGCGATCACGAAGTTGGAGTGGGACGACGCCCGCCAGATGTGGATGGTGCACACCGACCGCAACGATCGCTTTGCCGCCAGCCATGTGGTGATGGCAAGCGGCCAGCAGGTCCTCCCGCGCTTGCCGGGCATCGCCGGCATTGAGAAGTTCGCGGGGCATGTGTTCCACACCAGTCGTTGGGACTACGGATACACCGGCGGCGACGCTGGCGGGGACATGCGAGGCCTGGCCGACAAGCGTGTCGGCATCATCGGCACGGGGGCAACGGCACTCCAGTGTGCGCCGGAGGTTGCTGAGAGCGCACAGCAGCTGTTCATCTTCCAGCGAACTCCGTCAACAGTCTCCCCGCGAAACAACCGTCCGACTGACCCGGCTTGGGCAGCCACGCTGCGTCCTGGCTGGCAGCGGGAGCGCATGACCAACTTCGTCTCCATGGCGCTGGGCAAGGACGTGTCAGAGGACCTTGTCGATGACGGCTGGACCTATGCATGGAAGAAGCTGGGGAAGGGCCTGGTAGAGGCTCCCCTTGGTACGACCAGCAACTCCGAGGAGGCCGAGCTTCGCGACATGGAGCTCATCAGTGAGATCCATGCTCGAATCGACAGCATTGTCGAGGACAGGGAGACGGCGGAGGCCCTGAAGCCGTACTACCGGTTCTGGTGCAAGCGTCCAGGATTCCACGATGGGTACCTTCCGATGTTCAATCGACCGAACGTCACCCTGGTCGATACGCACGGTCAAGGCGTCGATGAGATCACCCCCACGGGCGTGATCGTCGATGGGCAGGAGTACGAACTCGATTGCATCGTCTTTGCCACGGGATTCGACGTGGGCCATGGCTACCTCTCCGCTGCCGGCTTCGACATCATCGGGCGAGATGGCCTGAGCCTGTCGCAGCAGTGGGACAACGGCCTTCGCACCTTCCACGGCTTCTACGCCGCCGGAATGCCCAACTGCTACTTCACGGGCGCAACTCAGGCAGGCACCACCGCGAACTTCGTCCACACCCTGTGGGAGCAGGCGGAGCACATCGCGTACGTCGTCAACCGTGTCGCTGAATCATCAGCCACTTCGGTGGAGACGACCATCGAGGCCGTAGACGAGTGGCAGGAGGTCATCCACGGAAGCCCGAATCCCGAACTCCTGAAGTTCTGGCAGGACTGCACTCCTGGGTACTTCACGAGTGAGGGCAATGTCGACAACCCGAAGGGCATCCTCGCCGATCGCTATCCGCAGGGTGCACTCGCATACTGCGACCTCCTTCGTGAGTGGAGGGAGGAAGGCTCTCTCCGCGGTCTCGTCGTGAAGTAGCCGCACCCCGTGGCCTGCAAACCATGCCTTCCTGCCCTCTTGGACCTCGATCGTCGAGCCGGATCGGCACGAGAGAATGTCTAGTTCCGACGTTCCCTCCGCACCTGTGCCCGCTCTGCTGCGGCCCGCCGCCATAGATGTCCACGCGCACTTCGTGACGCCTCGCTATCGCGCATCCGCTCTCACCCATGGCGCCGGCCAGCCGGATGGTCTTCCCGCGCTACCGGAGTGGGGGCCGAGCGCGGCGTTGAAGGTGATGGACGACGTCGGAATTGCGGCGGCCCTACTCTCGCTGTCGTCGCCGGGGACCACGTTTGTCTCCGATCCTGCCGAACGGGCAGAACTGGCAGCAGCGATCAATGAAGACGGTGCGGCTATCGTGGCGGCCCATCCCGATCGCTTTGGACTGCTGGCGACTCTTCCTTTGCCGGACGTCGAAGCCGCTGTGGCAGGAATCTCCCACGCCCTTGATGAATGCCACGCGGACGGAATCGGGATGCTGACGCATACCGACGGCGTCTATCTTGGTGATGCCCTGCTGGATCCCGTCCTGGCGGCTCTGGATGAGCGGGCCGCGGTTGTCGCCATCCATCCGACGTCGCCGTGCGGCTGGGAGCAGGTGTCATTCGGGCGACCTCGATCGATCGTCGAGTTTCCTCTTGACACTACGCGTGCCGTTATCAACCTCGCATTGTCCGGTGCCTTCACACGATTCCCTCGGATCCGATGGATCGTGCCGCATGCGGGCGCTGCCCTGGCGGTACTGGTCGATCGGGTCGATCTCTTCTCTCGCTCGATCACGCCCACCGATCCTCCAGTGGACCTCCTTCACGAACTTGGCCGGTTGCATTACGACCTTGCCGGCGTGCCGTTGCCAAGGGCCCTCCCGGCCCTTCTGGGCCTCGTCAGCGTTTCCCAGTTGCTCTACGGCAGCGACTTCCCCTTCACCCCCGCCGGACGCGTCCATCATCTGGCACTCGCCCTCCAGGAGACTGACCACCTAACCAGCTCAGCGCGCACCGCTGTCCTCCATGCAAACGCGGCGAGGCTGTTCCCCCGACTTCAGACTGGCGACAGCCCGAGCGCGTAGTGGGGGTGCAGTGGCTGCGCTACGCCGGGAATCGGTCCGCGAAGTGGGCGCAGTGGATCGCGCGGTCGGACGACGAACGGCCCTGCAGGAGTCGATCGACGACGCCTAGGGTCTCACGCTCGCGGCTCCGCCCCACCCGGTTGTCTCGGCGCACTGCTGCGTCCGGAGAGCTGCTCGATGATCATGATGAGCGCTGAATGATCGAGGCCTCCCAAGCCCTGGGCCTTGAGTGAGGCTACGAGTTGCGCAACGACCGCCCCGACAGGAATGACTACTCCGGCATCGCGCGCCGCCGTCGTGACGATGCCCATGTCCTTGTCGTGCAAGGCGATCCTGAATCCCGGGTCGAAGTTGCGGGCGAGCATCGAGGCGCCCTTGCGTTGCATCACGGTGCTGCCCGCTAGTCCGCCTCCGAGCACCTCCAAAGCCGCCTCAACATCGACGCCGTAGGCATCAAGGAACACCATCGCCTCGGCGAGGAGTGCGATGTTGCCCGCCACAATGAGCTGGTTGGCCGCCTTGACCGTCTGTCCGGAGCCGTTTGGGCCGACGTGGACGATGGTCTTCCCAACCGCGGTCAGAACAGGCTGAGCGGAGGCGAAGTCGTCAGCGTCCCCACCGACCATGATCGAGAGGACGGCGTCGATCGCCCCCTGCTCACCTCCGGAGACGGGAGCATCGAGGACACGGAAGCCCTGCGCCTTGCCGTCGGCCGCCAACTGTGCGGAGACGTCCGGCCGGATGCTGGAGAAGTCGATGACGAGCGTGCCCGGCCTCGCCGACGCGAAGACGGCAGACATCACCTCGGCCACGTCTGGGGAGTCCGGCACCATTATTGCGACGACGTCTGCGTCCGCCACCGCCTCGGCGACGCTCCTGGCACCCCGCCCGTTCGAGGTGAGCAACGCATCGACAGCGCTCCTGCTGCGGTTGTAGCCGACGACATCGAAGCCGGCCTTCACGAGGTTGCGTGCCATCGGGGCACCCATGATGCCCAGGCCTACGAAGCCAATGCTCGTCATGATTGCTCCTTCTGGATCTGGCGCCGTTCGCGAGGGAACTGTCTGTGCAAAGAACAGACGGCGTGGATGGGAGCCCGACCGGTCCACCGTAGCCGAGGTGTTCGAGTCGCCCGAGCCAATCACTCAACACTCGCCTGTCGCATCCGACAGGTCCGGACTCGGGAATCTTCCGGGGGTGGATCGATACGAGATGCGGGAATCCGATTCATGCTCGTCCGGCACGACGGACACATCGCCTCGGGGTGGTAGGTTCCGGACAGAAGAAACTAATGACGGTTCGCTTGTCGTCGGCGACGACGCAATCCTGGAAGGACGCACTGACTATGCATCTGCAGCTTGAGCCGGAGTCCACCGCTGGGACGGCCGCATGAACCCGGCGGACGAAGTGGCGATCATTCACCTCTATGCCGATTACAACAGGACGATCGATGAGGGCGACATCGAGGGCTGGCTCGCGACGTGGGCGACTGACGGCACCTTCGAGCTTCCGTCTCGGGCATTCAACGGTCATGCGGAACTGCGGGGCTTCGGCGAACGTCGTATCTCGAGCCTTCCGTCGCAGCCCGTCGGTTCACAGCGGCACTGGAACGCCGAGGTGCAGGTGAGCGGCGACGGAGATGGCGACGGAGATTCTGCGAGCGGGAGTTGCCTGCTGATGGTTGCCGGCCAGGATCGCTCGTCCGGCACCTGGGTGGTCGTCGCACGGGGCAGATACATCGACGAACTCACCAAGGTCGATGGTCGCTGGGCGTTTCGCCGAAGGACTGCGGTCCTCGACTGATGCGCGAGTGCGGCGTGCGCGCGAGCCGCCCCCGTCGGATAACCGGAAGCCGTTACCCGGAGGCGCCTTTCTTGCGAGCCGATTTGCGCCCCGCTCGCGCAGCCCGATGGGTCGAATCGACACCAGCATCGAGTTGTCGCAATGCCATTGCCGCGTAGTGGTCGGCGATCTCGTCCAGCGTCAGAGGGCCACCCTCATGGAACCATTGCGAGACACCGATCCCCATCTCCAGCAAGGCGTAAGTCGACAATTGAGCCGAGGGAGTGGAGAAGGCTCCCGTGTTGATACCACGCTCGATCATCGCCTGCCACCGACGCGCGTACGTGCGCCTCTGTTGCCGCACCTCGCCTTGATAGGGCTCCTCGAGGCTCGCGATCTCACGGTTGCCCACTCGCACGTCGCGTCGATGGGTCGCGTGGTACCGCACGTGCGCCTCCATGGCCAGCCGCAGCTCGGCAGCAGGATCCGCACTGTCCTGCGCCTGCTTGATCGACTCGTCGAACGCCCGGATGAGTTCGCGCATGGTGTTCAGCATGATGTCCGCCAGCAGGATCTGCTTCGACGGCACGTGGTTGTAGAGGCTCGAGGCGCGAATGCCTACAACGCGAGCGATGTCTTCCATCCCGGTTCCGTAGTATCCCCGCTCGGAGAAGAGGGTGAGTGCCGCCTCCCGGATTTCCCACATCCGTCCAGTGAATTGGCGCTCCGAAGGCTTGGCCGTCGTCCACGTGCCAGGGCCGATGACGGGAAGCACTCTGCTCACGCGTCAGTCCTTCCATTCGCGACTAGACGCCCCCGCCGACAACCTGCAAAGTCGAGACAACGCCTCCAGCGCCGCCGTCGTGTTCGGGCGATTTGGCGGAGAGTAGCAGTGCCGACCCTGTCCGGTGCTGAAGCCCCACCTGTACATCAGGGTTGACACTCGTCCCCGTGTCTGGTGGGATACGAACGGCCATTCGTGCGAATTGTTAGTCGGGAGAAGGGATCCTCGCGAGTGGACCTCGCCGTCTCCCCGCATGTGAACGACCTGATCCAGCGGACGCGAGAGTTCGTTCGGCTGGAAGTACTGCCCTCTGAGGACCACTTCGGTGGTGTCGCTCAGGGCGAGCCTTGGCGGCGTTCGCTGCAGGAGGCGGCCCGCCGACACGGCGTGTTCGGGCCGCACCTTCCCCCCTGCTACGCAGGCGCGGGCCTGGGATTCGCCGACCGCGCCCCGGTGTTCGAAGAGGCAGGGTATTCCCTCTTCGGAGCACTGGCGATCAATGCCGCCGCGCCTGACGAGGGGAACCAGCACCTTCTCGGCCATGTTGCCAACGACGCACAGCTCGAGCAGTATCTGACGCCTTTGGCCCATGGGGAGATTAGATCAGCCTTCGCCATGACTGAACCTGCTCCCGGGGCGGGCTCCGACCCGCGCGCGCTTCGAACGGCGGCAGCCCGAGTCCCAGGCGGCTGGCGAATAGACGGGTTGAAACACTTCATCACGGGGGCGGATGGCGCGGCCTTCACCATTGTCATGGCTCGAACCTCTGGTGCTTCGGGTGACGCGGGCGGCGCCACGATGTTCCTCGTCGACGCAGGCAATCCCGGGATGATCGTCACGCGCCACGTTCCGACGATGGACAAGAGCATGATCGGTGGGCACTGTGAAGTCCGATTCACCAATTGCCTTGTCGCCGACTCAGCGGTCCTCGGCGAGGTGGACCAGGGTTTCCGGTACGCCGGTGTCCGGCTGGGCCCGGCTCGTATGACGCACTGCATGCGGTGGCTCGGCGCCGCCCGGCGCGCGCATGAGGTCGCTGTGAACTACGCCGCGGAACGGGAGGCTTTCGGCGCACGACTCGCCAATCTCGGCATGACTCAACAGATGATCGCCGACTCCGAAATAGATCTCGCTGCAGCTCGAGGGTTGATTCTGCGCTCTAGTTGGGAGATCGATCAAGGCATGGAATCGAACGACTCGACCTCGATCGCGAAGACGTTCGTCGCAGAAGCGATCGGGCGGATCGTCGATCGCGCGGTGCAGATCTGCGGTGGTCAGGGGGTCTCGGAGGACTTGCCGGTGGCCCGGATCTATCGGGAGACGCGCCCGTTCCGCATCTACGATGGTCCCTCTGAAGCGCACCGGTGGGCCATCGCCCGGCGAGCGACGAAACGCATCGTGAGTCAAGTTGCGGCGGAGCGCCCGTGAATGCCGGAGTATCCGCCGTCGCACCGGGACACCTCGACCTGACGGCCTTGGAGCCGTACCTCCGCGGATGCGGCGTGCCCATCGCCGGAACGCTACGGGCCACCGCAATCACGGGCGGCCGGTCGAACTTGACATACCGACTGGACGACGGCGAAGACGCCTGGGTGCTCCGACGCCCGCCCGAGGCAGGCGTGACACCTTCAGCGCATGACGTCGGTAGGGAGTTTCGAGTGATGTCGGCGCTCCAGCAGACCGCGCTGCCGGTGCCCCGAACCGTTCTCGAGTGTCATGACGCATCGGTTATCGGCGCCCCATTCACGGTCGTCGAGTTCAGCGAAGGAAGCGTCCTTCGCACACGCACGGACCTTCTGGCGATCTCTGACCACCTGGTGGGCGAAGTTCATTGGGAATTGATCCGTGTTCTCGCACTGCTGCACTCCCTGCCCTACGACGAGCTAGGGCTCTCTGGCCTCGGTCGCCCGGAAGGCTTCGTGAATCGGCAGATCGAGTTATGGCGCCAGCAATGGGATCGCGTTGCGACTCGAGAACTAGACGACGTCGATCGGCTCTACCAGGCGCTTGTCCGCTCGCCACCGCCGCAATCCCGCTTCAGCATCGTCCACGGCGATTTTCGAGTCGACAACGCGCTCATCGACCTCACGACCGGCCAGATGACCGCCCTAGTGGATTGGGAGATGGCGACGATCGGCGACCCGATCACCGACGTCGCGATGATGTGTGCCTACCAGCATCCCAGCTTCGACCACGTCGTCGGCGAACCGGCCGCCTCGACGAGCGAACGCTGGCCGTCCCCCGATGCGATCGCGCGCCATTACGCCGACGAGATGGGCGTCAATCTGGATGGATGGGGAAGGTATCTAGGGCTAGCTCACTTCAAGCTCGCCGTTATCGCGGAAGGTATCGCCGCCCGGTATCGGGCAGGCATTGGCGAAGGAGCCGGCTTTGATAGCGCCCATCGAGCCGTTCCCGAACTCATTGCTAGCGGCTTGAGATTCATGGCGGCTGACGGAGGAACGACCTGAAGCAGGCGTTGATGCGCCCCACTTCACAGCGGTTACTCGCCGTCGCTCTGTCGGTTCATCGGCCGCCGCGGTCCCATGTCGAGTCGGTCACCCCGCGACCACGGATGATGTTCTTCTGGATCTTCTGCGTCGGCGTCTTCGGCAGGGCCTCAACAAACTCCACGTAGCGCGGCACGGCGTAGCGAGGAAGCCGGGGCCCGAGAAACTCGATCAGCGCGTCCGGCTCCAGTGTCGTGGACCCTGCGACAACCACCATCGCCATGACCTCCTGCTCGCCCAGCTCGGACGGCACACCGACGACCGCTGACTCGATGACGTCGGGATGCGCATTGATTTCCGCCTCCACTTCCATCGACGAGATGTTCTCGCCGCGTCGGCGGATCGAGTCTGACTTTCGGTCGACGTAGAAGAAGTTGCCATCCTCGTCCTGGTAAAGCAGATCACCGGTGTGGAGCCATTGGTTGCGAAAGACTTCGGAGGTGGGCTGGGGCATGTTCCAGTACCCGGTCATCGAGGTCCATGGCTCGCGGGGTCGACACACACATTCACCGACTGTGCCAGGCGGCACTTCCTCGTCGTCGTCATTGACGATCCTGACCTCGTACTCGGGGCGCTGCCGACCGCAGCTGCGTGAGTTCGGCGGGTTCCACTCCGAAACGAGGATGGTGCCGGTCTCCGATGAGCCGTAGTTGGTACAGATCTTCAGGCCGAAGCGCAGCCCGAACGCTTCGACGTCAGGGTGCAACGGAATCATGGCCACCTTGTTCAGAGGCGTCTTGCTGTCGTTCTCGGTAGCCGGAGTCGAGGCCAGGAACTCCACCATCGCGCCGAGAAGCAGAGTCGTCGTGCACCCGAAGGTGGCAACGTCCGACCAGAACTCCTGGGTCTTGAACCGCTCTCGCAGGACGACGGAGCCGCCGCAGAGTGCCATCACGTTGAGGGCCACCAGGCCGCTGATGTGGAAGAGCGGGAATGGCGCGTAGTAGACGTCATCGGGCGTGAAGTCGCCAGCGGGGAAGTAGCGTGATGCGGTCGCATGCAACTGCGCCCAGTGGATGGTGGCGCCCTTCGACGCACCGGTCGTGCCGGACGTGAAGACTATCGCCGCAATGTCCGATCCACGCGGGCCAGGGAACTCATTCCCGTCGGGCGTCTGCGCCGGCCACACCATTGAGAGATTGACGGCAGCAATGGCGGATCCTACGGCAGCGCCGTCCACGACGATGGCCAACTCGAGCTGGTCGACGATCTCTGCATGCTCCCCGCACTCGGCAAGGAGTGACTCGTTGGTGACCATCACCCGGGCGCCGGAAACCTTGACGGCGTGACGCAGGCTTGTGCCGCGGTACTCGATGTTGATGGGGACCAGCACCACACCCAGCCAACTGGCACCGAGCCAAAGCTCAGCGCCAGCAATGGAAACCGGCAGCAGGGAAAGAACGGATTCGCCTGGGCGAACGCCGTGGGATCGCAAGAGCGCGGCCCAACGCAAAGCGTTGTGATGTGTCTGCTCGAACGTGCGGATATCGCCGTCAATGTTGCGGATGTAGACGCGGTCGGGGTGTTCGGCAGCCCACGCCGCCACCCGGTGGGGCAGAAGCAGTTCCCGGCTTATCACGTGTCAATCCTCCTAGTCATCGGCGGGAGACTCGGCCAGTTCCGCCGTCTTGAGGCTGCGGCCCGCGGCCAGCCTATCGGGTGTTTGACGGCCGGACTATTGGTCATTAGTCTAGGGCCATTCTCTTGCACTTCGCTGCGGGTGGTCCGTTTCAGCACTCGACGTGGCTGGTTCCGCCTCCGGGAAGCACAGAGATCCGCTACGAGAGGACGGTCGATGTTTTCACGCGCTCGTATTCTTGGCACTGGCAGAACGCCATTCTCCAAGGCGTCCGGACGGTCCGTGCTGTCATTGGCCCTTGAGGCGACCGAGGGCGCGTGCCGGGATGCCGGCATCGATGCCCGGGACCTTGACGGCGTTGTGACCTATGCCATCGACGACAGCATCAACTCAACGAGCGTTCTCAACGCCCTCGGATGCCCCGACATCCGGTGGTTTGCCGACTTCAATGG
>JBAWXR010000047.1:0-11496 GCA_037143955.1 Actinomycetes bacterium
CCCGCACCTGCGCCTGTGATGATGACGGTTTTGCCGAGAAGTCGCATCAGGACCACCTGCTCTTCAAGGGCCTCCAGCACCGGCTCAAGTCCGAGCGGGAAGACTTCGCCGTAACGAGCCAGGTGCGCGGTGCCACCGAGCACGACACGCTCTTCCGTGCGTTCGGCGACAGCCTGGAGAACCGACGCGACTACCGCGCGCACCATCGGCTGATCCTCGGGAGTGAATCCTGTATCGATCCCCCCAACGGCGTCGGGGATGTCGACGAAACCTTTGCCCGCTGCAGCGGTGTTGAGCCGGGCACGAAGGTCAGCCAGCACGTCTGCCGCTACAGGCGCCGAGACTTCGACTACCTGCTGCTCAACACGGCCGGTGTCGGCGATGAGTACGAGCATGAGCCGTGTGCTGCTCAGTGCCACCAATTCAATATGGCGAACGGTCGAACGCGACAGTGACGGGTACTGCACAAGTGCGACCTGGCGAGTCACCTGAGCAAGGAGACGAACCGTGCGAGCCATGACGTCATCAAGGTCGACGGCCTGGTCGAGGAACGACTGAATCGCCGAGCGCTCGGCAGCACTCAGTGGCTTGACCTCCGAGAGACGATCGACGAATGCGCGGTAACCAAGATCGGTGGGCACGCGCCCGGCGCTTGTGTGCGGCTGGGCGATGTAGCCCTCGTCCTCTAGGGCGGCCATGTCGTTGCGAATGGTCGCCGGCGAGACGCCCAGGCTGTGCCGCTCGACCAGTGCCTTGGAGCCGACCGGCTCGTGGGTCGAGACGTAGTCCTCGACGATGGCCCGCAGGACGGCTAGACGCCGATCCTCCAGCATGAGCACCTCCGGGACAGGCACGCTTGGCACTCGCGCGCAGTGAGTGCCAGTCTAGGCGAGGTTGGCGCGCCCCGCCCACGGCCGTGCCGCCCTCAGCGACCCCGACCGAGCAGACTCCCCAGCCCAAGCCAGCCGGCAACCTTGCGAGCCCCGCGGCCAATCGATCGTCTGGCTCGCTTCCACCACGGAACCCGCTCCGGGTGAGGATCGCGCTCGCTATAGGCGGGTGGCAGATCCGGTGGTGCGTTGTACGCCGGCGGCGCCCCTTGTGACCACAGGCCCGCTCGACCCGCAGCGGCGTCGCCCATCATCGTGTCGCCCCCCTCAGGTGCGGGTGTGGGACCAGCTGCCTCAGTGGAATCCACGTCATCAAAGTCGTCGCTGCCCGCGCGTTGGGCACCCACGGGCAAAGGCTCGTCGTCGATCGTGATCGGTGCCTTCGCCGGTAGCGGGCCGGCGCCGGACGGGCCCAGAGAAGGACGACGGGCCATCGCGCCTTGGTCGGTAGACGAGGCAGAACGTCGACGCACCACGTCGTTGTCCCACATGGCCTCAGACATGGACTGCCCTTTCAGGAATCGCCCCGCCTGTCAGGGAAGCGTTCATCCATCATGGCACGCTGTGCTGAATTCAGATCAAGAATGGGATCAGGTCACGCCAACAGGTCGCGGATCACACCATCGGCAAGAAGCCGTCCACGCAGGGTGAGCACCACTCGTCGATCTGCGAGTGCTTCTTCGTCAAGCAGCCCATCCGCCACAAGCCCAGGGACACGCTGCTGCTCCACATCTCCCAGCGCGGCCAACGGCAGTCCCTCGGCCAGTCGCAGCCCGAGCATGACGAGCTCCACGTGTCGATCACGATCGCTGACCGACTCACGGCCGGCCACCGGATCGCCCGAGAGCACCGATTGCGCATAGGTGCGCGGATGCTTGTGAGTCCACCATCGCTCACCATCAAGGTGACCATGCGCGCCAGGACCGATCGCAAGCCAGTCACCGTCACGCCAATAACCCACGTTGTGTCGGCACTCCCCTCCCGGCTTCGCCCAGTTGGACACCTCATACCAATCGAGGCCGCCCGCACTCAACAGCTCGTCGAGCAGCTCATAGCGCGACGCCGCGACATCGTCATCGGGCATCGGCAGATCGCCGCGCGCGATGCGCCGCTGCAATGGAGTGCCGTCTTCGACGATTAGCGCATAGGCAGACACGTGATCGACATCGGCCGACAGCGCATCGTCGATGCTGCGCCGCAGATCGTCGTCGCTCTCCCCCGGGGTCCCGTAGATCAGGTCGAGGTTGACGTGCGTGAATCCGGCCCGGCGCGCCGCACGCGCGGCTGCCACACTCGCGCCGGGCGTGTGTGTGCGGTCAAGGATCTTCAGGACGTCCGGCGCGCTGCTTTGCATGCCCAAGGACAGTCGCGTGTAACCCGCGGCGAGCAGATCATCGAGCAGCGCGTCATCAATAGTGTCGGGGTTAGCCTCGGTGGTGACTTCGGCGTTGGGAGCCAGGCCCAGTTCCTCGCGCACGGCAGCCAGCACAGACGCGAGCCCGGTCGCTCCGATCAAGGTAGGCGTTCCTCCGCCCACGAACACCGTGTCGACCTGCCGGCCGCGCACCAATGGCGCAGCTAATGAGATGGCGTTCGTGAGAACTTCGTGAAAGCTCTCGCGACTGACGTCATCACCGAGTTCGGTCGCCGTGTAGGTATTGAAGTCGCAGTAGCCGCAACGACTGGTGCAGAACGGGACGTGGATGTACACGCCGAGCGGGCGCGCCACGACTACTTCTTCGTCTTGTCGGATCCAGCATCGCCGGTGGACAGCGCGGCGATGAACGCCTCCTGGGGCACTTCCACGCGGCCCACCATCTTCATCCGCTTCTTGCCTTCCTTCTGCTTCTCGAGCAGCTTGCGCTTACGACTGATGTCGCCGCCGTAGCACTTGGCAAGAACGTCCTTGCGGATCGCGCGGATGGTCTCGCGCGTAATGACCCGTGATCCGATGGCCGCCTGAATAGGCACCTCGAACTGTTGGCGAGGGATGAGCTCCTTGAGCTTGGCGGTCATCATGGTGCCGTAGGCCATCGCCTTATCGCGATGCACGATGGCGCTGAACGCATCGACCGGTTCACCGTGCAGAAGGATGTCGACCTTGACGAGGTCCGACTCCTCCTCGCCACTGAGTTCGTAGTCGAGTGAGGCGTATCCACGCGTGCGCGACTTGAGGTGATCGAAAAAGTCGAAGACAATTTCGGCAAGGGGGAGCGTGTAGCGCAATTCCACCCGGTCCTCGGAGAGATAGTCCATACCCAGCAGTGCCCCGCGTCGCTGCTGGCACAGCTCCATGACAGTGCCGACGAACTCGCTGGGAAGAATCACGGTGGCTTTGACCACGGGCTCGAAAATGCGAGCGATCTTCTGATTGGGGAACTCGCTCGGATTCGTGACGACGACTTCAATGCCCGAGTCCTCGATAAGTCGGTAGATGACGTTGGGCGCGGTGGAGATGAGATCCAGATTCGCTTCGCGCTCGAGTCGTTCGCGAACGATTTCCATGTGGAGTAGCCCAAGGAACCCGCACCGGAACCCGAAGCCCAGGGCCAAGGAGGTCTCCGGCTCGTACACCAGCGCGGCATCGTTGAGCTTGAGCTTGTCGAGGGCATCGCGCAGCAGCGGGTAGTCCGAACCGTCGATGGGGTAGAGCCCGGAATACACCATCGGCTTGGGATCGCTGTAGCCCCCGAGTGCTTCGGTCGCGCCCTTGACCGACGACGTGATGGTGTCGCCGACGCGCGACTGGCGCACATCCTTGACACCCGTGATGAGGTAGCCGACCTCTCCGACACCCAAGCCCTGACACGGGATCGGCTCGGGGCTGATGACACCCACCTCAAGCAATTCATGGATCGCGCCGGTCGACATCATTTCGACCTTCTCGCGCGTGCCGATATGTCCGTCAACCACGCGGACGTACGTCACAACACCGCGATAGGTGTCATAGACCGAGTCGAAAATCATGGCGCGTGCGGGCGCTTCGGCGTTGCCCTGCGGCGCAGGAACCATCTCGACCACGCGTTCCAGAACTTCCTTGACTCCGAGGCCGGTCTTGGCCGAGGTCAGCAGGACATCAGCGGGGTCGCATCCAATGATGCGGGCGAGTTCGGCCGCATACTTCTCGGGTTGCGCCGCAGGGAGGTCGATCTTGTTGAGCACCGGGACGATGACGAGGTCGTTTTCTAGCGCGAGGTACAGGTTGGCGAGAGTCTGCGCCTCGATGCCCTGTGCCGCATCGACCAGCAGGATGGCGCCTTCACATGCGGCCAGCGACCGGGATACCTCGTACGTGAAGTCCACGTGACCGGGGGTGTCGATCATGTTGAGGACGTAGTGCTTCCCGTCATCGGCCGTGAACGGCAGGCGTACGGCCTGGCTCTTGATGGTGATGCCGCGCTCGCGCTCGATGTCCATGCGGTCCAGGTACTGGGCCCGCATCTGACGAGGGTCGACCACACCGGTGACCTGAAGCATGCGGTCGGCCAGGGTCGACTTGCCGTGGTCGATGTGCGCGATGATGCAGAAATTCCGGATCACCGACGGATCGGTGCTTCCGGGCTGCCAGGGCGTCACTCGGGTCCTCACGGGTCAAGCACCGGGGCCGTGGAGGCCGGGTGCCGGGGCGGTTTAGCCCGATTTGGGCCGGGGGCCAGCCTACGGGTACTCTGGGCCGCTGCCTGACGGCAGCCAGTTCCACCCCTCTTCTCCATTTATCTGCTCCATCGACCGAACGAAGGCTCCCCGTGGCGAACATCAAGTCGCAGATCAAGCGCAACCGCACCAACGAGAAGGCGCGCCTGCGCAATAAGGCCGTCAAGTCCTCGTTGAAGACGTCGGTGCGCAAGTTCCGCGAGGCCGCTGCAGCCGGTGACGCCACGGTCGCGTCCGCCGCAGCACGCGAGGCCAGCAAGGCGCTGGACACCGCGGTCAGCAAGGGCGTCATTCACAAGAACCAGGCCGCCAACCGCAAGTCCGCGATCGACAAGAAGGTCTCGGCGCTCTAGCTGAACCCGCCGCACGCCTTTTCTAGGCGGGTGCGCGCTCACCGGATCGGTGAGCAATCGAGCCGATGAGGCTCTCCAACGCGTAAAGCTTTTGCTCGTTGTCCAAGGCCGAGTCGATCTCAACTCCGCCCTTCATTGCGCCATCCGCGTCCGCCAAGGCAACAACGCTGGCCGCCAATCGACGTTGGTCCGAACCCCACCGCGCCCATTGGTCGCGAAGCTGCCGCACCTTCCAGTCGGGGATGCCCGCCTCGCGTGCGATTGCCGTATCGCTTGCGCCCGTAAGCCCACCGACCTTGATCAGCGTGCGCACCCCGGTTGCAAGCGCCGCGACAGTCATGGGTCCGCTCCCGCTTCCCGAGATGGTGGCCAGTTGACGCACGAGGCGTCGCACGTCGACTTCGCGTCGCGACCAGGCTGCGTCAGAGATGGAAAATCCACTCACCTCAGCGACACCCGTGAAGTACTCGTGCACATGCATCGCTGACAGCGGAGTCTCATCGACATCACTGACCAGTTGGGTCACAGCGCCGGCGAGCATCGCGGCGTCGGTGCCGATCGAGTCGATGAGAGCCTCAATGGCATCGGGCGTCGCTTTGCGTCGATGTACCGAGAACTCGCGGGTGACGAATTCGCGGTAGGCCTTGGCGCCTTTGAGAGGTGCACAGTCAAAGACTCGCGCGCCTGCGGCTTTGGCCTTCTCAACGATGGCCTTGTTGGCCGCATTGCCGGCGGGGTGGATGAGGACCAGATGAACACCGTCAACCGGATTGTCGATGCTGTCCTGCAAGACGGCCAGAGCAGTGTCGTCAGCCGACTCCACACCTGTGACGACAACGACGGAGGCGTCGCCGAACAGTGTGGGTGAGCACGCCATACGAATCGCGGATCCGCCATCCTCCGATCCGGCAGCCACCTCGACGACCTGCACGGTCGGGTCCTGGGCTGTCACAGCAGCGATCGCCTCGCGCAGCGACCGCTGCACAAGGATCGGCTCCTTGCCGTGGATGAGGGTGAGGCTGGACATCGTTCATTCAGCCTATCCGCGGGTGACCGCCGCCAGCCCCGCCGGTGATTTCACCATGGCAATGTCGCCGCTGAGATCCGTGCGAAGGACTGTGGCACCCGAGGCGACCCATGCCTCCACAGTCGAGGGTGCCGGGTGTCCGTAGGAGTTGCCGGCGCCGACGCTGATGAGTGCGAACGGCGCAGGAGCCTTCTTCGCAAGGTCGTCGACAGCATTGCTGCTGCCGTGATGGGGAACCTTAACCACATCGAAGGCATGTAGGTTCGACAGAACAGCACTCTGGGCCTCTCGCTCCACATCGCCCGTGAGCAGCACGCGCTCCCCCGCAACCACCGCATCGAGTACGACGCTGGCGTTGTTCGGTACGGAGCCGGTGTGCAGGACCCGAGCGGGCCACAGTGCCCGCCATGACACGTCGCCGATCATGCGCATGTCACCGGCCGTGATGATCGACACCGGAATACCGCGTGACCAGGTGTCCACATCGCGAGCGTCCGAGGCCGGCTCGCGAATGGGTGTGACCAGGATGCTGCCGATGCTGCGATCCCGTAATGCGCCTGGCAATCCGTTGACGTGGTCAGCATGGAAGTGCGTGAGAACAATGGCCGGGAGTCGAGAGATGCCCGCATCGTGAAGACATCGATCCACTCGGGCCGGGTCGGGGCCGGTGTCGACAAGCACGCCTTCGTGTTCTGCCGAGCGCAGGATGATCGCATCGCCCTGTCCGACATCACACATGATGAGGAACCACCCCGGCGGTGGCCAGTCGCGGCGGCCACCCAACGCGACGACGCAGCCGGCCAAGGCCACACCCGCCATCGCGATCCACCAGCACCGACGTGGGTGCCAGCGTCGCTGCACATATCGACCCACGACGATCGCCACGACGATCGCTGCGCACAGCATCACACCGGTGACTCCCGTGGGCCAGCCCACTGAAGCGAAGGGCAATTGCAGACAGGAGTGGGCGACCCATAGCAACCATCGCGCAGGGATCGCTGCGACCCACACCAGCAGGGTCGCCGCACCCGGCCACCATGGCGCGACGAGTGCGGCGAGAAGACCGAGAACAGTGATAGGCGCGACGACCGGCTCGGCAAGCAGGTTCGACGGAAGAGACGCCCATCCGGCGAAGGCCCCCATCGCCGCGAGCGCGGGCAGGGTGGCGACCTGCGCCGCGCACGTGAGCGCGACACCCTGACGCAACCGCAGCGGCCACGTGCACGTGACTCTCCATCGCGCAAGTAACCGCTCAATCGCGGGCGACAGCATGATCAGCCCACCGGTTGCCAACACCGACAGTGCGAATCCCCAGGTAACAGCGATGTCCGGTGACACCACGACGAGCACAATGACGGCAGCAGCAAGCACGGATGGACCTGCTCGCCGGCCACCGGTGAGCAGACTCAGTACGATCACCGCTCCCATCACCGCAGAGCGCAGAACGCTTGGCTGTGGTCCGACAAGCACGACGAAGGCCACGAGCGCACTGAGCCCCAGCACAACTCGCCAGTGGAGTGCCAGACGCGCCAAGCCGGCGAGACCAAGAACCAGTCCCAGCACGATCGCAACGTTGCCGCCTGACACAGCAGACAAATGCGATAGGCCAGCCGATTGCATGTCTTGTGCGGTGTCAGGCGGCAAAGCTGAGTCATCGCCTACGGCAAGTCCAGCCACAAGCGCTCCGGGCGCCACTGGAACGTGCGCCATCGCCTTCTGCAATCCCATCCGCATCGCATGAGTGAGTGCATCGAGGACACCCGGCCCTGCGCGCACCTTGATGGCGTCTGCCATGAGAAGAGCGGCTGACGACGGTGACGCGGATGTCAGTAGTCGTCCCTGCGCCGAGACGATTGAGCCCGGTGGCGGAAGGTGAGCCCGATCTTTCACCCGAACCAGGAGGGGCACCTGAATGTCGGTGACCTTCTGAGTACATGTCACGCGCGTCGTAGCCAAGCCCGCTTGAATGATCTGACTGTCCTGCCATACGGCTGCCTGGCGGGCCACGAAAGTCTGCGGCTCCGTGGTCACGACTCCTTCAACGACGACGTCACATCGGGCCTTCGCCCATGAGGCGAGTGGTTCCTGGGCGAGTGCGGACACGTGAATTGACGCCGCGAGAGCCGCGACCGACATCGATCCGAACATCACCACTATGGCCATGGCGATGGGCTGCGCGCGCCTTCGTATCGCAATCACGCCCCCGCACGCGCTCAGTACCACCCCCGCGACGGCAGGGCCGGCCAGATCCTTTGCCGAAGGATCGGGGATGACAGCCACCACGACCGCCACGGTGACCCACGCGACCACGGCCGGGAGTAGCAGGCGCAGATCCCCCAGCGGGCGCTCGCTACCACTCACGGCTGCACGGCACCGGTGAGCTGGCCCAGCAGCGAAGGTCCGATGCCAGGCACATCACCAAGTTGGTCAACGCTGCGGAACGGACCGTGCGTGGATCGCCACGCCACAATGCGAGCCGCGAGTACCGGACCTATGCCCGGCAATGAGTCGAGTTGTTCCGGCGTCGCTGTCGAGAGTGACACCGTGGTTGACCCAGCGGCTCCGGGTGGGGATACGCCGACCGTCACCTGCTCACCGTCAATGAGCATGCGGGCAAGGTTGACGGTGGCATTCGCCTGGGGATCGGTGACCCCGCCGGCCGCCGCGATGGCATCTGCCACTCGAGATCCCGGTGGTAAGCGAACCAGCCCCGGACGCAGGACTTTGCCGATTACATGAACCACCACGCTGGTCTGCGGTGGAGCGGGGCCGGCCTCGGCGGATGCGCCGACAATCGCAACCCCCGGCGACAACATGGTCGGGGCCGGGATGACGTCGTGTGGACGGCCGGTCCACCACCACCAGACAGCGACCGCCAATGCCGCTAGGAGCAGGACCGATGCCCCGCGCAAGGACGGATACGTCCACGACCCCCGCGGGGTGTCGATCCTGTCAGTCGAACCGGTAACTCCGTCAGGTTCGACCTCGCGAAGCCCTATGACATGCGCGAGTCGAAGAGAAGCTGCCGTTCCTGACTTCGCCCACGACCGCATGCGCGGACGGTAAGCAAGCTACGGACCTCCCCCTTGCCACAGGCAGCTGACTGTGGATGCACGACAGCCGCTGTGGATCGTGCTTCGAATGTGTCGAACGCCCCCAACTGTCCTTGAACTACGTGCGTGGTGACACCACGACGGAAACCAGTCCTGGTCCTACATGCGCACCCACAACACCACCGACAGGCGACTCCACGACTGTGATCCCCGGAACGCGGTTGCGCAGACGATCCGCCAAGTCACGTGCGCGTTCGTCAGCCACAAGGTGCTGGACAGCTAGGTCGACCCGCCCACCGGCCGCGGTCACCGCGGTCACGGCAAGTTCTTCGAGCCGCGCCAGCGCCTTGCCTGCGGTGCGTACTTGCTCAAGCGGTACCACCGACCCGTCACGCACGGTGAGAATCGGCTTGACCTGCAGAGCTTGACCCATGACCGCGCGCGCGGCCCCGATGCGCCCGCCGCGCCTGAGGTATTCCAACGTGTCGACCATGAAGAAGGTTGACGACGCTGCCGCTCGTCGCTCGATGACCGACGCGACCTCGCCCGCTGATCCGCCGTCACGTGCAGCTTGCGCGCCCGCAACTACAGCAAAGCCAAGCGCCATGCCGATCGTGCGCGTGTCAACGACGGTGACATCCATGGAGCTCTCCCGCGCCGCAATCACGGCCGACTCATAGGTCGACGACAACGCACTGGACAAGGTCGCTACCACGAGTTCTGTCGCACCGCCCGCCATGGCAGCGCCGTATGCCTCGAGAAATCGAGCCGGCGTGGGACGCGACGTCGTGACGGGCTTCCACTCCTTTAGCGCTTCGGCGACCGCACGCGCCTGATCGCCATCGGTCTCATCGAAGGCTCGTCCCGCCACGATCACCTGCACCGGCACGATGCCAATGCCCTCCCGAAGCGCCCAGCCGGTCGGCAGGTACGACGTGGAGTCTGTGATCACCGCAACGCGTGACATGTCCACGACCCTAGATGGCCGAGACGAGTGCACGTCGCGCTGATGTGGGACGGACGTCGTCTACCTCAATGGAGTCAGCCTTGACCCACGTTGCCGCCTCGCGCAGCGCGGCGGCCGTGCCCGCGATTGTGGACGCCCGGGAATCTTCGAACGTGACGCGCTTGGCTCGAAGCACGACATCACCTGACGTCTTGTCACGAGCCGGGTCGATACGGGCCACCAACTCGCCGCGGTGCAGGACCGGCATGGCGAAATACCCGTGCACGCGCTTGTGTGCTGGCGTGTAGGCCTCAAGCCGGTGCTCCATGCCAAAGAGTCGATCGGTGCGAGGGCGATGCCAGATAAGGGAGTCGAAGGGCGAGAGCAAAGTCGTGCGTGATGCAGCCGGCGACGTCGTGCGCGCTCCTCGCGAGAGCCAGGTGGACGCCGCAGCACTCAGATATGCGGGTTGATCCCAGCCCTCCACCTGCACCTGCTCAACACCCAGATCTGCCAGCACCCGCTTGGTCGGTGTCTTGCCGAGGCGATGGACATCGGCGATGTCGTCGAGGGTGCCGATGCCCATCACATCCAACGATTGAGTGACGAGCGCGGTCATGCATTCCGCGTCCGAGGGGCCGAGCACTCCCCCGGTTGTTCGCCAGCCCGGCTGCTCGCGGAGCTCGACCGGGATAGCGCGCTCAGCGAGGTCGTAGACGCGACGCCATCCGGTGCGCTGCGTGCACACCACTGTCCCGATGCTGAGCAGCCATTCGACGGCAATCTTGGAATCCGACCAGTCCCACCACATGCTCGAGGACTTGGCGCCACCGAGGTCACTCGTCGTCACCGGACCTTCGGCCGTCAGACGTGTGAGAACACGCTTGAGTCCAGACTCCTTCACCAGATGCCAGTGCTGTCGACGGCTGATGTAGTGGCGACGCCGAAAGGCGAAGAGTGGCCACGACTCCATCGGCAGGATGCATGCCGCGTGTGACCAGTACTCAAAGCTCGATTCACCATTCCAATAACCCGCCTCGATGCTCGACCGAGCGATCGCTCCATAGCGCGCGTATGCCACGAGCTCATGCGTGCGCGCAAGGGTGGAGATGGTGTCGAGCTGCACCGCACCGAGATGGCGCACCATGTCGTGAACTCGCCGGCGCTGAGTTGCAGCGGTACCCACCTTCGGGGCTTCGCCCAGAAGGCCCTGCCGCCATAGCGCCACGCTTCGGGCTTGCGCCGCCGTCAGCGATTGCATGTCAGGCAGGAACGATGTTGACGAGCTTGGGCGCCCGCACGATGACCGTCTTGATGTCGCGGCCCTCGAGTGCCTTGATGACTCCGGGCGCAGCAAGCGCGAGTGCGCGCAGGTCGTCCTCGGAGATATCGGGGCTGACGTCGAACTTCTCGCGCACCTTGCCCGCAATCTGCACCACGCACGTCACCGAGTCCTCGACCAGCAGTGCCGGATCAACCGTGGGCCAGCCCGCGAGGAACACCGTGGGCTCATGGCCGAGTCGGTTCCACATGTCCTCGGACGTGTACGGCGCCACCAGCGACAGGATGATTG
>JBAWXR010000048.1:0-11338 GCA_037143955.1 Actinomycetes bacterium
AAGGACAAAGACTTCACGTACTCAGCACCGTTGTTCGTAACGGCAGAGTTCATGAACAACGAGACTGGCGAAATTAAGTCCCAGACGGTGTTCATGGGCGACTTCCCACTGATGACCAACAAGGGCACCTTCGTCATCAACGGCACCGAGCGTGTCGTGGTGTCGCAGATCGTTCGCTCACCTGGCGTCTACTTTGACCGCTCAGTCGACAAGGCAACGGACAAAGACGTCTTTGCTTGCAAGATCATCCCAAGCCGGGGCGCATGGCTTGAGTTTGAAATTGACAAGAAAGACCTCGTTGCAGTTCGCGTTGACCGCAAGCGCAAGCAGCCAGTCACCGTGCTCTTGAAGGCACTTGGCATGACCACCGAGGAAATTGCGGAGCGTTTCGGTAAGTACGAAACCTTCATGGCAACCCTTGAAAAGGATCACATCGCAACTCAGGAAGATGCGCTTCTCGACATCTACCGCAAGCTGCGCCCTGGCGAACCACCAACACTTGATAACGCACGCAACTTGCTCGACAACTTTTACTTCAACCCAAAGCGTTATGACCTCGCCAAGGTTGGTCGCTACAAGATCAACAAGAAGCTTGGTCTTGATCTGCCGTTGACTCAGAGTGTCTTGACTCTCGAAGACATCGTGCAGACCGTTGAGTACTTGGTCTGCTTGCACGCAAGTGAGGCATCAATCGAAGGTCCTCGCGGCGCAATCCGCGTAGAGACTGACGACATTGACCACTTCGGCAACCGTCGCCTTCGTACCGTCGGTGAACTGATTCAGAATCAGATTCGCACCGGTCTTTCCCGCATGGAGCGCGTTGTTCGCGAGCGCATGACCACGCAGGATGTGGAAGCAATCACGCCACAGACTCTGATCAACATTCGCCCTGTTGTTGCTTCGATCAAGGAGTTCTTCGGAACTTCCCAGTTGTCGCAGTTCATGGACCAGACCAACCCACTTGCTGGCTTGACGCACAAGCGTCGTCTTTCAGCACTTGGACCGGGTGGTTTGTCCCGTGAGCGTGCAGGCTTCGAAGTCCGCGACGTTCACCCGTCGCACTACGGTCGCATGTGTCCAATTGAAACCCCTGAAGGCCCAAACATTGGCCTGATCGGTTCACTTGCAACCTACGGTCGCGTTAACGCATTTGGTTTCATCGAAACTCCTTACCGCAAGGTTGTGAACGGTCGCGTTCTCGATGAGGTCGACTACCTGACAGCCGATGAAGAAGATCTGCATGTGGTTGCTCAGGCAAACACCACGATCGACTCCACCGGCAAGATGCTTGACGATCGCGTGCTTGTTCGCCGTAAGGGTGGCGAAGTTGATTACATCCTTCCTGGCGACGTTGACTACATGGACGTTTCACCGCGTCAGCTGTGGTCTGTAGCAACCGCAATGATTCCGTTCCTTGAGCATGACGATGCAAACCGCGCGCTCATGGGTTCCAACATGCAGCGCCAGGCAGTTCCGTTGCTTCGTGCCGAGGCGCCGCTTGTTGGCACCGGCATGGAGTTCCACGCCGCCTACGACGCCGCCGCCGTGGTCAAGGCGCTCAAGCCCGGTGCGGTGAGTGAGGTCTCCGCAGATCTCGTCACCATCGCTGAGGATGACGGCAACTACCGCACCTACCGCCTGGAGAAGTTCCACCGCTCCAATCAGGGCACGTGCTTCAACCAGAAGCCGATCGTCAGCCAGGGTGACCGCGTCATCGAGGGTCAGGTCATCGCCGACGGTCCGTCGACCGAGCTCGGCGAAATGGCCTTGGGTCGCAACCTGCTTGTCGCCTTCATGTCATGGGAAGGCCACAACTACGAGGATGCGATCATCCTCAACCAGCGCCTTGTGCAGGACGACGTGCTGTCCTCGATCCACATCGAGGAGCATGAAGTCGACGCGCGCGACACCAAGTTGGGTCCGGAAGAGATCACCCGCGATATCCCCAACGTGTCCGAAGAGGTGCTCGCCGACCTCGACGAGCGCGGCATCATCCGCATCGGTGCGGATGTCGTCCCGGGTGACGTTCTGGTCGGCAAGGTCACACCCAAGGGCGAGACCGAACTGACGCCGGAAGAGCGCTTGCTGCGCGCAATCTTTGGCGAGAAGGCGCGCGAAGTGCGCGACACCTCGCTCAAGGTGCCCCACGGTGAGTCCGGCAAGGTCATCGGCGTTCGCGTGTTCGACATCGACGAGGGCGACGAGCTCCCGCCGGGTGTCAACCGTCTGGTGCGCGTCTACATCGCGCAGAAGCGAAAGATCACCGAGGGAGACAAGCTCGCAGGTCGCCACGGCAACAAGGGTGTGATCGCCAAGATCCTGCCGCCCGAAGACATGCCTTTCCTCGAGGATGGCACTCCGGTCGACGTGGTTCTTAACCCCCTCGGCGTTCCCGGCCGGATGAACGTGGGCCAGATTCTTGAGACTCACCTGGGCTGGGCTGCTGCCGCGGGCTGGGAAGTCGATGAGAAGGATCCGCGTGCGGCGAGACTGCCCAAGGAACTCGTGTCGGTTCCGCGCGGTTCCAAGGTCGCTACTCCGGTGTTCGACGGTGCGCGCGAAGAAGAACTCGCACTCGTCCTGGACTCCACGCGTCCGACAGCCGACGGTTACCACCTCGTTGGTCCGGACGGTAAGGCGAAGTTGTTCGACGGTCGCAGTGGTGAGCCCATTCCGGGTCGCATCTCTGTGGGCTACATCTACATCCTGAAGTTGCTCCACTTGGTCGACGACAAGATTCACGCCCGCTCGACCGGCCCGTACTCGATGATCACCCAGCAGCCACTGGGCGGCAAGGCGCAGTTCGGTGGACAGCGTTTCGGCGAGATGGAGGTGTGGGCCCTCGAGGCGTACGGCGCTGCCTACGCACTGCAGGAGTTGCTCACCATCAAGTCCGACGACGTGCTTGGTCGCGTCAAGGTGTACGAAGCCATCGTCAAGGGCGAGAACATCCCCGAGCCGGGTATCCCCGAATCGTTCAAGGTTCTCGTCAAGGAAATGCAGTCGCTGTGCCTCAACGTTGAGGTGCTCTCCGGCGACGGCGTCGCGATCGAAATGCGCGATTCCGACGACGACGTCTTCCGTGCCGCCGAGGAGCTCGGCATCGATCTGTCTAGGCGTGAGCCGAGCAGTGTCGAAGAGCTGTAGCTCTACCAGAACTGACCTGAAGCCCGTTACGAAGCGAAGGACATCACAGTGCTAGACGTTAACTTCTTCGACGAACTGCGCATCGGCTTGGCCACTGCGGATGACATCCGCACGTGGTCCTATGGCGAGGTAAAGAAGCCGGAAACGATCAACTACCGCACGCTCAAGCCGGAGAAGGATGGCTTGTTCTGCGAGAAGATCTTCGGCCCTACCCGCGACTGGGAGTGCTATTGCGGAAAGTACAAGCGCGTGCGCTTCAAGGGCATCATTTGCGAGCGTTGCGGCGTCGAGGTCACTCGCGCCAAGGTTCGTCGTGAGCGCATGGGCCACATCGAGCTCGCCGCTCCGGTCACCCACATCTGGTACTTCAAGGGTGTCCCGAGCCGTCTGGGCTACCTGCTCGACCTGGCGCCCAAGGACCTCGAGAAGGTCATCTACTTCGCCGCCTACATGATCACGTGGGTAGACGTCGACGGACGCCACGAGGCTCTGCCCACTCTCGAAGCACAGCTGGGTGTCGAGAAGAAGCAGATCGCGCAGCGTCGTGACAACGACATCGAGTCGCGCCAGAAGAAGCTCGAAGCTGATCTGGCTGAGCTCGAGGCTGATGGTGCGAAGAGCGATGTGCGCCGCAAGGTCCGCGAGTCAGGCGAGCGCGAGATGGCCAGCATCCGCCGCAAGGCCGATGGTGACATCGAGCGCCTTGACCGCATCTTCGATCGCTTCCGCACGCTCAAGGTCCAAGACCTTGAAGGTGACGAGATGCTGTTCCGTGAGATGCGTGACCGCTACGGCCGCTGGTTCGACGGTGGCATGGGTGCTGCTGCGATTCAAAAGCGCCTGGAGTCTTTCGACCTCGAAGCCGAGTCGGAGATCCTGCGCGACATCGTGCAGAACGGCAAGGGACAAAAGAAGACTCGTGCGCTCAAGCGACTCAAGGTCGTACATGCCTTCCTCACCACCACTAACTCACCTCGTGGCATGGTGCTTGACGCTGTCCCGGTCATTCCGCCGGACCTGCGTCCCATGGTTCAGCTCGACGGTGGCCGCTTCGCCACCTCGGACCTCAACGACCTGTACCGCCGCGTGATCAACCGCAACAACCGCCTCAAGCGCCTGCTTGATCTCGGTGCACCCGAGATCATCGTCAACAACGAGAAGCGCATGCTTCAAGAGGCCGTCGACGCGTTGTTCGACAACGGTCGTCGTGGCCGTCCGGTCACCGGTCCGGGCAACCGCGCGCTCAAGTCGCTGTCCGACATGCTCAAGGGCAAGCAGGGCCGCTTCCGCCAGAACCTGCTGGGCAAGCGCGTCGACTACTCCGGCCGTTCGGTCATCGTTGTCGGCCCACAGCTCAAGCTGCACCAGTGTGGTCTGCCCAAGCAGATGGCCCTCGAGCTCTTCAAGCCCTTCGTCATGAAGCGCCTTGTCGATCTCAACCACGCTCAGAACATCAAAAGCGCCAAGCGCATGGTTGAGCGTTCGCGTGCGGTCGTGTGGGACGTTCTCGAAGAGGTCATTGCAGAGCATCCGGTGCTGCTCAACCGCGCACCAACCCTCCACCGTCTGGGCATCCAGGCCTTCGAGCCACAGCTCATTGAAGGCAAGGCCATCCAGATTCACCCGCTCGTGTGCACCGCCTTCAACGCGGACTTCGACGGTGATCAGATGGCAGTCCACCTGCCGCTGTCGGCAGAGGCGCAGGCTGAGGCCCGCATCCTCATGCTGTCGAGCAACAACATTCTGTCGCCGGCCAACGGTCGTCCCGTGGCCACGCCGACGCAGGACATGGTGCTGGGCATTTACTTCCTGACATCAGAAGCTCCCGGTGCCATGGGCGAAGGTCGCGCATTCAGCTCGGTCGCCGAGGGAATCCTCGCGCTCGACAACGGCACCCTGAATCTGCAGGCTCCGATCAAGATCCGCATCACGTCGGGCCTGCCGCCGGAGGGTTGGGCAGCTCCCGACGGTTGGCTGCCGGGCGAGCCGTTCCTGCTCGACACCACGTTGGGTCGCGCTTTGTTCAACGAGGCGCTGCCGGACGATTACCCCTTCGTGAATCAGCATGTCGACAAGAAGGTCGTCGGCGCCACGGTCAATCGCTTGGCCGAGCGCTACGCCAAGGTTGATGTCGCCAACACGCTCGATCAGTTGAAGGCACTGGGCTTCCACTGGGCGACCCGCTCGGGAGTCACCATCTCGATCTCTGACGTCGTCACCCCGCCGCAGAAGGCCGCACTCCTGGCCATCGCGGAGGAGAAGGCAGCCAAGGTTGAGAAGCAGTACGAGCGTGGCCTGATCACCGACTCCGAGCGTCGTCAGGAGCTCATCGAGATCTGGACACTCACAACCGATGAGGTTGCCAAGGCCATGCGCGATCACTTCCCGCGCACGAACCCTGTGCACATGATGGTCGACTCCGGTGCTCGCGGTAACTTCATGCAGGTGCGTCAGATCGCCGGTATGCGCGGTCTGGTGGCCAACCCAAAGGGCGAGATCATCCCTCGCCCGATCAAGTCCAACTTCCGCGAAGGCCTGTCGGTTCTGGAGTACTTCATCTCCACCCACGGTGCTCGCAAGGGTTTGGCCGATACCGCGCTTCGCACGGCGGACTCCGGTTATCTGACCCGTCGACTGGTCGACGTCTCTCAGGACGTGATCATTCGCGAAGTGGATTGTGGAACTGACAAGGGCAACGTTGCTGTCATCGGTGTCAAGACCGCTGACGGGATGCGCGTCGTCGATCACGCGGAGAGCGCGGTCGTCACACGCACCTTGGCTCGTGACGTGGAGGTGGACGGCAAGGTCGTCGGCCATGCGGGCGAGGAGCTGTCGACTGTTCGCGTTGACGAGCTTGTCGCTGCAGGCGCAGAGACCATCCGTGTGCGCTCGGTTCTCACCTGCGAGAGCAGCGTGGGCACGTGTGCCATGTGCTACGGCCGCTCTATGGCCACCGGCAAGCTTGTCGATGTGGGCGAGGCCATTGGCATCGTCGCTGCACAGTCGATCGGCGAGCCCGGCACCCAGCTCACGATGCGTACCTTCCACACCGGCGGTGTCGCGGGCGAGGACATCACCCACGGTCTCCCGCGCGTCGTCGAACTCTTCGAGGCTCGCACCCCCAAGGGTGTCGCCCCGATCTGCGAGGTCAGCGGACGAGTTCGCATCGACGATGCGGACAAGACCCGCAAGATCATCGTGGTGCCGGACGATGGCTCCGAGGAGATCTCGCACCCGGTCAGCAAGCGCATTCGACTGCTGGTCGAAGACGGACAGCATGTGAACGTCGGACAGCAGCTCATCGTCGGCGCTGTTGATCCCAAGGTGGTTCTTCGCGTACTTGGTCAGCGTCAGGTTCAACTGCACCTGGTGGACCAGGTCCAAGAGGTTTACCGCTCACAGGGCGTGTCCATCCATGACAAGCACATCGAGGTGATCGTGCGCCAGATGCTCAAGCGCATCACGATCATCGAGGCGGGCGATTCGGAGTTCCTCACCGGTGAACTCGTGGAGCGCGGGATGTTCGAGTCCGAGAACCGTCGCGTGGTTGCCGAAGGTGGCACACCGGCGTCTGGTCGCCCCGAGCTGATGGGTATCACCAAGGCGTCGCTCGCAACCGAGTCGTGGCTCTCGGCAGCCTCTTTCCAGGAGACGACCCGTGTCCTCACCGACGCGGCGATCCAGGCCAAGAGCGATCCGCTCCTGGGTCTGAAGGAGAACGTCATTCTCGGCAAGCTCATCCCGGCGGGTACGGGCATGCCGATCTACCGCAACGTCCGGGTGGATCCGACCGAGGAAGCCAAGGCAGCGATGTACGCGACCTTCAGCGGTTACGACGATCTCGACTACAGCGTGTTCGGAAGTGGCTCAGGCGCCTCCGTTCCGCTGGAGGAGTTCGACTACCGCGGTTACTGAGTTCTGTTTCTGACGAAGGGGGCGTGGCCTGGTGCCGCGCCCCCTTCGACACGTCTACGCGGGATAGCGCAAGGTCATAGATGCGCGGGATAGCGCAAGGTCATAGATGCGCGGGATAGCGCAAGGTCATACTGAATACCGTCGAATCCCCGAGGCGGGTCACACTCCAGCGACCGCCAAACTGCTCCACCATCTCATCGCACAGTCGAGATCCCAACCCTGGAACTGTGTCCGCTGAGAAGCCCACTCCGTTATCGGTGCTGGTGACAGTTGCTTCCTCGTCACCAATGTGTGCACTGCTCTCCACGTGAGTTGCCTGTCCGTGACGCGCGGCGTTTGCAGCATTCTCGGCAAGAGCGCGCCGGAGGGCCAGCGTAACGGGGGAGGATCGGCGACCAAGGGCAGCCCAGTCGATGGTGTCCACGATGCGCAGTCCGGCGATCTCCGGAACAGCCGGCAGGGGGAATTGGCGGTAGTCGACCGAGGCCAGGTTGGTGTTGTCCAAGCGCGCAATGAGTTCTGGAATGGTGGTCTCAAGCAACGTGGACACCTCAGCTCTGGCCTCAGTAGAGCGGTTCAAGCGCAGCATTAGTGCTGCGGCACTGAGTCGACCTTGGATCGATCGATGGAGTGTCTCTGCCACAAACCGATCAGTGCCGTCGGCGATAGCGAGAATCTCGCGGTGAGCATGGCGCAATTCATCGAGTTGTTGAGCGAGATTTTCGTTGTCGCGCTGCGCACGTTTGGTCAGGGCATGAGCCGTCATCCACAAAACACCGGGGATGAGGTAGCGCGAGATTCCACGCACTAAGAACCAGCCTACGAGGGGGGTATCCACTGTGGTGGTACCCAATTGCGTAAGCGTGAGAAACTGGATAACTGCCGAGATCACTCCCAGTGAGGTCCACAGGCCTAGAGCGGTGAGCGCACCGCGGGTGCTGTTGGACCGGATCGGCACGCCCGACAGAGTCGACGCGAGGATGGTCGGGATAGCGATGGCGACGATGAGTCCAAGGAAAGTTGTGGAATTGGCCTGAAATCCGTCGAGGAATGCCTGTCCTGGTGCAGTGACCACGGCCACAACGGCGACCACCCCGGGCTTCATCACGGGTGATGTGGTGAGTAGCTCTCGCCATCCCACATGCGCGCGTTCTGGAAGCGACTTCGCGTCCGGGGCAAGCTGCGGCTCGAAGATGGCCTCGACGCCTTGCAGCGGCGCAAGGAGTGTGGACGGTTCCATGAGTCGCAGGCCGGCAATCTGCTGGATGGGGTCAAGGTCGCGCGACGACGTCACGTTTGTGGCCCGAAGGCGCAGGTGATCGCCGACCACATCAAGCGTGATGCGGACAGCAGAGTCGGTGCTCGCAAGATTTCGTGACCATCGATACACCTGAAGTCGGACGTTCGGGTCGAGCAACGTGCCAGCCGCATCTCTCTCGAGGAGGTCTGGCTCGGCAATCAGTTCGAATTGACCGCCGAGCGCACGCATCGCCGAGATGAGGCCCACCCGCACGCTCACGGGATGTAGAAGATGAGACAGGGGGCGCATGGTGCCCGAAACAAGGGCGTCCAGCTCGTCGGCCAGCACGCCATCAGGTAGAGCTGCGGAGCGCTGGACGATCTCCGTCAGAGGCTGCATGACTTTGTCGTGGATCTGCTCGCTGTAGATATGAAATCGCGTGAGTTCGGCATGTGTCAGCAGCTGATTGAAGTTCTCCGTGGCCGAGACGAGTTGCTGGAGTTGACTTCGGGTCTTCTGGGTGGCCCGCCACCTCAGGACGGTCTCATCGACAACCCAGCCCAAACCACATGCGGTGAGGACCATGGCGAGAGAAAGGCCCGCGTAGGTTGATGCGGAGGCGTAGTGCACTGAACCGAGAATGAGCGTGGTCACGAATACAAACGCGGCTGGCACCATGACCGCGGCGTAGAGCGTCACCCACGTGAAGACATGAGTGGCCCGCACATGTGCCCAGCTCATGGTTGCGTGGATTGCTATGACCGTGCCGGCGCCGAGGAGTCCCGCGAGCAGGATGACGATCTTCTGGTGCGACGCGTCAGTGTCCGTTGCTCCCACGATGGAGATCCGCAGGACCGGAACCCACGCGAGGATGAACAGGCAGACCAGGAGCGAGGGTCGAGGTGAGACTGGAGTCAGGCGCGGCAGTGTGAAATAGGCAGCCATGGGTCAGATGGTTTGGCGCAGGCCTTCGAAATCTGATTGCTGCACGTAGGCCAGGACCGCTGCGACGCGTGGGTTGACCGAGTAGTCCGCGGCTTCGATGCCTAGGGCGGCGATGATCCCGGAAATGTTGGACTCCACGCTGCGCACGCTCAGCACAAGGTCTTCGGCGATGCGCCGGTTGGACCAGCCCAGAGCAACTCGCGAGAGAACTTCGCGTTGTCGGGGGCTCAAGCGGCTGATGGGGGAGTTGCGACTGGGCGACAGATCTCGCACCAATGATTGATCGATCATCATGCGACCTTCGGCTGCCGCGCGGATCGCATCGTTGAGCTGGCTCAGGTCAGACACGCTTGTCTTGAGCAGGTAGGCCCAGCCGCCCTGTGCAGACCTAGGCAGGGTCGTCAACACTGCCGGGAGGGCGAGGTTGGAGAGCAGGACAACGCCGGTGGCGCGCCCCTGGCTACGCAGGTGCACTCCCAGGTCCACGCCGGTCATCCCTGGACCTAAGTCCACGTCGGTCAGCAGCACATCGATGCCGGACTCGGCAGCCAACAGGATTGCTTCCTCGGCGCTGCCGCAGCTGGCGACGATGGTGACATCTGGAAGGCGAAGTTCGAATGCGCTGACCAGGAGTTCGCGATAGAGGGGCTCGTCTTCGACGATGAGAACTCGGACTGGCGTCACTGAGTTACTCCGCGTCCGCGAGTGCGTCGAGATCCGGGATCGAGTGAGCCGGGGTCTTTGACATCCGTGCGATCAATTCCTGGACCGTGGACCGAATCTGCTTTTCCGGGCTGAAGCCGAAGGCCTTCCACAGAGGGCTGTAGGGCTTGCGCCCAGCAATCCACATGCCTGCGCCCTGCGACGCAAAACCCACGGTGCTCATCCAGTAGGCGAACTCTGAGTTGGTCTTGATGAGGAGCGCCACCCGCTGGGCGGAGACCATGCGCACGGGGCGGCCTTTGATCGTGGCCAGGATTGCTGACCCCAAAGCGGCCACGTTGGCGCGGCTGAGGGTGGACAGTTCTTTGACGTAACCATCGACCTCCGAAATCCCCGCGAGAGTTTGTTGCGGGAAGTTGATGACCGAGGCGGTGCCGGGGTTGTCCCGCATCCAATTGATGGTGCCGTTGACCCATGCCTCGAGGGCGGCGGCACCGGTGGATGCCTTGGCGACCTGAGTTTCCTGATCATGAACGTGTTGCCCGTACGCGCGAATGGCGGCCAGCCACAGGAGCTGTTCGGGATTCTCGAAGTGGTAGTTCACCAGGCTGGGGGAGATACCCAACTCCACGCAGATGGCGCGAAGTTCGACGGCCCGCGGACCGCGAGTGGCCAGATGCTGCCCCGCTGCGACGATGAGGCGCTCACGGGTCGTGTTCGTGAGCGCAGCCTCGTTCGCCTTGGCCATCATGGGCGAACCTCCCTGAGAACGCGTGGGTAACTTTGTTCAACACCATAGCGGCCAACTCCTCGAAGGGTCTCTCGGGCTACAGTCGCGACTATGACTGAGCCAGTGATCCCAGACACTCCCGCGTCGTCTTCTCCCGCGTCGCCTTCTCCCGCGTCGTCTTCTCCTGCGGATGCCGAAGCCACGCCGCAGATGTGGCCGACTGCGACGGGGTCGACTGTCTCTTCTTCGGGAACCCCGTCAGCCGTGGGCTCAACAGCCGTGTCGGCTGTACCGACGTCCAGCAATGCCGTCGTCGCCTTGATTCTGGCGGTCGTTAGCTGGGCAGTATGTCCGGTTATCGCCGCAATTGTCGCGCTCGTCTTCGCCTCGATGGCCGCCAAGGAGATCCAGGCGAGCGCAGGCCGCATGGGTGGCCGCGGCCTGGTCACGGCGGCCCGCATCGTGGCCTGGATCAATATCGGGGTCATGGCCGCGACGCTCGTGATCGGCCTGCTCGTGGTCGTCATCATCGCTATCGCCAGCTATTCGACTAACTGAATCCGGTCCCGAAGGGGGGCGTTTTGACTCTCTCCCCGGGCTCGGGCTAACCTCTCCCTTCGTGCCCACGGGCACGTCCCTGCATGTCCGGCTTCCCCGAGCCGCCGGCCTCGTGTCCGGTTCCCGGTGTGGTTGAGCAC
>JBAWXR010000049.1:0-11306 GCA_037143955.1 Actinomycetes bacterium
GTCCGCCGGTGTCGCGATTCCACCGGCGGTAAACAGCACCACAGGCAAGCGACCGTCAGTGGCGACTTCAACAACAAGGTCATACGGCGCCTGCAATTCCTTGGCAGCGACATACAACTCGTCCTTAGACATGGACGACAGGCGGCGAATCTCACCGAGAATCTTTCGCATGTGCGTCACGGCATTGCTCACGTCGCCGGTACCGGCTTCACCCTTGGAGCGGATCATTGCCGCACCCTCAGTGAGTCGCCGCAGGGCTTCACCAAGATTGGTCGCACCACAGACGAAGGGCACATCAAACGCCCACTTGTCGATGTGATTGGCGTAGTCGGCCGGCGTCAACACCTCGGACTCGTCGATGTAGTCAATCTTGAGTGACTGCAGGACCTGAGCCTCGGCAAAGTGTCCGATGCGCGCTTTAGCCATGACCGGAATCGAGACAGCGTTGATGATTCCGTCGATCATGTCGGGGTCGGACATGCGGGCTACGCCGCCCTGAGCACGGATGTCCGCGGGGACTCGCTCAAGCGCCATGACCGCCACGGCACCCGCATCCTCGGCGATCTTCGCCTGCTCAGCATCAACGACGTCCATGATGACGCCGCCCTTGAGCATCTCGGCCATACCGCGCTTCACGCGCTGGGTGCCGACTACCGACTCGGACATGGTGACCTCCACTGACTTGCGCCCCCGATCAGGAGCCCCCTAATCGTAGGGCAGTTGAGCATTCCCGCTGAATCGACGGGAATACCCTCGGCTAGCCGATCGCCTCGGGGACCTCGTCGTCCATCTCGACCATCTGGGGCCAGGCCGTATGCCCGGCAAGGCGAAAAACCCGGACAAAGCCCTGGTCCCGCAGCTCTCGGCAGGCACGGACGGCATCGTTGTGGAACCGGCGCGACAGATTGACCCGCTGGCAGGCAGCGGACAGCTCGTCGAGCATCTCTGCCCCACCCGTGCTCGACCGAATCTCAGCGACATCGACAGGCTCGAGCACCGCTCTCAGTGCTGCCGTGAGATCGGATTCGGCCTGGGATCGCGCGACCTCATCGGCATCTATGGACAAGCGCGCTTCATGTGCTGACTCGGCCAGCAGCATGCTCGTTGCAGGATCCAGTAGGCCTGAGGCCGCGATTTCAAGCGTGACCGATGATCGCCGCAGGAGGTGCGCGTCCAGAGTGAGTCGCGACGTATCGATGCGCTTGTGAAGATGATCCAACCGGCCTGCCGTCGAGCTCATGTAGAAACCCAGTACCAACGCCGCTAGTACAAACACGATCAGAAGTGCTATCGACCCTCCACTCACCGCGCATCGCCCGATCTCGAGAGTCGGCCGACTATCTGTCCCCGGAGGTCCTCGGTGACCCGCTCCCCCGGGTTGTGCACGCTCTCGTAGACGGCAATGACGTCAGCAACGACGCGATCCCAATCAAATTGTTTGACGCGCTCAGAACCGGCAGCCACCAGAGCCTCGCGCATACCCGCATCTCCGAAGAGCTGCGACGCTTTCGCGGCGAGGTCGTCGGCGTCGCGCGTAGTGAAGAGCATGCCGCTGCGTCCCTCTTCCAACACGTGGCGGAACGCGACGAGATCGGAGGCCACGATCGCAGTCTGCGCGGCCATCGCTTCGACTAACACGATTCCGAAGGACTCACCACCCGTCTGCGGTGCTACATACAGGTCGACCGACCGCAGTGCGCGAGCCTTGTCCTCGTCGCTGAGTGTGCCCAGAAACGTGACTCGCGCACGAAGGTGATTCGGGACAAGGGCCTCATGCTCGGCAACATCGCCTGGACCAGCCACATACAGGTGTGCATTCACCGGCTCAACTTTGTCCCACGCCTGTAAGGCAACCTGCAGACCTTTGCGCGGTTCGTCCATACGACCCAAAAAGAGCGCGGAAGGGCGATCGCTGGGTATCGAGCTGAGTCGATCAGTGCCCGCAAAGTCCCGAACTCGCACACCATTGGGGATGAGCACTGCATCACCGCCGAGGTGCCCCACCAAAGTGCGGCGTGCCTCTTCACTCACCGCAATTCGACCGCGGACCTTCTCCATCGCAGTCTGCGCTACGACGTATCCCGCCGCGAGTATGCGAGATCGATCTTGCGATGAATGCCACGTCGCCACCAGCGGGCCGCGCGCCGCCCACAGGGCGAGCACCGACAGGCTTGGTGCCACTGGCTCATGCACATGGACGAGTTCGAAGTCCCCGTCGCGAATCCAGCCACGCACTCGCTGTGTTGCTTTCACCCCGAAACTCAGTCGGGCGATAGAGCCGTTGTACCTCACCGCGAGCGGACGTCCACCGTCACTTACCCACGATGGCAGGTCGGCTGAATCCATGGCAGGCGCCAGGACGGAGACGTCGTGCCCGTGATCAGAGAGGGCCATCGCAAGGTCGGACACATGCGAGCGCACTCCACCCGGAATGTCCCACGCGTAAGGACACACCAACCCAATCTTCATGCGGACCTCCGGCGCGCATCAAGGTCAGCGAGCCACAGTGGTTGCATCACGTGCCAGTCGTAGCTTCGTTCCGGAATGGTTGACTCCCACGCCCGTGCAAGGCCTTGGGTCATCTGCCGAACCTTTTCTTCGCGCGAACCCTGTTCAGGAACGGCTATCCGGTCGTGCACGGTTCCCAAAGCCACGCCTTCGCCGAATGTCAGTGTCACGGGGTAGACGGGAGCTCCCGTGAGAATGCCGAGCAACGCGGGACCTGTTGGCATGGATGCAGGTTCTCCGAAGAAATCCACCACGACTCCGCGTCGACTGATATCCCGATCTCCTGCCAGGGGGACGAGACCACCGCTGCGCAGTCGTTGGACAAGCACACGAAAGGTGTCGCTGTCTCCGAGCGGAAGGATTTCCATGCCCAGCGACTGTCGATACTCCACAAACTGCTCAAAAACTGCTTCGGGCTTGAGCCGTTCCGCAACCGTCGTGAGACTGCCGTAACGAAGTGCCCCCCACGCACCGGCGTGGTCCCAATTGCCACCGTGATTGACGACCATGATCGCGCCCGAACCACTGGTCATCGCATCGTCGAGCAGGTGCACTCGATCAAGCGAGAAGGTGCTGCTGACGCGTTCTCTACTCCACGTAGGAAGTCGGAATGCTTCGCACCAGTAGCGCATGTGTGAACGAACCCCTAGCAGGCTCAATTCCCGCAGCTCCGCAGTGGTGGCATCGGGATGCACTCGCGAAAGATTGCGTTCGAGTTGCACCACCGATGTTCCCTGGCGCTTCCACGTACGATCGGCAACACGCTCAAACATTCGATAGGCCGTGCGCTCAGGTACACCGCGCATCGCGGCCCACCCGAGCGAGAACGCCAACTCGGTCGCGGTATCCGTGACCCGGGTCGACATCAGGCCCTCAGCTGCCCGCGGACGTGCAGCATGCGCTGCACGATCGTGATGAATCCCAACACGCCCACGATCCACAGGGCGGCTGGCAGCGCCAACGAAAGTCCGAAGGCAGCGAGGAGAACACCGACCCCGGTGATGATGAGCCTCTCGGCACGTTCGGCGATGCCAACGTTCGCGGTCGCACCGACTGCCTCAGCACGAGCCTTGGCGTAGGACACGACCTGTCCGGTGACGACGGCGAACAAAGCGCCACCCACCACCCATGGCAGGTCCGCGCGCATGCCATACAGCGCAAGTCCGGCGAAAACCGCGCCATCGGTGACACGGTCCAACGTGGCATCCAGGAAGTTTCCCCACGGTCCGCTCGTCCCTCGCATGCGAGCCATGGTGCCGTCGAGCAGGTCACTGATGGCAAAGACACCGATGACGATCAGAGCTAACGCGAATTGTCCACGGGGCAAGAACCATAGGGCCGCGGCTGACGCACCCACACAACCGACGACCGTGATCGCATCTGGCGATACACCGATCTTGAGAAGTCCCTTGGCAGGAGGCTCAATGATCCCCGACATCACACGCCGCGCCGCGGAGTTATTGAGCACGCCTGATGCTATCGACACGAGGGGACCGATCGATGGCGTGTTGCCCGTCCGCGGGCCAGTACGCAAGGCTGCCCCTGTGACCACGTCGGGGATAACCCCTGTAGGAACCAACGGTGATCCCCTGTGTATCGCCCTTGTCGGATCCTCGGGCGCCGGGGTCAGCGCTGTGGCGGACAAGCTTGCCGCGCACCGACCCGACATCGCCTGGCTCGATACAAGTGACTCCACGTCACTAGCGGTCATGCCATGCCTGCTCGCATCGGACGGCGTCATCGTGGTGATGTCCGCAACACAGGGGCTGGCATCGCACATCTGTGATCTGTGGGAATCCGTGGCACACCTGCCCACCACGATCGTCGTGACGCATCTGGACGAGCCGCGCGCTGACCTCGACGAGTGCGCCGCCATCGTGCGCCGTGTCATGGGCTTCGACGCATTGATTCCGTACCTACCCATTCATGACGACACCAACCAGCTTGCAGGTTTCCTCGACGTTCTCGGCGACGTGATTCACGTGCAGGAACTCGATGGCGCGCATGATCTACCCACGGACGATGAGCACCGCGCGCTTACCGAGGGCTATCGCGATGACGTGATCGATCTCCTGGTTGCTGAATCTGCGGACGATGATGTCGTGGCATCACTGCTCGCCGGCGACGGCGTCGAGACATCACGCTTACAGTCGTGGCTTCAAGCCGGCATACGTGCTGCACGCATCCATGTCGTGCTCGGCTGCGCACTCGACACAGCGCGCGGAGACATTGGTTTGGATGTGATCGCATCGAGTGTTTCACACGCCACGCCCGCGTGGTCCGACCACGAAGCCCCCGTTCTCATGACCCTCGCCGGCGACCCAACTACACCGTTGGACCAGACGGGCACCTCAGTTGCCTTTGTCTTGGGCAACGATGAGCGAGGCACCATCGTGCGGGTTCTCGCGGGCACCCTTGAAGCTGGCCAAGACATGATGGCGATCACGGATGGTGATGCACGGCCTTACGTTGTCACCATGGTGGAGGGCGGCACTGCATTCGCCGGCGACCTTGCGCACATAGCCCCGGAACTCGCGGCAGGTGTGACCTTGAGTGACCCCGCTTATCCGGTCACCGTGGTGTCAGGCGGACCACACCTCGGCTAGCAGCGTGCGCGTATCCGCGAGTAACTGCGGAATGACTTTGGTGCCCGCCACGATCGGCATGAAGTTGGTATCGCCACCCCAACGCGGAACCACATGCTGATGCAGGTGACCGGCGATACCTGCACCCGAAACTGCCCCTTGATTCAGGCCAATGTTGAAGCCGTGTGCACCCGACACCGCACGCAAAGCGCGCATGGCCTCTTGGGTCAGGGCTGCCACCTCCATGACTTCGGCCTGGGTGAGATCGGTGTAGTCGGCGACATGGCGATGCGGGCACACCATCAGGTGACCGGAGTTGTATGGATAGAGATTGAGTACGACGTACGCCACCTCGCCGCGCGCTACGACGAGACCCTCGTCGGTAGGCAGATCCGGTGCGATGCAGAACGGGCATTCTTCGCCAGGCCCATGGTGGCTTGGCTTACCTTCGCCACGCAGGTAGGCCATCCGGTGCGGGGTGTACAGGCGCTCCCATGCGTCCGTCACATCACACCTGCACTCGATCAGCAATCGCGGCCACGATTTCCTCAATCGCATCCTCGATCGCCACACCATTGTTCTGCGTTCCGTCGCGGTAGCGGAATGAGACCGCACCAGCCGCGACATCCTCGTCACCGGCAATCAGCATGAACGGGACCTTGGACTTCTGAGCACTGCGGATCTTCTTCTGCATGCGATCGTCCGAGTCATCAATTTCCACACGCACACCACGTGCACGCAGGCGCACGGCAACGTCTGTCAGGTACGGCACATGCTCATCTGTGATCGGGATACCCACAACCTGCACGGGCGCGAGCCACGGAGGGAATGCGCCGGCGTAGTGCTCCAGCAGCACAGCGAAGAACCGCTCGATCGAACCGAAGAGTGCGCGGTGAATCATGATGGGGCGCTGGCGCGTGCCATCGGCCGCCTGATACTCCAGCTCAAATCGCTGGGGTAGTTGGAAGTCCACCTGGATCGTCGACATCTGCCATGTGCGTCCGATTGCGTCCTTGGCTTGCACCGAAATCTTGGGGCCGTAGAAGGCCGCGCCTGCCTCATCGAGAACCAGCTCAAGATCCTGACGCATGGCCGCCTGCCGCAATGCCTCCGTCGCTTCGGCCCATTCCGCATCCGAGCCCACGCTCTTCTTGGGGTCGCGAGTGGAAAGCTCGAGGTAGAAGTCCGATAAGCCGTAGTCGCGAAGAAGTCCCAGCACGAAGTCGAGAAGGTCATCAAGCTCCGCGGGCATCTGCTCCTTGGTGCAATAGATGTGTGCATCGTCCTGCGTGAAGCCACGGGCACGTGTCATGCCCTGAACTACACCGGACTTTTCGTAGCGGTAGACCGTGCCGAACTCAAACAACCGCAGCGGAAGCTCACGGTAGGAACGACCGCGCGCATCGAAGATGAGATTGTGCATCGGGCAGTTCATCGGCTTGAGGTAGTAGTCCTGCGCCTGCTTGCGGACGTGGCCGTCGGCGTCGACTTCTCCGTCGAGCTGCATCGGCGGGTACATACCTTCGGAATACCAGTCCAGGTGACCTGACTTCTCAAACAGTGCCGCCTTGGTGATGTGCGGTGAGTTGACGAACTGGTACCCACCTTCTTCGTGACGGCGCCGCGAGTAGTCCTCCATGACGCGACGCACGACACCGCCCTTGGGATGGAACACCGCGAGCCCAGAACCGATCTCTTCCGGGAATGAGAACAGGTCGAGTTCTGCACCGAGCTTGCGGTGGTCGCGCTTCTCGGCCTCCTCAAGCATGGTCAGGTAGGCGCGCATGTCGTCCTTCGACGGCCACGCGGTGCCGTACAGCCGCTGGAGCTGCTCGTTCTTCTGATCTCCCAGCCAGTACGCGGCAGAAGTTCGCATGAGCTTGAACGCGTTTTGCGGGATGTACCTCGTATCGGGCACATGTGGCCCTCGGCACAGGTCCTTCCAGCAGACCTCGCCTGTCTTGGGGTCAACGTTGTCGTAGATGGTCAGCTCTGCGCCGCCGACCTCCATGACGTCCGCACCGCCATCACTGCCGATGAGACGCAACTTGTAGGGCTCGCCGGCGAGCTCGGCCACAGCCTCCTGCTCGGTAACGACCCGGCGCTGGAACCGCTGGCCGGACTTCACGATCGCAACCATGCGCTGCTCGAGATCGGCGAGGTCGTCTGGAGTGAAGGGGCGGGGGGAATCGAAGTCGTAGTAGAAGCCGTCCTTGATCGGTGGGCCGATGCCGAGTTTCGCCTCGGGGAAGGCCTGCTGAACCGCCTGTGCTGCCACGTGTGCCGCCGAATGCCGGAGGATCGCCAGACCTTCGGGGGTCGAGACGCCGATGGGTTCGACCAGATCGCTGTCAGTGACCTCAGTGGCAAGGTCTCGGATCTCGCCATTAATGCGCGCCGCGACGACGGACTTGTCGCCCCCGACTTTCTCGAACGCTGTCGTGGCCACGTGGTCTCCATTCGTCGGTGCCGCAGCTACCCCTGCATGAACCTCGGTGGGCGATACTGGGTTCGAACCAGTGACCCCTCGCGTGTGAAGCGAGTGCTCTACCACTGAGCCAATCGCCCGAAGCGTCGCAAAGCCTATCCGACGCGCCGCTGGGTTACGGTGAGCGTGTCAGAAAGGGGGAAGCACATGCTTTCCATGAAGAATTCCCTTGCCTTAGCGGCCGCCGCGGTCGCGCTTGTTGCAGGATCCCTGGCGGGGGCGGCTCCCGCCAGCGCCGCCAATTCGCTCAACATGACCGGTCCCCAGTCGGGCACACCGGGCCAGACGGTGACTTACCAGGTCTCCGGTGCGGGGTCGCCACTCACCGTGGGCAGCCTCATCCTGATCGACCAGAACAACACCCAGTGGGCCAACGTCTCCGTAGGAGTCGGTGCCTCCACCGTGCCGATGTCCTTCCAGGTGCCCTCCAGCGGTTCTCCGCTGCAGCTCACGGCCTACAACTACGACGTCAACTACGTGCTGATGGGCCAGACCAACACCATCACCCTGAGCTTCGACCGTAATGTGCCCACGTCGACGCAGATCTCCGCGCCCAACAACGCCCGCGTGGGAACCGCGACCAAGATCACGGTCAACGTCCAGAGCCAGAACGGCAGTTCCTACTCACCGACCGGCAACGTCATTTTCCGTGATGCCAGCGGCAACGTCGTCAGCACAAATGGCCTCTCACCAAACGGTGCTGGCCAGTCATACGCCTACTGGTGGTGGACTCCCCCCTCACCCGGGACCTACGTGTTCATTGCCAACTATCAGGGCGACGGCATCGCTCAGGCTTCCACCTCGCAGCAGGACGTCGTCTTCGCTTCGACCAGCGGCAGCAACATCAGCCTGTCGGAGCCCGGAACGATGACCGTGGGCGTGCCGGTGCTGCTCACGGCCACGTTGATCCCCCGCAGCATCCAGGGATCGGTGGGCTTCACCTTCAACGGTGCACCGATCAGCGCCTCCGTCCCGATCGTCAACGGCGTGGCCACCTTCACGTGGACACCAACCGTCGCCGGCACAGCGACCATGGGCGCCAACTTCACGACTAACGGTGGCCAGAGCGGATCCACCACGGACAAGGTCACCATCGTGGCCGGTCCGGCGCAGCAGGACAACATCGCACTGACTCAGCCGGGCTTTGGCGTGTGGGCTCCCAATGCCACGTACCAGCTCGGTGTCGGCTCCGTGGTTCCGTTCACGGCAGCCACGTCCTCTGGTGCACCGGTGACGTTGGCTGTCACGGGCCCGTGCACTGTTAGTGGTCTCACGTTGACCGTGAACGCCTCCGGCCAGTGCAATCTCAAGGCAACTAGCCCAGGCGGTGGCACGTACTCGGGCGTGACCTTCGGTTACACCGTGAACACCGGACCCGGTACTCAGGTACCGATCGTCAATCCGCCGAACTCCGGCCACATCACCAAGGGGCGCTCGTACAAGATCGCCCCCGCCGGTCCGGACACCAATGCGGGCCAGTTGATCAGCTGGCGCGTCACCGCGGGTCGCAGCGTGTGCAAGATCTCCTACCCGTCGGACGGCACGGTGTACTTCAAGGCCGTCAAGTCCGGCTCATGCACGCTGACCGGCACCGCCCCCGGTGTCGGCTCCACGTGGGCACCGCTCACCATTCAGCGCAGCTACCGCACGTGATCTAGCACCAAGATGGGTGGGGCTCCGGTCATTGCCCGGAGCCCCACACTCTTTTCGCCGCACGCACTTCCCGCTACGGATCTATGTCGGCCGCTTCTCTGGCGGCGAATCCGCTGATCAACTCACGTGTCACGGGCCCCACCGAATCCCAGAATCGATCATCCACACGATGCAAGGGATGCACGTCTCGGGTTGACGACGTCAAGAAAGCTTCATCCGCACAAGCCAATGCTTCCAAGGGAAGGTCGGCCTCGTGCGCGCCGAACCATTCGCACACAAGCTGTCGAGTGATCCCGTTGAGACAGCCCGTCGAAAGACTCGGGGTGACTACGTGGCCGTCCCTGACCACGAACACGTTCGTACCCGAGCCTTCGCACACCATCTCATTGGTCGTACCAAGGATCGCCTCGGAAGCACCCGCCGCATGCGCGCGCATGAGAGCCACAACGTTTTCGGCATAGGAAGTCGACTTCGCGCCGGCGATGAGGGAACGCGGATTTCGCACGCCCGGAATCGTGATGGCCGTGGTCGTGGTAGGCCACGGCTGTTGTCGCATCGTCGCGATCACGAGTGTGGGATCTGCATCGACGCGATCACTGCCGAGCGGAGCGGCACCCGACGTCCACGTGATGCGCAATCGCGCCAGTGGTCCGAGTTCGTCTCGGTTCGCCACCACCACCTGCGCGGCGGCATCGCGCACATGATCGAGATCCGGCGCGGCTAGGCCGACCACGCTCGCGGACGCGCGAAGGCGTGCAAGGTGTCGGGTCATGGCGAATGGGCCGGCTGCCGTGACTTTGAGCGTTTCGAACACACCATCACCAACGGTGAACCCGTGATCCATCACGCTCACGACTGCGTGGTCGGGGTCGACGAGCCGACCCGAGCAACCATCTCCGATCCAGGCCTTCATGAACTCCCCTGCGATGCCAAGCGGACCAGCAGATCCGCTTTCAGTTCTGTCTCATGCCATTCAGCGGCGGGGTCCGAGCCCCACGTGATCCCTGCACCTGTACCGAACCTCAGCGTATGACCGTCGTGCCAGAAGGTGCGGATTGCCACGGCCAGGCTTGCGGTGCCCGCATCCGCGTCTACCCATCCGATCGCGCCGCAGTAGAACTCCCGGGATGCCGGTTCGAGACGCTCGATCAGACGCAGTGCCGAGGACTTAGGGGCACCCGTGACGGATCCAGGCGGAAATGTTGCGTCAACAATCCGTTGCCACGTGACGCCCTTGTCCATCAGACCTTCCACACATGACACCAGGTGGACCAGCCCCGGATGGTGCTCGACCTGCATGAGTTGCGGCACCGTGACGCTGCCGGGGACGCACACCTGGGACAGGTCGTTGCGGACCAGGTCCACGATCATGACGTTCTCCGCACGATCCTTGTCCGTCAGATCCTCTGCTACCCGACCCGTGCCCTTGATGGGACCGGATCGGATCACGCGCCCGTGTGGCGTCATCGTCACGGACAAGAAGAGTTCTGGACTTGCCGTGGCGATGTGTACGGACTGGTCGGGCAAGGACAGGCATCCGCCAAACGGTGCCGGATTGCCAGCACTGAGGATCGCGTGCAGGGCCAACACATCACTTTCACCGCCCATAGGTGCGCTGAGGACGCGACAGATATTGGCCTGGTAAACCGAACCTGCCGCGATCTGTTCCCGGGTCTCCTCCACGGCACGTTCATAGGCCGCTTGCTTCATCGAGGAGGCCCATTCGTCCGGTCGAGGGCCAACCCAGGACCCGGCCTCGCCATCCCAGGGCTCCCACGTGTCGAATCTGGCCAGGATCGGCTGGCCCGCATACGGCAAAGCCACCGCCCATCGACCAGTCCCCTGAAGCACACCAAGGTCGGATGTCACCTCGAGGAGGTTGCGGGCCGCAAGCCCACCAAAGACTGCACGGGGGGTCATCGGGGCCCTTTCCCTTGGCGGACGTCCCGGTTTGGGCAGGTCGTGTGCTGTTCGGTAAGGTTCCCCTCCGAGTTAATGCGGACGTAGCGCAGCTGGTAGCGCATCACCTTGCCAAGGTGAGGGTCGCGGGTTCGAATCCCGTCGTCCGCTCG